>DASTGH010000105.1:0-5136 GCA_035719345.1 Anaeromyxobacteraceae bacterium
GATCGGCCGGAGGTGGCGGGATGCGGGCGGCCCGGATCGCCCGCTCCAGCGCCGAATCGAACGCGTCGTTGCCGCTGTGCGCCTCGAAGGCGTAGCGGAGGAGCCCGCCGTTCTGGTCGAGGTAGAGCACCACGGTCGCCTGGAGCCGAGCGCGATCCGGCTCCGACAGCGTGGCAGGGAGGATGTACGAGTCGCGCAGCGCCCGGACCACCAGCGCGAGGTACTGGTCGCCCTCGCCCTCGCTCGAGTCGCCCGACGGATCGCCGTTCGGGTCGCCGTAGACGGGCTCGGAGAGCGCCTTGTCACGGCGCACGCGCGAGAGAGCGGACGCGAGCGCGTCGCCGGCGCCGGCCGCGGCCGAGCTGGGCCGGGGTTTCGGGGGCGCCGCCGGCGCCCGCGGCACGGGTGCAGCGGGGGGCGCGGGCTTCGCCACGGCGGCCGGAGCGGGCTGCGGCGCTGCCGCCGGCGCGGGCTCGGGCGGTGGCGCCTCCTTCCGCGGGAGGAAGTGCTCCGGGCGCTTCTCGCCGAGCCGCACCAGCCGCGCCGAGATGGGCTTCTGGGCGAGGTCGATGCGGGCGGTGGGCTCGTGCAGGATGACGACCGCCGCCACCAGCGACACGTGCAGCGCGAGCGAGACGACGACGAGCGGCCAGAGCCGGCCCCGCCGGACGAGGAGCGGGCTCTGCACCACGGCCCCGCTCCCGGCGCCGGGGCCGACCGGGCTCGCTGCGAGCACGGCGGGCGCGGCGCGCGCGCGCGCACGCGAGGTCACGGTGCGCGCGCCTCCTTGTCCTTGTCCTCCTCGGTGCGGGCCGGGTTCGTGATCATGCCGAGGTTCGTGACGCCGGCGCGCTGCACCGCCGCCATGACCTCCACCACGTAGCCGTAGGGCAGCCGCCGGTCCGCCATGAGGTACAGCTCGTGGTCGCGCGCGACGCGGGCGTTGCCCCGCAGCCGGTCCTCGAGGTCGTCGAGGGCGACGCGCGCCGGGTTCTCGTCCGTGCCGAGCCAGATGGACCGGTCGGCCTTCACCGAGAGCACGAGCTTCTGCTCTTGCGCCTTGACCGGCTGCGCCCGCGCGTCCGGCAGCTTCACCTCCACGCCCTGCTGGATGAGCGGCGCCGTCACCATGAAGATGATGAGCAGCACCAGCATCACGTCGACGAGCGGCGTGACGTTGATCTCGGTGAGGGTCTGGCGGCCCGAGCCGCTGGTTCCGAGCGCCACGGATCCGCGTCCTCAGGAGAAGAAGTGCCGCCGGACGATGTTCAGGAAGTCGTTCGAGAAGTTCGTCATCTCGCTGTCGAGGACCCGGATGCGCGACACGAAGTAGTTGTAGGCGACCACCGCCGGGATGGCCGCGGCCAGGCCGAACGCGGTCGCGATGAGCGCCTCGCTGATCGGCTTCGCCACCGTCGCCAGGTTGGCGTTCCCCATCTGGTAGATGTCGTTGAACGCCCGCATGATGCCCCACACGGTCCCGAACAGGCCGACGAACGGCGCGGCGCTGGCGGTGGTGCCCAGGAACGGGACCGTCGACTCGAGATAGGTCACCTCGGCGGCGGCCGCACGCTTGAGCGCGCGCTCCACGTTCTCGATGCCGCCGAGCTGCTCGCTCATGGCGTCGTCGGCGTCCTTCTTCTGCGCCGCCGTCACCTTGGACAGCTCGACGTAGCCGGCGCGGAAAACCTGGCTGATGGGGGAGTGGGAGAGCGCCTCGGCCGCCTGGTAGATGGCGTCGAGCCGCTTCGACTGCCAGAAGGTCTCGAGGAACTTGACCGACTGGTCCTGCGCACGCCGCAGGTGGAGCCACTTCTTGAGGATGATGGCCCAGGAGACGACCGAGGCGAGCGCGAGCAGGGCCAGCACCGCGACGCCGATCGGTCCGGAGTGGGTGACCACCTCCCAGTAGTCGAGCGGGCGGGTGGTGGCGGCGAGTGGGAAGGTCACGGTGGGTATGGGGAGGGACGGGACCATGGATCTCGCAAGGGTGCGGAAATGGCGAGCATTAGCACGCGCTCGCCGGGGCGTCCAAGGATGGAACCGCGCCGCGTGGGATGCAGCCCCACACGTGCGGCTGTGACCCGGAGGACACGCCCCGTGCCGGCGCGGCGACAGCCCGCTGCATAAAACACCTGGCGGCTCCGTCTTCGTCCCGTGGCATGCAGGTTGCTCGAAAGGGTGCGGAATCGCCGGGCCCCGCCGGAGGAGACACCATGCGACGCGCCATCCCCATCCTCGCCGCCGCCGCCGCGCTCACGGCCGGAGGCTGCACGACGAGTCACTGCGATCCCGCGGTCGTGAACGTCTACTGGGAGACCTTCACCGACTCCAGCGGCCGCCCCTTCAACTGTTCCGACCCCGGCTCCGGCGTGGCCAGCGTCCAGGTGTTCGTGAACGGGCAGGCCCAGTTCCTGAGCGGCTCCGGCGCGCCGCAGCCGATCCCGTGCGTGCCCTTCTCGAACGGCACCGAGGGCGTCGGGCTCGTCGACTTCGCCCCGGGCACCTACACCTTCGACGTGCAGGCCTACGACCTGAACGGCCGGCTCCGCTACGAGGACCAGCAGACGCTGTCCATCCCCGGCAACGCTTGCGGGCAGGCCTTCACGGTCGACACGGTGCCGGCTGCGACCACCGGCACGCTCACGATGTCGGTGACGTTCGGCCGCCGCGCCAGCTGCGCACCGGACGTGGACAACTTCTTCATCGAGCTCGTCGACGGGCTCGGTCAGCCGGTGCCGAACGCCGCCAGCGTCTTCGTGCCGTGCGTCGACGTGGCCGGCGCCGCGCCCGCATTCCAGATCCCGGACCTGGACTTCGGCCAGACCTACACCTTCCGGACGCTCGCCGGGACGCAGAACGACGCGACCGCGCCGCCCACGAACCAGCGCACCATCTACCAGCTCTGCGGCGCGCCGGTCGCGTTCAACGGGCTCACCCAGGCGTTCACGGTCGACGTGCCGGTCGCCGTCGCCGGTCAACAGTGCCCGTAGGGATCGCACGCGCATCGGCATCCGGAGCGGCCGGGGACGAGCCTCGCCCGCTCCTCTCTTCTCGCCGGGCGGCGGCAGCTCTCGCGCTCTCGGTGGGACTGACCGCCGCCTGTGGCGGGTCGTCCCGCTGCGACCCCGCCGCCCTCGACGTCACCTGGACGCCGTTCACCGACGCGGCGGGATTGCCGTTCGACTGCGCCGGCGCCTCCGCCGTCGGCGGCGTGCGCGTGCTCGTCGACGGGACCACCGCGTTCCAGCTGGATGGCGGCTGCGTCTCCACGGCGGGCGGCACGCGCAGCGAAGGGACGCGCCTCACCGGGTTGGCGCCGGGCGCGCACGAGATCGCCGTGCAGGGGATCGGCGCGGACGGCCTCGTGCGCTTCGAGGACCGCCGGACGGTCACGGTCCCGGCGGGCTGCGCCGGCGCGCAGCAGGTCGCGACGACGCCGGCCGCGGTGGCGGACGACCTCGGCCTCACCTACTCCATCGCCGGCCAGCTGGCGTGCCCGGTGTCCGGCTTCGTGTGGCTCTCCATGTCGGACGAGACGCGCGGCACGGTCTACGCGGTCGTCGACCAGACGCGCGCGCCCACCTCGATCCCCTGCGGTACGCCGCTCGTCTTCCCCGCCGCGCCGTTCGGGCGGTACCGCGTCGACTTCATCCAGATCGTCACGCCCACGGGCATACCGACGATCCCGTTCCGCGCCGCGTACCAGATGTGCGTCCCGTTCGTCTTCGACCACGCCGCCGACGACGTCGCGACGCTGCCCGCGCTCCAGCAGGCGACCGGGCCGTGCGCGCCCTGAGGGGGAGAGCGCGGGCGGGGGAGCGGGCGCGCGCCCGGACGGCCGCCGCAGCCGTTCCGCTCCGGCGCGCGTGCGGATAGGATGCGCGGCCCCATGCCCCTCGTAGGCATCTTCGACTCCGGCGTCGGCGGCCTCACCGTCCAGAAGGCCATCCTGGCGCGCCTGCCGGGCCTGGACACCATCTACCTCGGCGACACCGCCCGCGTTCCCTACGGCTCGAAGTCGCCCGAGGTGGTGACCCAGTACTCGCTGCGGAACGCGCGCTTCCTGGCGGAGCGCGGCGTGGAGCTGCTCGTGGTCGCCTGCAACACCGCCTCCGCCGTGGCGCTCCCCGCGCTCCGCTCGGCGCTCGGCATCCCGGTGCTCGGGGTGGTCGAGCCCGGCGCGCGCGCGGCGGCCCGCGCCTCCCGCTCCGGCCGCATCGGCGTGGTGGGGACGCCCAGCACCATCGCCTCCGGCGCGTACCAGCGCGCGCTCTCCGAGCGCGCCCCGGGCGCCGAGGTGATCGCCCGGCCGTGCCCGCTCTTCGTCCCGCTCGCCGAGGAAGGCTGGACCGACCCCGAGGACGAGGTGGTCCGCGCGGTGGCGCGGCGCTACCTCGCGCCCTTCGCCGCGGCGCGGGTGGACGCCCTCGTCCTCGGCTGCACGCACTACCCGCTGCTCAAGGGCGCCATCGCCCGCGAGCTGCCCGGCGTCGCGCTCGTCGACAGCGCCGACGCCATCGCGGGCGAGGTGGCGGAGCGGCTGGAGGCGCCGGATGGCGGGGGGCGGCACCGGTTCTTCGTCACCGACACCCCCGCGCGCTTCATCGCGGTGGCGGAGCGCTTCCTCGGACGCGCCGTGAACGCCGCGGAACAAGTCGATCTCTAGCGCCGGACGTGGGTTTTCCCCCGCAATATCAGGGCCCTGGTGTTGATGGCGGGGCCGGGATCCGCTACCCTCGCGGGATGGCGGATGTGAAGCAGATGGTCCCCGGCTTCAACCACAACGTGAAGCACCGTGGGAAGGCCTATCACATCCAGACCGAGGACTCCGGGCTCGGAAACCCGCACATCATCACGCACCTGTTCGTGGGCGGGAACATCATCGCCTCGAAGAAGACCGGCTACGCCGACCTCGTCGGGGCGCCGAACCTGACCCAGGTCGTGCGCGAGCTCATGGAGGAGCAGCACAAGGAGATGCTGCGGAACCTGGTGAACGGCGTGTACGACGACGTGGACGCTGCGCTCGCCGCTCGCGCCAAGTCTTACCAGCCCGGCCAGCTCGCGAGCGACGTCCCGCCGCCGCCCGCGCCGATGCGCGCGCCGTCGCCGCCCGCCGCGCGGCCTCCCGCGCCT
>DASTGH010000106.1:0-2948 GCA_035719345.1 Anaeromyxobacteraceae bacterium
GTGAAGTCCTCTTGCCCGCCGTGACCGCGTCACATGAGTCGTCTGCTGCGCCCCGCGCCGACTGGACGTTACGGAGTCGGGCTCCTGGCGCCTCGCGGCGGACAGGAGCCGCCGCAGGCGCGCTCACCGCGGGAACGACGCGGGCGGCGTGTCCTCGAACCCGGTCCCATCGAGCGCCTCGAGGAACGCGACCAGCGGGCGCACGTCGAACGGGGCGAGGCGCACCTCGAGCATGGCCGGATCGAGCCACGGGTTCGACTCGATGCGCACGTAGGTCATGACCGCCTCGGCCAGCGTCGGCACCGAGCCGTCGTGCATGTAGGGCGCGCGGCGCGCCACGTCGCGGAGCGTGGGCGTCTTGAAGGCGCCGGTGTCGTCCGGCTCGCCGGTCACCGCGTAGCGCCCGGGATCGGAGAACCCGGAGCGCGGCGGAGGCGCCTCCTCGTCGTAGCCGATCCCGATGTTGTGGAAGCGGCCGTCGGTGAGGTTCGGGCCGAGGTGGCAGGCGTTGCACCGCCCCCGCCCGAAGAAGAGGTCCATCCCCTCCCGCGCCTCGTCGGAGAGCGCGGCCGCCTCACCTGCGGTGAATCGGTCCCAGGCCGACCCGCCGGAGAGCCGCGTCGCCTCGTAGGCCGCGATGGCGTCGGCGATGCGGTCGATGTCGATCCGCTCGTCGGCGTACGCCTCGCGGAACGCCTTGCGGTAGCCGGCGATGCCGGCGACGGTGCGGGCGGCGCCCTCGTGCGTGTTGCCCATCTCCACCGGGTTGGCGATGGGCCCCTTCACCTGCTCCTGCAGCGACGCCGCGCGGCCGTCCCAGAACAGATCGCCGAAGACGCTGAACGCGGCGTTGACGATGGGCGGCGACTTGCGCGTGCCCTGCTGGCCGCGGATGCCGGTCGAGCGGGCGGTGTCCTCGGAGAAGGCGAGCGCCGGGCGGTGGCAGGTGCCGCAGGAGACGGTGCCGTCGGCGGAGAGCCGCGCGTCGAAGAACAGCCAGCGCCCGAGGCGGACCTTCTCCGGCGTCACCTCGACGCCGCGCGCGGCGCCGAAGTCGACCTCCATCCCCAGCGGCCGCTCCGGGAGTGGCCGGACCGGGCTCTCCCGCTCCCACGCCGGCTCGACGTCGACCGGGCGCACCGCCTCGCGCCGGCAGCCGGCCAGGGCCGCGATCGCGAGCGGAAGTGCGAGGACGGTCCGGCGCGGCACGCCGCGATTCTATCAGCGGGGGAAGCTCGCCGGAGGCTGGTCCTCGTAGCCGGTCCCGTCGAGGGCGCGCAGGAACGCCGCAACCGGCGCCACGTCGTTGCAGTTCAGGTCGGCGCCGGCGACCTGGCGCGCGAGGTTCGGGGCGTCCGGCCGGTGGACGTAGACGCGGACCGCGTCCTCCAGGTTCCTGGCGGAGCCGTCGTGCATGTACGGCGCGTGCTTCGAGACGTCGCGCAGCCCCGGCGTCTTGAACGCACCCAGATCGGCGGGATCCTTCGTCACCGCGAAGCGCCCCGGATCGGCGAAGCTGCCCGGTGCGGCGCTCCCCTCCGGCGGCGCGGTCCAGCCGACCCCGACCACGTGGAAGCGGCCGTCGCTGAAGTTCCGGCCGGAGTGGCACTCCGAGCACTGGCCGCGACCGAAGAAGATCTCGCGCCCGGCGAGCGCCTTCTCCGAGAGCGCGCCCTGGTCTCCCGCCACCCAGCGATCGTAGGCCGATCCGCCGGACAGGCGCGTCGTCTCGTAGGCGGCGATCGCGTCCGCCACCCGGTCGATGTCGATCGGCCCGTCGCCGTAAACGGCGGCGAAGGCGGCGCGGTAGCCGGCGATCCCGGTGAGCGTCGCCACCACCGCGGCGTGGGTCGTGCCCATCTCGACGGGGTTGGCGATGGGACCCTTGGCCTGCTCCGCCAGCGACGAGGCGCGGCCGTCCCAGAAGTAGTGATCGAGCGTCGCGAAGGCGACGTTCACGATCGACGGCGCCTTGCGGGCGCCCTTCTGCCCGCGAATGCCGGTCGAGGTCGGCGTCGGCTCGGAGAACGCGTGCTCGGGCCGGTGGCAGCTCGCGCAGGACACCGTCCCGTCCGCGGACAGTCGGGGATCGTAGAACAGCCAGCGCCCGAGGCGGACCTTCTCCGGCGTGAGGCGGACCTTCGACTCGGACCAGTCGACCTCCATCCCCAGCGGCGGCTTCGCGAACGGGATCGCGGGGTTGTCCCGCTCCCACGGCGGCGTGGCGGCGGAGGCGGTGGAGGCGAGCGCAGCGAGGACGAGGAGAGCGAGCCGGGTGAGCACGCTCGTACGGTGGGTGCCCGCCCGGATGGCGAGCAGTCCCGGGGTCGGGGGACGCGCGCGGCGGGCGCACAGCCGTGGGATCCCGCCCTCTCCCCGACCCTCCCCCGGCTCGGGCCGGGGGAGGGGGATCAGCCGCCGACCTCCGAGAACTCGGGGCGCAGTCGAGCGCGCAGTCGAGGGCGCAGCCGGGTCGGGGTCGGGGGTTGGAGGACGACGGTCGAGGACGGGGTCGCGGCTGCGGGCCTCGGTCCCCCTCCCCCGCTCCGGGCGGGGGAGGGATGGGGAGAGGGCAAGGATTCGCTCCTCGCACGGCCATCCCGCCGGGCGCCCGGCGTTTGCTGCCGGCTGCGGACGTGGCCAACTCAACGCCTGGGCGGCCACCGTGCGCTCGACCTCGACCCTCCACCTCGACGTGCGAGACGAGCCCGGGTCGGGCGCGCGCGTCGTGCTCCGGGGCACCCTCGACGTGGTCTCGGCGCCATCGCTGCGCGCCGCCCTCGCCGCGCGCGCCGCCGGGGACCCGCGCCCGCGCGCCTTCGAGATCGACGCGAGCGGGCTCGAGCGCGCCGACCACGCGGGCGCGGCGGTGCTGCACGAGCTGGCGCGCGGCGGGGCCGCGCCCGGCGTTCCTGCCCGGCTCCTGGCGGTCACCCCGCAGCTCGAGC
>DASTGH010000107.1:0-3283 GCA_035719345.1 Anaeromyxobacteraceae bacterium
CGCCGCAGCGCCCGCGCCGGCCGTGAACCCGCTCGCGCCCGCCGCGCCCTCCCCGGTGGACGACGCGACCTGCGCCGACTGCCACACCGCGCTCGTGAAGCGGAAGGTGGTCCACGCCGCGCTGGAGAAGGTGAAGTGCTCCGCCTGCCACAAGCCGACCCAGCGCGTCGGCCGCTGCAAGTCGGCCTCGGCCTCGGCCTGGGCGCTGACGAAGCCCCAGGGCGAGCTCTGCGCCGGCTGCCACGACGAGAAGAAGGTCTCCGCGCCCTTCAAGGTGAAGCACGCCTTCAACGGGCGCTGCGTCGACTGCCACGACGCGCACGCCGCGGACCAGCCGAAGCTCATGCGGGCGTCGGGCAAGAAGCTCTGCCTCTCCTGCCACGACAAGCGCTCCGGCGCGCGCGAGGTGACGAAGCGCATCGAGCTCACCAAGAAGTTCGTCCACGCCGCGCTGGAGAAGAGCGAGTGCCAGGACTGCCACGACGCCGGCCACGGCGGCGCGCGGGAGGCGCTCCTCAAGAAGGAGCAGCCGGAGCTCTGCTACGGCTGCCACAAGCGCAAGGACACGACCAAGGTCGTGCACACCGCGGTGCGCCAGGGCGAATGCCTGGAGTGCCACGACGCGCACTCCTCCAACCTGCCCGCGCTCGCCAAGCGGCCGCGCGAGCAGCTCTGCCTGTCGTGCCACGAGACCGAGCCGCTCCTCACCCGCTCCGTGAAGCACGCGCCGGTGGCCGAGGGGCGCTGCCTCGAGTGCCACGAGCCGCACGGCTCGGACAAGCCGAACCTGGTGCTCGGCACCTCGCGCGCCGTGTGCCTCAAGTGCCACGACTCCAAGGCCGACGCGAGCGGTGGCGTCTCCGAGGCGATGCGCGTCGACCTCTCCCGCAAGGTGGTCCACAAGGCGGTGAAGGAGGGCGAGTGCACCGAGTGCCACGACGCCGGCCACTCGGGCGACAACCCGCGGCTGCTCAAGAAGGCGCCGGTCGACCTCTGCTACGGCTGCCACAGCCGGAAGGACGGCCAGCGTTACACCCATGGCGCCGTCCGGCTCGGCGACTGCGCCGTCTGCCACCTGCCGCACTCCTCCGACTACCCGAAGCTCGCCGCCAAGGCGACCACCCGGGAGACCTGCTTCACCTGCCACCAGGACGACCTCACCGGCCGCCCGGTGATGCACAAGCCCGCCGCCGAGGGCAAGTGCGACGCCTGCCACGGGCCGCACGGCGCCCAGAACCGCTGGGTGCTGACGAAGGGCGACGGCAAGCAGGCCTGCTACGCCTGCCACCGGCCGGTCGACACCGGCAAGGTGAAGCACGCGGCGCTCGAGCGCTACGGCTGCACCGGCTGCCACGATCCGCACGGCGCCGGGAACCGCTTCCTCCTCGGCAAGAAGACGAACGAGCTGTGCGTCTCGTGCCACGCGCGCCAGCCGGACGGGCAGCACGTCACGGCGGTCCGCTCCAGCCGCGGCGGGCACGTGGTCTCGGGCCTGCTCGACCCGCGCCGCCCCGACCGCGAGTTCTCGTGCGCGAGCTGCCACAACCCGCACGGCTCCGACTCGCCGCGGATGTTCTACAGCGGCAACGGGCCCATGGAGTCGTGCGACGGCTGCCACGGCGACCGGACCGGCCGGAACCCCATGGCCAAGAACGTCATCCACCGCGCCTACCCGCCCAAGCCGGCCCAGACCGGCAGCGCCGGCGGCGCGGGCGGCGGCGGCGGCGACCCCGGCTCGGCCGGCGCGCCGGTCGCGCCCGCCGCTCCCCTTCGCTGAACCACGAGAGCCTCCGATGCCCACCCTCCCCCTCCTCGTCCTCGCGCTGGCGGCGGGCGCCCCCGATCCCACCGTGGCGACGGTCGACGGCCGGCCGATCACCGCCTCGGCGGTGTCGGCGCGCCAGGAGCGCGTGCGCCGCCAGGGGTTCTCCGCCTCCGCCTCGGAGACGGTGGACCGGCTCGTCGAGGACGCGCTCCTCGAGGCGGACGCGCGCAAGCAGGGCCTGGCGCGCGACCCGGCGGTCCTCGCCGCCATCGATGCCGAGCGGCGCGCGCTCGCCGCCGAGCGCTTCCTCGACGCGGAGTTCGCGAAGCTCGAGCCCGACGAGGCGCAGCTCCGGGAGATGTTCCACGGCAGCGCCGACAGCGTCCGCACGCGCGCGGTGGTGGTCGCGTCGCGCGAGGCGGCGCAGGCGGTGGTCGAGCGCCTGAAGAAGGGCGCGACCTGGGCCACCGAGGCGAGGAGCTCGCTCGATCCGCGCTCCAGGGAGAAGGCCGGCGACCAGGGCCTGCAGAACCGTCTCCAGCTCGATCCGGCCTTCGCCGAGATCGCGTTCGGCGCTCCCCTCCACACGGTGGTCGGCCCCGTGGCGCTGCGCATGGGCTGGGCGGCGGTCGAGGTGCTGGAGCGGACGGTCGCGACCGAGGCCGAGTACCAGGCGCAGCGCGGCGCGCTGCGCGAGCGGGCCAAGGCCGAGTACCGGAAGCAGGGCCGGAAGCACTTCCTCTCGCAGCTGCGGGCACGCTCGGGCGTGAAGATCGACGAGGCGTTCCTCCGCGGCACCGGCACCCGGCTCGACGCCACGCGCGAGGAGGAGGCGCACGTCGTCGCCCAGGTCGGCGCGCGCAAGGTGACGTACGGCCAGGTCCTCCCTGGCGTGCGCAAGCTCGCCGGCGGCCAGGCGGGCTCCCACTTCTCCGGGACGGGCGTGAAGCTGGAGCTGACGTGGGCCGAGGTCGACCGGCTCCTGGCCGAGGAGGAGGCCGTGAAGCGCGGCGCCGACAAGGATCCCGCGCTCGCCGCCGCCTTCCGCGACGTCGAGTCCTGGAACATCGCGCTGGAGTACGCGCGGCGGCTCCGCGCCTCGCCCCCGGCGCCGTCGGCGCCCGAGGTGGAGGCGCTCTACGCGGAGCGGCGGGCGAGCCTCATGCGTCCGGGCCACCGGACCTGTGCGCACGTGCTCGCGAAGACGCGCGGCGACGCCGAGGCGGCCGCCAAGCGGATCTCCCGCGGGGAGGCCTTCGAGGCGGTGGCACGCAGCGCCAGCCTCGATCGCGCGAGCGCCGAGGCGGGCGGGCTCCTCGGCGACGTCCACGACGACCGCATCGAGGAGTTCCTGCGGGGCGGACCGCCCGACGCCACCTTCGCGGCCGCCATCCGCGACGCCGCGCCCGGCGCGGTGGTGGGCCCGGTGGAGAGCCGCATGGGCTGGCACCTCGTCCGCTGCGGCCCGCACCAGGCGGCCGCGCCCGCGCCGCTCGCCGAGGTGGCGCCCGCGCTGGC
>DASTGH010000108.1:0-2811 GCA_035719345.1 Anaeromyxobacteraceae bacterium
CCGCCTCGGGGAACCGCTCCGGCAGCGCGCCGCGCAGCGCCGCGACGAGCCGGTCCGGGCCGGGAAGCGAGAGATCCCAGCTCACCTCGAGCTGCGCCGTCGGGCCGCCGTCGGGCGTCGCCAGCACCGCAGGCGGAAGCGCCGGGTGGTGCTCGCCGGTGAGCACCAGCAGCTCCAGCCCGGCGAGCGCGATCCGCCCCGCCAGCACCGGCCCGCCCTCCACCTCCGCCACCCGCACCTCGCTCGCACCGCCGCCCATCGCCGCGGCCGCGCGCGCCAGGTCGCCGCAGAGCGGCACCACCCGCACCGGCTCCGGCCTCACCTCGGCGCCGCCGCCGCGCGCGCGCCACGCCGCGTAGAACGACACCTTGCCGGCCACGAGCGGCAGCTCGTGCGCGAGCAGCGGGTCCTCCACCGGTCCGCGCGTCACCACCGGCGCCAGGTACGACGCCATGTGCCCGTTCCTCGCCAGCCCCTCGGCCAGCTCGCGCGCGTCCTGCGCCGACGGCGCGTCGAGGCCGGGCGGGTGCGAGTGGACGAGCCCCTTCAGCTCGACGTGGCCCTCGCGCTCGCGGTCCTTCACGCGCGCGTCGAGCGCGCGCGACGGCGTCCACGTCGCGGCGCGCGACACCGCCTCCGGGTCCGGCACGAGCTCCGTGACGAGCGGCCGCCCGCGCGGCCCGAGCAGCGCTCCCCCGCGCTCCGGCGGGTGCGCCGCGATCTCCGCCTCCAGCGCCCCGAGGACGCCGTCGAGGACGTGCACGTGCTAGGCGAAGACCGCCGGGTGCACCTCGGAGAGCGACCGCTCCTCGCCCTCGGGCAGGTCCTCCTCGATCACCACGCGGCCGCCCGGCGTCACGAAGACGCGACGCCGCGCCGCGGGAGCCGGCTCGTCCTTGCCGCGCCGGCCCTCCAGCACCACCGCGCGGAGCCTGTCGAGATCGAGCTGGGACATCACCGCCTCCGACGCCGCCCGAGGCGGCTAGAAAGGAAACCGGCCCTCGCGCCGGAAGGCGCTGAAGCCGTTGCACCAGAGCACGCTCTTCGCGTACGCCGCCTCCAGCGTCGGCAGGCCCCCGCCGTCCGCCGTCCCGAAGCAGATGCGCCCGTCCGAGAAGAGGTGGCAGGCGTGCAGGTCGACGTGCGCGCCGTCCAGCTCCGGGCGCACGACCTTCACCTGGTAGACGTCGCCGTCGAACCAGGCGAAGAGCTGGAACGCGTCGCCCTGCTCGCTCGCCACGGGGTAGAGCCACCCGCGCGCACGGCCTGCCTTCACGCGCCGCGTCTCGGCGGGCAGCTTCGCCTCGGCGAGCGCCTGGTCGCGCACGACCCTGGTGAAGCCGAGCGCGTCGTCGTCGCCGAAGAGCCGCATGCCGGGCCTCGTCATCCCCTGGCCATGAGTTCAGCCGTGCGACCGAACCGCGCACCGCCCCGACGGGATGTAGCCCCGGAGGACGGTCGCCGCCACCGGGGGCGCCCGGCACGTTGGTCGGCGATGGAGACGTTCGCGAGCAGATGTGCCCTCCTCCTGGAATTTCGGGAGGTGGTGCGCGGAATGCAATCCGCTCCCGCTGCGGGCTCGCCGCCGCCGGCGCTCCGCGCGGGGAGGCGCGCGCGGTGAACGCCGCCGACGCCGCGCTCCTGCGCGAGCTCCTGGAGGTGCCGCGCGTCGCCGCGCTCGGCGTCCTGGTGGAGGGCGCGCCGTACGTCGGCCTCCTTCCGTTTGCGGTCGCCGCCGATCGGCAGGCGCTGCTCGTGCACGCGTCGCGGCTCGCCCGCCACACGCGTGGGCTCCTCGCCGGCGCGCCCTTCTCCGCGCTCGTGCACGCGCCCGAGGCGCCCGGCGCGGACCCGCTGCAGCTCCCGCGCGTCACGTTCCTCGGCTCGGTCGCGCCGCTCGCGGGTGACGACGAGGCGGAGGCGCGGGCGCGTTACCTCGCGCGCTTCCCGGGCGCGGAGCAGACCTTCACCCTGCCGGACTTCGCGCTGTACGCGCTCCGGATCCGCGAGGGCCGGCTCGTCGCCGGCTTCGCGCGCGCCCGCGACGTCTCGCCGGGCGACCTGCTCGGGCTGTGACCGCGACCGCGCGGCCGGCTGCGCTCACCGGGCGCTAGCCGGCGCGCGGCTCCGGATGCCGCGCCGACGCGAGCAGCGTCCGATCGACGGGTTCGAACCTGTAGACGCGGCCGCCGCGCACCACGTGGCGCACGGAGCCGTCGTCTCCGAAGAGGACCGGGAACCCGGCCCGTCGCCACTCGTCGCGCGTGCCGACGGCGCTGAGCACGCGAGACACGGACGGCGGGGTGGCGAGGTCGTCCTCGCCGATGAGCCGCCAGCAGTCGGGAGACTCCACCGCGGAGAGAAGGGCCATGACGCGCCTCCAGGTGAGTGGAGGCACGATACCAGGCCACCCCGGCCTCGCTCCTGACACCGTCGGGGGTCCGCCGGCCGATCGCGCGAAAAAAGAAAGGCCCGCTACCGCGCGGGCCTTTTCTTCTATCGTATCTCGAACTGGGCGACCGATTGCTCGGGCGCAATTCCCGGCTAGGCCGGGCCAAACTTCCCAGGCATGTCGTTCTGCGACGGCTCCGCTATGTGTCGCCTCCTGGTTCCAGTTCACTGCCGACTACGACTCCATCATAAGCCCCATTCCGCGGTTTGCATCAACCACGAAACGGGTACGTGATGGGGCTGATCGCCGCGCGCCGGCCCGTCCCTCCGCCGGACGATGGAGCGACGCGTCACGCCGTGAAATCAAGGCCTGGGCGCGATCGCGGCAGCCGAGGCGAGCGCGGCGCTTGCGCCCACATC
>DASTGH010000109.1:0-3865 GCA_035719345.1 Anaeromyxobacteraceae bacterium
GCTCGGGCGAGGGCGGCTGACCCGCCCCCTCGCGCTTCGGCGCCTCGATGCGGGGCGCGAGCGCCGACAGCTCCGCGGCGGCCGCGCGCCGCGCGACCTCGTCGTCCCCGCGCGCTTGCACGGCGGCGAGCGCGGCGACGAGCGCGCCGACGGCCGCCACCGTGCGCCAGGGGAGACCCATGGCCCTCCTTCCCGAGCAAGCGGCGTGCCCGCCTCCCGCCTCCGGAAGCGCGCGATCTCCGGGCCGCCCTGCCCCCCCGGCCGCGCCCGGGGCGCAGGGGAGCCTCGGAAATCCGAGGGTCGCGCGCCGACGGCCGGACGTCATCAGCGGTCCGGCTCCGGCGCTCCCGGGGGCGCGATCCCGTACTTCTCCAGCTTGTAGTAGAGCGCGCTCGGCTTGATGCCGAGGAGCCGGGCCGCCTCGGCCTTCACCCCACCCGCCTTCGCGTAGGCGGCGCCGACGAGCTGGGCCTCGAGGTCCTCCAGGATCTCGGTGAGGCTCCGGTCGCCGGCCGGCACGGGCAGCACCGCGACGGTCGCCTGGCGCACGGCCGCGGGCAGGTCCTCGGCGCGCACGCGGACCCCCTCGCAGAACACCATCGCCTGCTGCACCACGTTCTCCAGCTCCCGCACGTTGCCGGGCCAGGCGTGGCGCCGGAGGTGCGCCAGCGCCTCCGGCTCGAAGCCCTCGACGCGCCGCCCGATGCGCGGTGCGTGCTTGGCGAGGAAGTGCGCGGCGAGCGCGGCGACGTCGTCGGGCCGCGCGCGCAGCGGCGGCACCGTCAGCGGCACGATGGCGAGCCGGTAGTAGAGGTCCTCGCGGAAGGCGCCCTCGGCGACGCGCGCCTGCAGGTCGCGGTTCGTGGCGGAGACGACGCGGACGTCGACCTCCAGCGTCTCCTCCCCACCCACCCGCTCGAAGCGCCGCTCCTGGAGGACGCGCAGGAGCTTCACCTGGAGGCTCGGGGCGAGCTCGCCCACCTCGTCGAGGAAGAGGGTGCCGCCGTGCGCCAGCTCGAAGCGGCCGATCTTGCGCCGGACGGCGCCGGTGAAGGCGCCGCGCTCGTGGCCGAACAGCTCGCTCTCCAGAAGCCCCTCCGGCAGCGCGGCGCAGGAGACCGCCACGAACGGCCTCTCGCGCCGCCGGCCCTGACCGTGGAGCGCGCGCGCCACGAGCTCCTTGCCCGTGCCCGACTCGCCCAGCACGAGCACGGTCGCGTCGCTGGGGGCCGCCTTGCGCACCAGCTCGCGCAGCCGGCGCATGGGCTCGGACTCGCCCACCAGCTCCGCCCCCGCCTCGCGCGCGCGGTCCTCGTCGAGCGCGGCGGCGAGCGCGTGGTCGTCGCGGGCGCGCCGCCGCTCGCGCGCGATCTCGGCCGCCTTCTCCACCCGTGCCCCGAGCAGCTCCGGCGGGAACGGCTTCTCCAGGAAGTCGACCGCGCCGGCGCGCATCGCCTCCACCGCCGCCGCCATGCTGCCGTGCGCGGTCACCACCACCACCGTCGCCTCGGGGTCCGCCTCGCGCAGCCGCCTCACGACCTGCAGCCCGTCGACGGGGATCATGCGGAGGTCGGTGACGACCACGTCGAAGCGGCGGCGGGCGTGGGCCGCCACGGCCTCGGCGCCGCCCTTCACGCCCTGCACCTCGTGCCCCTGGCGCGTCAGCGTGAGCACCATCCCGTCCCGCACCGCGTCGCTGTCGTCGGCCACGAGGATGCGTGCCATGGTGCGCGATCCTATGCCGGAACCGCGGGCGCGCCGCGCGACGGCACCGACAGGCGCGCGACGGTGCCGCCCCCCTCCCGGGCCGCCAGCGCCAGCGAGCCGCCGTGCGCCTCCGCCACGCGGCGCGCCAGCGCCAGGCCGAGACCGGTGCCGCGCTCCTTGGTCGTGAAGAACGGCTCGAAGAGCCGCTCGCGCGCCTCGGCCGCGAGCCCCGCGCCGCGGTCGCGCACCTCCAGCGCCACCGTCGCGCCCTCCACCGCCACCGCGATCTCCACGGTGGCCCCGGGCGGCGACGCCTCGACGGCGTTGCGCACGAGGTTGAGGCCGGCCCGGCGGAGCGCGGCGCGGTCCGCGGCGAAGCGGCCGGCGCCCGAGGGCGCCAGCGCCACGCCGCCCTCCTGCGCCCACGGGAGCGCCAGGTCGGCGAGCTCCGCCGCCAGCGCGCCGCCCTCCACGTCCTCCGGCGCCAGCGGGCGGGCCCGCGCCCACTCCAGGAAGTCGTCGACGAGGCGGGAGAGCCCGTCGAGCTCGCCGCGGAGGCGCGCCACCAGCGCCGCCTCCGGCCGGCCCCGCACGTCGTCGGCGAGCGCGCCGGCGAAGAGCGCCATCGCGCCGAGGGGGTTGCGCACCTCGTGGGCGATCCCGCCGAGCAGCGCCTCGCGCTCGCGGTCGCGGCGGCGCAGCGCCTCCCGCATCTCGTCGAGCGTGGCGCGGAGCGTCTCCACCTCGCCCGCGCCGCGCGCCGGCGCGAGCGGCGTGTCGAGGTCGCCGGCGCCGATGCGGCGCGCGGCCCCGGCCAGCGACGCGAGCGGCCGGGTGACGGAGAGGGCCGCCGCCGCCGCCGCGGCCGCCCCCACCAGGCTGGCGAACGCCGCCAGCCCGAGGAGGAGCGCGCGGAAGCGGCGCAGCACCGCGAACGACCTCGCCGTGCCGTCCGCCGCCACCACCGCCACCACGTGGCCCGAGGCGTCGGCGAGCGGCGCGTAGCCCGTCTTGTACAGCTCGCCGTCCGCCCCGCGGAAGAGCGCGGCGCTCGGGAGCGCGCGCCCGCGCGCCGCCTCCGACAGCTCGAGGCGGTCCCGCTCCAGCGCGGCGACCGGCTGGCCGATGCGGCGCGCCCCCTCCGAATCGGCCACCGCGGTGCGGTCGAGCCGCGCCACGAGCAGCCGCGTGTCCGTGGCGCGGGCCAGCCCCTCCAGCCGGGCGCGCACGTGCCCGTAGGTGCGGGTGGTCTCGTCGCCCGGGCCGAGCGCCGCCACCCGCTCCGCCGAGAGCCCGGCCGCCGCCGCCTGGGCCACCGCCACGAGCCGCGCGCCCAGCTCGTCCTCGAGCGCGCGCCGCGCCAGCCGGTCGCCGACGAGCGCCACGGCGGCGAGCACGGCCAGCGCGGGCAGCGCGGCGGCGAGGGCCAGGCGCAGGCGCATCCCGGGCATCGTACCGGAACCGCTCGCGCCGGCGCCGACCGCTGCTATCCTGCCGCGCCGTGCTCGCCCCCGAACCCGCCACCGTGCTCCTCGTCGGCCACGTGACCCTCGACCGGCGGGGGGATGGGTTCACGCCCGGCGGCTGCGCCTACTACGCCGGCCAGGCGTACGCGGGGCTGGGGGCGCGCGTGCGCGTGGCCAGCGCCGCCGGCCCGGAGTTCCCGCGCGAGGCGCTGGGCGCGGCCGAGATGGCGCTCGCGCCCGCGCCGTGCACGACGACCTTCCACAACAGCTACCGCCCGGACGGTGTCCGCGACCAGCGCGTCATGGCGGCGGCGCCGCGGCTCGATCCCGCCCACCTCCCCGCCGGCTGGCGGGAAGCGGACGTGCTCCACCTCGCGCCGATCCTGGCGGAGGTGGACATCCTCGCCTACCGCCGGGCGGTGCGCACCCGCTTCGTCGGGCTCGGCGTCCAGGGCTGGGTCCGCCGCCTCATGCCGGACGGGACGGTGTTCCAGCCGCCGTGGGAGCCCTCGGCGGAGGAGCTCGCCGGGGTGGACGCCGCGGTCCTGGGGGAGGACGACGTGAAGGGCCAGGGCGACCTCGTCGGCCGGCTCGCGCGCCACGTGCGGATCGTCGCCTTCACCCACGGGCCCAGGGGCTGCGAGGTCATCGTGCGCGGCCGCACCGTGCACGTGGGCGCCTACCCCACGCGC
>DASTGH010000110.1:0-3144 GCA_035719345.1 Anaeromyxobacteraceae bacterium
AGCGGGTGGTGCGGACACGGCGTCACTGTGCGGGCCGTCTCCCAGCGCGGCGTCTCCATCGCCGTCGGCACGAGGTAGTCCATGAAGCTGCCGTTCAGGTTGTTGCCGTCCTCGTCGTAGTTCATCTCCTCGAAGAGCGCCGGCGCCAGGCCCTGCGTCAGGCCGCCGTGGATCTGCCCCTCTACGATCATCGGATTGATGACGTTGCCGCAGTCGTCCACCGCCAGGAAGCGGCGCACCTTCACCATCCCGGTCCCGCGGTCGATGTCGACGACGCAGATGTACGAGCCGAACGGGAAGGTGAGGTTCGGCGGGTCGTAGTAGGAGACGGCCTCCATGCCCGCCTCCATCCCCTTGGGCAGCACCGCCGTGTACGCGGCGAAGGCGAGCTCCTGGATGGTCTTCGCGCGCTGCGGAGCGCCCTTCACCGAGAACTTGCCCGGCTCCCACACCAGGTCGTCCTCCGAGACCTCGAGCAGGTGCGCCGCGATCTTGCGCGCCTTGTCGCGGATCTTGCGTGCGGCCATGGCGCCGGCCGCGCCGGCCGTCGGCGTCGAGCGGCTGGCGTAGGTGCCGAGGCCGTAGGGCGCGGTGTCGGTGTCGCCCTCCTCCACCTGCACCTGGGAGGCGGGGATGCCCAGCTCCTCCGCCACGATCTGGGCGTACGTCGTCTCGTGCCCCTGCCCCTGCGACTTCGTCCCGAAGCGGGCGATGGCCTTGCCGGTGGGGTGGACCCGGATCTCGGCCGAATCGAACATCTTCAGGCCGAGGATGTCGAAGTCCTTGGCCGGCCCGGCGCCGACGATCTCGGTGAAGGAGCAGATGCCGATGCCCATGAGCTCGCCGCGGGCGCGCTTCTCCGCCTGCTCCTTGCGGAGCGCGTCGTAGCCGACCGTGTCCATGGCCAGCTTCAGCGCCCGGGCGTAGTCGCCCGAGTCGTAGGTCCAGCCGAGGATGGAGCGGTAGGGAAACTGCTCCTTGCGGATGAAGTTCTTCATCCGGAGCTGGGCCGGATCCATCTTCAGCTCCTGGGCGAGCACGTCGGTGACGCGCTCGACCGCGTGCACCGCCTCGGTCACCCGGAACGAGCAGCGGTAGGCGACGCCTCCGGGCGGCTTGTGCGTGTAGGCCGCGTCCATCTCGCAGAACGCCTGCTTCAGGTCGTACGACCCGGTGCAGATGGAGAAGAGGCCGGCCGGGAACTTGGAGGGGTTGGCGGAGGCGTTCGTGTAGCCGTGGTCGGCCACCGTCGTGATGCGGAGCGCCTGCATGGTGCCGTCGCGCTTCGCCGCCAGCTCCGCCTTCATCCAGTAGTCGCGGGCGAAGGAGTCGGCCTGCAGGTTCTCCATCCGGTCCTCGATCCACTTCACCGGCTTGCCGAGGACCACCGAGGCGGCGACGGCAATGACGTAGCCGGGGTAGACGGGGACCTTGCCGCCGAAGCCGCCGCCGATGTCGGGCGAGACGATCCGGATCTTCTCCTCGGAGAGCCCGACGTGCCCGGCGACCAGCGCGAACACGGTGCGCACCGCGTGCGGCGCCTGCGTCGTCATGTAGACGGTGAGCTTTCCCTCGGCCGGGCTGAAGTCCGCGATGCAGCCGCAGGTCTCGATCGAGGCGACGTGGATGCGCGGCACGTAGAGGTCCGTGCTCACCACCACCTCGGCCGTCTGGAAGGCCTTCTCCGTCTCGGCGCGGTCGCCCGCCTCCCAGTGGAAGGCGAGGTTGTCCTGCTTGTCCTTCTTGTCCTTGCGCAGGACGGGCGCGCCGGGCGCGAGCGACTTCCTGGGATCGACCATCACCGGTAGCGGCTCGTACTCGACCTCGACGGCCTCGACGCCGTCGGCCGCGGCGTAGCGATCGGTGGCGATGACGGCCGCCACCTCCTGCGCCTGGTACATGACCTCGTCGGTGGGCAGCACCATCTGCGTGTCCGCCGAGAGCGTCGGCATCCAGTGCAGGTTGAACTTTGCCAGCGTCTCGCCGGTGATGACGGCGAGGACGCCCGGCACGGCCAGCGCCCGGCTCGGGTCGATCTTGACGATGCGCGCGTGGCCGTACGGGCTCCGCACGATGTCCATGAAGACCATCCCGGGGAGCTGGATGTCGTCGACGTACCGCCCCTGGCCGCGGATGAAGCGCGGGTCCTCCTTGCGCTTCATGGAGTGGCCCATGCCGCAGATCTTCGCGTCGGTCTTCGTCTCGACGGGATCCATGGCTCACGCCTCCTTCGACGGGTGCTCCGCGGCGTACTGCAGCGCGCGGACGATGTTCACGTAACCGGTGCAGCGGCAGAGGTTCCCGGAGATGGCCTCCCGGATCTCGGCCTCGCTGGGCCTCGGGTTCCTCCGCAGCAGCGCGACGCCCGTCATCATCATCCCCGGCGTGCAGTAGCCGCACTGGAGCGCGTGCTGCTGGGTGAAGCCCTCCTGGACCGGGTGCAGCTTGCCGCCCTGCTCCAGCCCCTCGACCGTGGTCAGCTCGTGGCCGTCCGCCTGCACCGCCAGCACCGTGCACGACTTCACCGGCTCGCCGTCGATGAGCACGGTGCAGGCGCCGCAGTGGGTGGTGTCGCAGCCGATGTGCGTCCCGGTGAGCCGCAGCACGTCGCGGAGGAGGTGGACGAGCAGCAGGCGCGACTCGACCTCGGCCGTGCGGACCGTCCCGTTCACCGTCAGCTTGATCGCGTGCTTCGCCATGTCAGCGCCCTCCTGCCCGCGCCAGCGCGGCCTCGAGGGCCCGCCGGGTCATGACCCGCGCCATCTCGCGCTTGTACTCGACGTCGCCGCGCCGATCGGCCTTGGGGCTCGCCGCCTGCGCCGCCAGCCGGGACGCCTCGGCCAGCGCCGCGGCATCCGGCGCCCGGCCGGTGAGGCGCGCCTCGGCGGCGTCGGCGCGCACCGGCCTCGGGCCCATGTTCGTGAGCGCGATGCGGACCCGCTCCACCGTGCCCGAGGGGGAGAGCGAGAGCTGCGCCGCCGCCGCGGCGGTGGCGAAGTCGCCCACCTTGCGCTCGAGCTTGGCGTAGGCGCCGCCGCTCCGGGGCGGGGGCGCGGGGACGCGGATCTCGGTGAGGATCTCGTCGGGCGCGAGCGCGGTGGCGTAGAGCCCCTGGAAGAACTCGTCGATGGAAACGACGCGCTC
>DASTGH010000111.1:0-9233 GCA_035719345.1 Anaeromyxobacteraceae bacterium
ATGCTCTCATGCGACGGTCCGTCGAGGAGGGGGTCGCGCATGTTCGAGACGTTCCGGGCGAAGGCCCAGGCCGTGAGCGCCGAGGTGCATCGCGTCGCCGGCCGCGCCGAGGCGGTCGACTTCGTGGTGGCGCTGCTGGGGCGGGAGGGCGTCTCGCAGGCGCCGGGTGCGCACGCGCTCTGGGCCGAGGGGCCCGTGCTCGCCGGGGAGGAGCGCGGGGCGCTGGCGGCGCGGGCTCCCGGGCTGCGCTTCGACGTGACCCGCGAGCTGGCGGCGAGCGCCAGGGTCGGAGTCTCCGAGATGGACTGGATGGTGGCCAACACCGGCACGCTCGCCTCGGCCGCCGACGGCGTCGCCGGCCGGCTCGTGTCCATGCTGCCCCCGCTGCACGTGGCGCTCGTCCCGAGCGCGCGGATCGTGCCCGACCTGCCGGCGCTCTTCGGGAAACTCTCGCCGGCCGAGACCGGCTACCTGGCGCTCGTCACCGGGCCGTCGCGCACCGCGGACATCGAGCGCGTGCTCACCATCGGCGTCCACGGGCCGGCGCGGCTGGTCATCGTGGTCTGGGATCCGCCGGCGGGGAGGGCATAGCCATGGCCATGGAGAAGGAGTTCAAGGCGCAGATCGCCGAGGCGCTGGCGAGCCCGAACCTGGCCGGAGCGCTCGGGCGGTTCTCCGAGGCGTACCGCATCTCGCGCGCCAAGGCGTACGAGGGCTACGACTTCGAGGCGCTGCGTGCGCGCATCGCCGCGGTGAAGGGCGACGCCGCCGGCCGGCTCGAGGAGCTGGCGGCGCTCTTCACCAGGAGCGCCGAGGCGCGCGGCGCGAAGGTGTTCCGCGCCGGCTCGCCCCAGGCGGTGAAGGATTACGTCCTGGCGCTCGCCCGCGAGAAGGGCGTCCGCAGCGTGGTGAAGTCGAAGTCGATGGCCTCGGAGGAGATCCACCTCAACAGGGCGCTGGAGGAGGCCGGTCTGTCGGTGAAGGAGACCGACCTGGGCGAGTGGATCATCCAGCTCGCCGGCCAGCGGCCGTCGCACATGGTGATGCCGGCCATCCACCTGACGAAGGAGCAGGTGGCCGACCTCTTCTCGAAGGAGGTCGACGAGCGCCTCGCCGCCGACATCCCGGCGCTGGTGAAGGTGGCGCGCGAGCAGCTCCGGTCGAAGTTCCTCGAGGCCGACATGGGCATCTCGGGGGCGAACGTGGCCGTGGCCGAGACCGGCACGCTCGTCCTCGTCACCAACGAGGGGAACGCGCGGCTCGTCACCACGCTGCCCCGCATCCACGTCGCCATCGTGGGGCTGGAGAAGCTGGTGGAGCGGTTCGAGGACGTCGCGCCCATCCTCACCGCCCTCCCCAAGAGCGCCACCGGCCAGCTCCTCACCAGCTACGTGTCGATGATCACCGGCGCGACGCCGAACACCGACGGCACGCCGAAGGAGCTGCACGTCGTCCTCATGGACAACCGCCGCACCGAGATGGCGGCGGACCCGAGGTTCAAGCAGGCCCTGCAGTGCATCCGCTGCGCCTCGTGCCTCAACGTGTGCCCGGTCTACCGCATCGTGGGCGGGCACGTCTTCGGCAAGACCTACACCGGCGGCATCGGCGCCATCCTCACCGCGTGGTTCGACGCCCTGAAGGCGTCCGACGAGATCCAGGGCCTCTGCATCCAGTGCGGCAACTGCAAGGACGTCTGCCCCGGGATGATCGACATCCCGGAGCTCATCCTGGAGATCCGGCGGCGCATCGCGGTCGAGCAGGGCCAGCCCGGGCTGCAGAAGGCCATCTTCAAGGTGGTGAACAGCCGGCGGCTGTTCCACGCCATGCTCCGCACCGCGTCGGTCCTGCAGGGACCGTTCGCGAGGAAGGGCTTCATCCGGCACCTGCCCTTCTTCCTCGGCAAGCTCACCGAGGGCCGGAGCCTCCCGGCCATCGCCCAGGAGCCGCTGCGCGACACCATCCGGCGCATCGAGCAGCCGAGGGGGCAGGACCGGGCCGCGCTCTACGCCGGGTGCCTCCTCGACTTCGCCTACCCGGAGACGGGCGAGTCGGTGGTGAAGGTGCTGAACGCGGCCGGCGTCGAGGTGGTCTTCCCCGAGGGCCAGACCTGCTGCGGCGCTCCCGCGCGCTACAGCGGCGCCTACGAGGTGGCGGGCCAGAACGCGAAGGACAACCTCGACGCGCTCCTCGGCGAGGACGTGCGCTGGATCGTCTCGGCCTGCCCCACCTGCACGGTGGCGCTGAAGCACGAGTTCGGCGCGACGCTGCGCGACCTCGGCGAGAAGGACTGGGAGGAGAAGGCGGCGCGGGTGGCGGCGAAGGCCATCGACTTCTCCACCCTGGTCAAGGAGCTCGTCGACGCCGGGCGCCTCTCGCTGGCGCAGGGCAAGGAGCTGTCGAGGCTCACCTACCACGACTCGTGCCACCTCACCCGGACGCTCCGCGCGCAGAAGGCGCCGCGCGAGCTGCTCGTGAAGGCGGGGCACGCCATCGACGAGATGTTCGAGTCCGACATGTGCTGCGGCATGGGCGGGAGCTACTCGGTGAAGCTGCCCGAGATCTCGGCGCCCATGCTCGGGCGGAAGCTCGCGAACATCGAGAAGACGGGCGCGCCGCTGGTCGCCACCGACTGCCCCGGCTGCATGATGCAGCTCCGCGGCGGCCTCGACGCGGGCGGCGAGGCGACGGAGGTGCGGCACACGGCCGACCTGCTCGCCGAGGTGATCGCGGGGCCGCGGCCGCCGGCGCGAGGCTGATCGTCGAAGACCCCGGCGGACCTCCCCGACCGGCGCCCGGCTCGCGGCGCGGTCGGGGAGGTGCACCGCTGACGGCCACGCCCTCCCGCGCAGGGCCCGGCCGTCGCGCGCGTCGCGGCCCCGCAGCCGGACGCGCGCTCCCTTCCGGACGTCAGCCGCCGAGGGTGAGCGCGGCGAGGGCGATCGCGAGCGCCACCGCGACGAGCGAGGCGCGGAGCGGAACCGCGCCGTCCCGGCGCTGCACGCGGGCGCGGGGGCGCGGCAGCGGGAGGACCTGGCCGGCTCCGCCCTGCAGCAGGTGCGGGATCCAGGTCCCGCGCGCGAGCCCTGGTGACGATCCGGCGCTGGTCGAGGTCGAGTTCATGGGGTGCCCCGGGTGCCAGCGCGCTCAGCGCGCGCGCGCCACGGCGGCGTCGCCCACGGCCCGCGCCACCGCGCCCGCGACCGGCGGTGCTCGGAAGGCCGCCGGCGCGATGCCGTGGCGCTTGAGGACGCGCAGCAGGCTGAGCCGCTGCATGCCGGCGTGGCGCGCGGCGCACGTCACGTTGCCGTGGAACGTGCGCATGAGGGCGACGAGGTAGTCGGCGGCGACGCGCTCGCACGCGGCGTCGACGAAGGCGCGGAACGACACGTACGGCACGCCGGCGATCGGCCTCTCGCAGGGCACGGGCGTCCCCGCCGCCGCGTGTCGCGCGGCGCACCCGGCGCACCCGAGCGCGCCGTCCACCGCGGCGAGGAGATCCTCGGTGGAGCAGTCGCGGGGGAGGTAGTGGTGGGCGCCCTGGCGCATGGCCTCGAGCGCCTCGGGCACCCCCGGGTGCGCCGAGAGCAGCACCACCTCCGGCGGCGCCAGGTGGGCGCGGGCCGCCCGCAGGACCGCCAGGCCGCCGCCAGCCACGTCCAGGTCGGCCAGCACCAGGTCGTACGCGCCCAGCTCGATGAGGCGCGCCGCATGCGCCGCGTCGCAGGTGGTCGTCACCATGTGGCCGTCGAGCGCGGCCGTCAGCCGGCGCGCGCCGGCCTCGCCATCGACGATGAGGATCGTCGCAGTCATGAGCCCCCGGCTGTTCGCGGAGTTGAGTCGGGCTCCGCGGAGCCGGGTTCAGACTTGATCCGGGTCAATTTTGCTTCAAGTCACACGGGCCCGGGAGCCCCCGGCGAGACGGACGGTCCGTGCGGCCGCCTCGCGGCGCGTCAGCCGCGGCGGCGACGCGGGAGTGCGTCCTTCAGGATCTCGTGCGCGGCGCGCAACATCTCGACCGTGGTGCCCCAGCTCACGCACGCGTCCGTCACCGAGCAGCCGTAGCGCAGCTTCGAGCGGTCCTCGGGAATGGGCTGGTTCCCCTCCTCGATGAAGCTCTCGATCATGACGCCGACGATCGACCGGTTTCCCTCGCGGATCTGGTGCACGACGTCCTTCAGCACGAGCGGCTGCAGCTCGTGCTTCTTCCAGGAGTTGGCGTGCGAGCAGTCGACGACGATGTTGCGCGCGAGCTTCGCCTTGGCGAGCGCCTGCTCCGCCAGCGAGATGGAGACGGTGTCGAAGTTCGGCCGCCCGCCACCCCCGCGCAGGACGAGGTGCCCGTGGCGATTCCCCTGGGTGCGGACGATGGCGGTGCGCCCCTCCTCGCTGATGCCGAGGAAGGCGTGCGCGTGGCTCGCCGAGAGGACGGCGTTCACCGCCGGCTCCAGGTCGCCGTCGGTCCCGTTCTTGAATCCGACCGGCGACGACAGCCCCGACGCCATCTCGCGGTGCGTCTGGGACTCGGACGTGCGCGCGCCGATGGCCGCCCAGGTGACGAGGTCGCCGTAGTACTGCGGCCCGATGGGGTCGAGGGCCTCCGTCCCGGCGGGAAGCCCGAGCGCGTTCACGTCGAGCAGGAAGCGGCGCGCCTTCTCCATGCCGACGTCGATGCGGAAGGAGTCGTCCATGAAGGGGTCGTTGATGAACCCCTTCCAGCCCAGCGCCGTGCGCGGCTTCTCGAAGTACACGCGCATGACGAGGACCATCGTGTCGGCCACCTCGTCGGCGAGCGCCCGCAGGCGCGCGGCGTAGTCGAGCCCCGCCTCCGGGTCGTGCATCGAGCACGGGCCGACCACCGCGAAGACGCGGGCGTCACGCCCCTCGAGGATGGCCTCGAGCGCGGCGCGCCCGCGGACGACGGTGGCGGCGGCGGCCTCGGTGAGCGGGACGCGCGCCTTCACCTCGGCGGGCGACGGCATGAGGTCGAACGCGGCGACGTGGAGGTTCTCGGTGCGCTGCATCGTCGTGGGGCTCCGGGGAAGGGCCCTGTGCATACCGCATGTCGGACGAGGCCGCGAGGCGCCGGTCGGTCGTCCCGCATCACCCCTCAACGGGGGAGACTCTCGCCCGTGGAACAGAGTAGAGTCCGGCCGCGTCAGATTTGATGCGGATCAGGCGGTGCGCACATCTCATGAACGAGACGAGGGATCCTTGATGCGCGGTGGTCGTGTCGGTCTGGCGTGCGCGGCGGCACTCGCCTTCTCGGTCGCTTGCCGGCAGGACGAGGTCACGCACGCCCAGGTCCCGAAGGAGGGCCCCGGCGGGAGCGCGCCCTCGGGAATGGGCGGGGCGGGCCCCGGCCCGGGAGGCGGCGGCATGCAGGGCGACGTCGCGGCGCCGCCGCGGCCGGAGGGCGGCCTCACCTGGACCCTGCCGAAGGGCTGGGAACAGAGCCTGTCCGGCGGCATGCGCTACGCCACGCTGAAGGCGGCGCAGCCCGGCAAGCTCGACATCTCCGTCGTCGTCCTGCCCGGACCCGCCGGCGGCGAGCTCGCGAACGTGAACCGGTGGCGGGGACAGATCGGGCTCGAGCCCATCGACGACGCCGCGCTGCGCGCGGCGCGCAAGCCGGTCAAGAGCAAGGTGGGCGAGTTGGCGCTCTACGACTTCACGAGCGGGGCGCAGGCCAAGACCCGTCTGGTCGCGGGCCTGACCGAAAACCGAGGGAATACGTGGTTCTTCAAGATGGTTGGGGATGCCGATCCGGTCGCCGCCGCGCGCGCCGACTTCATCCGTCTGCTGGAGAGCGTCCGTGAAGGCAAGAACCCTTAGCCACGGCGTCTGGGACGTCCTCACGTCCCTGAAGCTGACCATCGTCTGCCTCGCGGCGCTCATGGTGCTCGTCGTCTCGTGCACGCTGGCGCAGGTGCACCTCGGGCTCTTCGGCGCGGTCAACGCGTACATGCGCTCCTGGGTCATCTGGTGGAAGGTCCCGGGCACCTCCTGGATGGTCGCGATCTTCCCCGGGGGCGCGCTCGTCGGCCTCGTCCTCATCGTGAACCTCTTCGCGGCGCAGCTGCGGCGTCTCGAGCTCTCCTGGAAGAAGTCGGGGCTCTGGATCGCGCACGCGGGGCTCATCCTGCTCGTCGCCGGCGAGTTCGTGACCAGCCTGGCGCAGGTCGACACGCAGATGGCGATCGAGGAGGGCCAGACCGTCAACTACGTGGAGAGCCCGCGCGAGATGGAGCTGGCGCTGGTGGACGCGACCGACCCCGGTCACGACGACGTGTACGGCGTGCCCGAGCCGATGCTGGCCCGCGGCGGCGACGTGGCCGTCCCCGGGACGCCCGTCACGCTGCGCGTGAAGCACTACATGCTGAACGCCGACCTCGGCACGCGCGGGCCGGCGGACCCCATGCCGCTCGCCACCCAGGGGGTCGGCGCGGGCGTGGTGGCGCGCGAGCTGCCCCCCTCGACGGTGGACGAGGTGCCGAACCGGCGGGCGGTCTGGGTCGAGCCCGTCGCCGGCGGCAAGAGCCTCGGCACCTGGCTCGCGTCGAACGCGCTCGGGGCGCCGCAGGGCTTCATCCACGAGGGCCGCACCTACCGGCTGGAGATGCGCCAGCGCCGCTACTACCTCCCGTACGCGATCACGTTGAAGAAGTTCTCGCACGACGTGTACGAGGGGACCGACATCCCCAAGAACTTCTCCTCGCTGGTGCACGTCTCGAACGCGGCCCGCGGCGAGTCGCGCGACGTGCTCATCTACATGAACCAGCCGCTCCGCTACGAGGGGCGCACCTTCTACCAGGCGAGCTTCGGGAAGAACGACACGCTCTCCATCCTGCAGGTGGTGAAGAACCCCGGCTGGCTCCTGCCCTACGTGTCCTGCGTGCTCGTCACCCTCGGGCTCCTCATCCACTTCGCCATCACCCTCCGCCGCAGCGCGCGGAGGAGGTCCGCGCCCGGCGGTGGCCCGGCGCTGGAGGCCGCATGAAGAAGCTCACGCCCTACGTCGCCTGGATCGCCGCTGCGCTCGCCCTGGTGGGCGCCCTCGTCGCCGCCGTGCCGCCGGGGAAGGTGCGCGGCATGGACGTGCAGGGGTTCGCCTCGCTGCCGGTGCTGGAGGGCGGGCGCGTCAAGCCGGCCGACTCCGTGGGACGCAACGCCCTGCTCATGATCCGCAGCCAGCAGGAGTTCCGGTTCGAGGGGCGGACCGTGAGCGCCGACGAGTGGCTGCTCGACGTCCTCTTCCGGCGCGACGTGGCGAACCGCCAGCCGGTGTTCTTCATCAACGACCCGGACGTCCTCTCGCTCATCGGCCAGCGCCAGAGCTCGAACCGCTACTTCGCGTTCGAGGCGCTCGCGCCGTACCTGCGCGAGATCCAGAACCAGGCGCAGGCGGCGCACGGGATCGACGCCAAGCAGCGCTCCCGCTTCGAGTCGGCGATCGCGAACCTGTTCGAGCGCGTCTACCTGTACTATCGGCTGCAGAACACGATGTCGTCGGTGACCTCCTCGCTCCCGGCCGACCTCGCCGCGCGCGCGCAGCCCGGCGCCGCCGACCGCGCCTCCGAGGTGGCCCAGCTCGCCTACTTCCGCGCGCTCCTCCCCGCCGCCGGCGGCAAGGCCGATGGCTGGAGGAACGCGGGCGAGGTGCTGCGTGCGCCCGCCGCGGAGGCCCCGCCCGCGCTCGGCGCCTGGGCGCGGCTCGGCGAGGCCTGGGCGCGCCAGGACGCTCCGGCGTTCAATGCCGCCGCGGCCGAGCTGCAGGCGGCCGCCGGCGCCCGGCCCGACGTCGTCTCCCAGACCGGCCACGAGCTCCTCTACAACCGCGCCCAGCCCTTCTACGCCGGCATGGTCATCTACGTGCTGGCGCTGCTCGTGCTGTTCGTCTCCTGGCTGTGGCGACCGCAGCTCCTGCAGCGGGCCGCGTTCGGTCTCCTCTGCGGCGGCGCCGTGGTGCACACGCTCGGCCTCGTCTCGCGCGTCATCGTGCAGGGCCGCCCGCCGGTGACGAACCTCTACTCCTCCGCCATCTTCGTCGGGTGGGCGGCGGTGCTGGTCGCGATCGTGCTGGAACGCGTGTACCGGCGCGGCTTCGGCACGCTGGCGGCGTGCGCCGCCGGCTTCGGCACGCTGCTCGTCGCGCACCACCTGGCCAGCGACGGCGACACGATGGAGATGATGCGGGCGGTGCTCGACTCGAACTTCTGGCTGGCGACCCACGTCGTCACCATCACCATCGGTTACAGCGGGACGTTCCTCGCAGGCGCCATCGCCATCGGCTACACGGTGTGGAAGCACCTGGTGAAGGACCCCGACCCCGGCACCGCCCGGGCGCTCACCGGCATGACCTACGGCGTCGTCTGCTTCGCGCTCCTCTTCAGCTTCGTCGGGACCGTGCTCGGCGGCATCTGGGCCGACCAGTCCTGGGGCCGCTTCTGGGGCTGGGATCCCAAGGAGAACGGCGCGCTGCTCATCGTGCTCTGGAACGCTATCATCCTGCACGCGCGCTGGGGCGGGTACGTCCGCGAGAAGGGCATCATGGCGATGGCCATCGTGGGCAACATCATCACCAGCCTCTCCTGGTTCGGCGTGAACATGCTGGGCGTGGGCCTGCACTCCTACGGCTTCATGGACAGCGCGTTCTGGGCGCTCACCGCCTTCTGCGCCTCGCAGCTCGCGCTCATGGCGGTCTGCCTCGCGCCGCCGCGGTTCGGGGCGATGTCGGCGACGGCGTCGGGCCGCGGCCAGCCGGCCGCCAAGCGCGGCGCCGGTGCCGAGCCGAAGCCCGCCTAGGCTACCAGCCGCGCCACGCCGGTCGCGGCGGCGCGACGCGGAAGGCGAACCCGGCGCGTACCGGGACGGGCGGCGTGTACGGCCGCCACGCCGGGACCTGGACCGCATACACCGGCCACGGCCAGCGCGGCGGCGGGATGGGCGCCCAGGCGACGTAGCCCGGCGCGCGCCGCCAGCTCACCCACGCCGGCGCCCAGACGTTGCCCGGGAACCAGACCCAGCCGCGCTGAGGGTGCCAGGCCCAGCGGCCGTAATGGTAGGTGGCCGAGCCCCACGGCTCGTCGGTGTGCCAGGCCCAGCCGCGGTCGGTCCACGCCCATCGGCCTCGCGCGAACGGCTGCCACGTCGCGGCGACCCGCGGCCGCCACACCCACCCGTAGCTCGCCCACTGCTCCCAGCTGCCCCACGGGGCCAGCTGCTCGCGGAAGTCC
>DASTGH010000112.1:0-4863 GCA_035719345.1 Anaeromyxobacteraceae bacterium
CCACGCGCCCGCGCCGGGCGCGGAGGAGCGCCCCCGGCCACCCGCCGCCGGGGCGCCGGCGCGCCCGCGCGCCGAGGTCGGACTCGCCAGCTACTACAGCCGCGCGCTCCAGGGACGCCTCACCGCCAGCGGCGCCCGCTACGACGGCAAGGCCATGACCTGCGCGCATCGCTCCCATCCCTTCGGCACGGTGCTGCGCGTGACCGAGCTGGAGAGCGGCAAGAGCGTGACCGTGAAGGTCACCGACCGCGGGCCGTTCGCCGAGGGCCGCGTCGTCGACCTGTCGATGGCGGCGGCGCGCGCGCTCGGGATCGTGGACCGCGGCCTCGCGCGCGTGAAGGTGGAGAAGGTGGCGGGGCCGGACGAGGAGTGAGGCGTCGTGGCCCGGCGGCGGCGGGGCACCGGCGCGCGTTCGCTAGCGCGGTGCGCGCGCGGCCTCGGCCTCGCCGCGGATCGCGCCGATGGCGGCCCGGTAATCCTTCGCCCCGAAGACGGCCGTGCCGGCGACGAACACGTTCGCTCCCGCTGCTGCCACCTTCGCCGTCGTGCCCGGCTTGATGCCGCCGTCGACCTCGATGTCGAGGGCGAGGCCGCGCCCGTCCGCCAGCTCCCGCAGGCGCCGCACCTTCTCGGTGCAGGCCTCGATGTACGACTGCCCGCCGAACCCGGGGTTGACGGTCATGACGAGCACCATGGCGCAGTCGGCGAGCACCCACTCCACCGCGTCGAGGGGCGTCGAGGGGTTGAGCGCGACCGCGGGGCGCGCGCCGGCGGCGCGGATCGCCTGCAGCGTGCGGTGGAGGTGGGGCGAGACCTCGGCGTGGACCGAGACGATGCTCGCGCCGGCGTGCGCGAACGCCTCCGCGTAGCGCTCCGGCTCGACGATCATGAGGTGGCAGTCGATGGGGAGGCGCGTCGCCTTCCGCACCGCCTCGACCACCAGCGGCCCGATGGTGATGTTCGGCACGAAGCGGCCGTCCATGACGTCGACGTGGATGACGTCCGCGCCGGCCGCCTCGGCCGCCCGCACCTCCTCGGCCAGCCGTCCGAAGTCGGCGGACAGGATCGACGGGGCGATGCGGACGGGCGGCCAGGTCATGAGCGGATCCTATCGCGGAAGCTGACAGGCTTCAGGCTGCGGGCTTCAGGCCACGGGCTGCGGGCTTCGGGCGAGGGGCCGTCGCGGGAGCGGCGCCGAAGCCTGAAGCCTGGAGTCTGAAGCGTTGGAGGGAAAGGGCGGGCCACGTATCAGCGGACGAGCCGCGCCGCGTAGAACCCGTCGCACCCGTGGCGGTGCGGGAGCGTGAGGAGGTCGCCCGCGGCGGTCAGCACCTCCGCCGGGAAGCCGGCCGGCGGCGCGGCCCGCCGGGCGCCGGCGGCGAGCGCGGCGGCCACCACCTCCGGCCCCTCGGCCCGCGTGAGCGAGCAGACCGAGTAGGTCACCGGCGCGCCCGGCCGGGCGTAAGCGGCGCAGGCGGCGAGCAGCGCGCGCTGCAGCTCCGCCATGCGCGCCGGGTCGGCCGCCGTCCGCCGCAGCTTCAGCTCGGGGTGGCGGCGCAAGGTGCCGAGCCCGGTGCACGGCGCGTCGACGAGCACGGCGTCGAAGCTGCCGGGCTCGAGCCCCGGGACCGGCCGGGCGGCATCGGCGCACAGGACGCGGACGCGCTCCCCGAGCCCGCGCCGCTCCGCTTCCCGGCGCAGCTCCTCGGCCTTGCGGGGGTGGACCTCGATCGCGATCACCTCGCCGCCGTGGCCGAGGAGATCGGCGAGGTGGAACGTCTTGCCGCCCGGCGCGGCGCAGGCGTCGAGGACGCGACCGCCCCGGCCGCGGAGATCGCCGGCGGCGAGCACGGCGACGAGCTGGGCCGCCTCGTCCTGGACGGAGAAGGCGAGGCCACCGGCGGCCGCGGCCACCGCCCGGACGCTCGCGCCGCGCACCCCCACGCCCTCGGGCGCGAGCGGCGCCGGGGCGGCCTCGATGCCGGCGGCGCGGAGCCGCTCGACGAGCCGCTCGCGCTCCGGCGCCCGCAGCGTGAGGGGCGCGGGCTCGTTCATGGCGCGGGCGAGCGCGAGCGCCTCGTCCGCGCCGAGCCAGGCCACCCACTCCTCCGCCAGCCAGCGGGGGAGCGCCTCGGCGGCCGCGACGTGGCCCGCTGGATCGTCCGCGAGCGGCGGGGCGGGCGCGGGCCGGGGGTCGCGCGCCAGCGCCCGCAGCACGGCATTCACGAACCCGGCCGCGCGACCGTGCTGCACGGACTTGGCGAGGGCGACCGCCTCGCCCACCGCCGCGTGGGGTGGCGTGCGGAGCTGGAGGAGCTCGTAGGCGCCGATCCGCAGCGCGGCGCGCGCGGCGGGATCGGCCTCGGCCAGCGGTCGGCTCGCGTGCCGGGCCAGCGCGGCATCGAGGGCGAGCGCGCGCCGGAGCGTGCCGTAGACGAGCTCCGTGGCGAGGCCCGACTCGCGGGGATCGAGCGCGCCGGCCGAGGCGAGCGCGGCGTCGAGCGCGCGCGTGGCGTACGCGCCGCCCTCGTCCACGCGCAGCAGGACCCGGAAGGCGAGCTGCCGCGCCGTCACGCGCCCAGCCTCAGCCCGGGCGGCAGCTCGTGCCCCTGGAGGAACTCGGACGCGGGCTGGCGGCGCCTCCCCTCGAGCTGGACGACGGCGAGCAGGAGCGCGCTGCCGCCGCCGCAGCCGACGAGGATGCCGTCGCGCGCGGCCCGCGCCTCCCCCGGCGCGAGGGCGCCCGCGGCCCGGGCGAGGGGCTCGTCCGCCGCGACCGCGCGCGCGGCGTGCACCTTGAGGAGCTTGCCCCCGAGGAGCGTGAACGCCCCGGGCCAGGGGGAGAAGCCGCGCACGCGGTGCGCGAGCCGGCCCGCCGGGAGCGCGAAGTCGAGCCGTCCGTCGTCCTTCTCCAGGATGCGGGCGTGGGTGGCCTGCGCCGGGTCCTGCCGCACCGGGGTGAGGCGCCCCGCGGCCAGGAGCGGCAGCGCCTCGACGGCCGCGGCCGCGCCCGCCTCGCCGACCCGCTGGAGCAGCGCGTCGGCCGTGTCGCCGTCGCGGATCTCCACCGCGCGCTGCAGGAGGATGTCGCCGGTGTCGAGGCCGGCGTCCATCTGCATGATGGTGACGCCCGTCTCCGCGTCGCCCTCGGCCAGCGCCCACTGCACCGGCGCGGCCCCGCGCCAGCGCGGAAGGAGCGAGCCGTGGACGTTGAGCGCGCCGAGGGGCGCGAGCCCGAGGAGGTCCTCGCCCAGGATCCGCCCGTACGCGGCCACCACCAGGACGTCGGGCCCGAGCGCGCGCAGGTCGGCGGCCAGCCGCCCGTCGCGGACCTTCTCGGGCTGGAGCACCGCGACGCCGTGCTCCCGCGCCCACGCCTTGGTGGCGGGCTCCTTCACCTCCTGTCCACGGCCGGCGGGGCGGTCGGGCTGCGCCACGACGCACGCGATCTCGTGTCCCGCGGCGTGCAGCGCATCGAGCGGCAGGACGGCGAACGCCGGCGTTCCGAGGTAGGCGATCTTCACGCTATCATCCGCTCCGATGACCGAGAGCCACCACCGCCGCACGTATCTGGTCGATCGGGGCTTCCAGCTCAAGTACATCCTGCTGCTCGCGGGCTGGGGCCTCGTGCTCGGCGGCCTGTTCGGGCTCTGGGCGTGGCAGGCGCACCAGCAGGTCGTGGAGACGATGGTGAAGGACGCGGCGCACCGCGCGGCGCTCGCCCACGCCGAGCGGCAGCTCCTCTGGGTGCTGCCCGCGATCGGCGTGCTCTCCGCGCTGGCGCTCGGGCTGCTCGGCTTCATCATGACGCACCGGGTGGCCGGGCCGGTCTACGTCATGGGCCACCTCGTCACGGAGCTGGCGGCGGGCCGCTACCCGCCGCGCCGGGCGCTCCGCCGCCGCGACGAGCTGAAGGCCTTTCACGCGCGCTTCCTCGAGGCGGTGGAGCGCATGAAGGAGCGCGACCGCCAGCAGCTGGAGCGGACGGAGGACGCGCTGCACCGCATGCGCGCCGCGCTCGCCCGCGCGCCGGAGCTCGCGCCCGCGGTGGCCGCGCTGGAGGCCGAGGCGCGGGAGCGGCGGGAGGCGCTGGCGCTGGCCGAGCGGACGTCGGCGACGCCGGTGCCGGTCAAGGCGGAGACGGAGAGGGGGACGGCGGGGTAGGCGCGCGGGGCGGCCGCCGGAACCTGGCCCTCTCCCCGACCCCCTCAGGGCTTCTTTCCGCCCTGCTTCGTCCGGTCCTTCTCCCACGCCGACGGCAGGACGCTGAAGGGGAGGAGCTTCGCCAGCACCGGGAGGAGGAGCATCCCGCCGGGCGCGGCGAAGAGGGCGAGGGCGGGGACGGCCTTGGCGAGGTCGACGAGCTGCTCCTTCACCTTCCGCTTCTCCTCGGCGGAGAGCCTCGTCCCGGCGGCGGCCTTCGCCAGGAGCGCGCCCAGCTCGCCCGTCTGCTTCACCTCCGTGACGATGGCCTCCAGGTTCTCGGTCACGGCTGCCGCCACCTTCTCCATGACCTCGTCCGCGACGCCGCCGTTCCAGGCCTCGGAGCCCCCTCCCCAGGCGGCGGCCTCGCCGGGCGCCAGCCACCGCTGCTGGCCGGCGTAGAGATCGGCCGCGTCGGCCTGGAGCGCCGCCACCTGCTCCGCGGGGATGCCGGCCTCGGCCACGAACGCCTGGACGTAGGCGGCGCGCGCCGGGGCGCTCTGGGCGCTCGCCAGCTCGGAGAGGAGCAGCTGCTCCACGAGGAAGGCGCGCAGGCGGACCGGGACGGCGCGGGCCAGCTCGGGCGCGGGGCGGGGCTCGAGCACCGCCACCCGCGCCGAGCGCGCCGCGTCCCGCGGCAGCCGCAGGCGCGCCACCTGC
>DASTGH010000113.1:0-11886 GCA_035719345.1 Anaeromyxobacteraceae bacterium
GCCCCGTCCCGAGCCGCCCGTTCCCGTGGAGCTGGCCACGGCGCGCACGGGGAGCATCACGCGGCAGGTGACGGCCGCCGGGAAGCTGCAGGCGGCCACCACCGTCAAGGTCTCCTCCAACCTCTCCGGCGACCTCCTCCAGCTCTCCGTGGACGAGGGCGACCGGGTGAGGAAGGGTCAGCTCCTCGGCCGCATCGACGGCCGCCGCTACGCGGCCCAGGTGAAGCAGCAGGAGGCGCTGCGCGCCGCGGCCTCGGCCGAGCTCGCGGCGGAGCGGGCCATCGTCGAGCGGCTGCGGGGCGACCTGGGGCGGGCGGAGCGCCTGGCCGCCGGCGGCAACGCCTCGAAGGCGGAGGTGGAGCGGGCCGCGGCCGACCTGCGCACCGAGGAGGCGAAGGCGGGCGCCGCCGCCGAGCGGATCGCGCAGGCGGACGCGGCGCTGGCCGACGCGCGCCAGCTCCTCGCCTTCACCACCATCCTCGCCCCCCATCGACGGCATCGTCATCGCGAGGCACAAGCAGGTCGGCGAGCGGGTGCGCGGCTCCGACTTCAACGAGGACCCCATCGTCACCATCGCCACGCTCGCCGCCATGGAGGCGAAGGTCGAGGTCGGCGAGCACGAGGTCGTCTACCTGCACGAGGGCGACCGGGCCGAGGTCGACGTGGACGCGTTCCCCGACCGCAAGTTCACGGCCCAGGTCCTGGAGGTGGCACGCAACGCCAACATCAAGAACCCGGGCACCGAGGCCGAGGTGACGACGTTCCCGGTGCGCCTCGCCATCACCGGGCCGGCGCAGGGCCTCCTCCCCGGGATGAGCGGCCAGGCCGTCATCGCCACCGACACGCACGAGAACGCGGTGGTCGTGCCGATCCAGGCCGTCACCGTGCGCACGGCCAGGGACCTCGTGGGCCGCAAGGATGGGCCACCCAGGCCGGCGCCCGACGCGGTGGCGGCGCCGGCCCGGCGACCCGGCCAGGTGGAGCGGCGTGAGCCGATGAGGAAGGTCGTGTTCGTGGTGGACGGCGGCGTCGCCCGCGCGCGCCCGGTGGAGGTGGGCCTCGCCAGCGAGAGCGAGATCGAGATCGTCTCCGGGCTGAAGCCGGGCGAGGTGGTGGTGGAGGGGCCGTACAAGGCGCTCTCGCGCGAGCTCGCCGACGGCAAGCCGGTGAAGAAGGCGGAGCCGGCGCAGGGCGGGAGGCGGCCGTGACCGGCCCGCTCCTCGCGCTCGAGGACCTCTCCCGCGTCTACCACGTCGGCGGCGAGGAGGTGCGCGCGCTCGACGGCGTCTCCTTCGCCGTCTCGCCCGGCGAGTGGCTGGCGGTGGTGGGCCAGTCGGGCTCGGGCAAGTCCACGCTCATGAACGTCCTCGGCTGCCTCGACACCCCCACCTCCGGGCGCTACCTCATCCGCGGGCAGGACGTGGCCGGGCTCTCCGACGACGCGCTCGCCGACCTGCGCAACCGCGAGATCGGGTTCGTCTTCCAGACGTTCCAGCTCCTGGCGCGCGCCACCGCGCTCGCCAACGTGGAGCTGCCGCTCGTCTACCGCGGCGTGCCGCGCCGCGAGCGGCGGGAGCGGGCCGAGGCGGCGCTGGCGTCGGTGGGGCTCGCGCCCCGCATGCACCACCGCCCGAACGAGCTCTCCGGCGGGCAGCGCCAGCGCGTGGCCATCGCCCGGGCGCTGGTGGGCGAGCCGTCGCTGCTCCTCGCCGACGAGCCGACCGGCAACCTCGACAGCGCCACCGGCGACGAGATCGTGCGGCTCTTCGGCGAGCTGCACGGTCGCGGCCACACCATCGTGCTCGTCACCCACGAGCCGCGGCTGGCGGCCCGCTGCCCGCGGGCGGTGCGCCTCTCCGACGGGCGGGTGGTGGCGGACGGCCCGGGCCGCGAGGTGGCGGCGCTGGGCGTGCCCCGGGCGGTGAGCGCATGAGTGGGCTCCGCCGCCGCGCGGCGCGCGCCTGGGCCGAGGCGGAGGAGGGCCTCCGCATCGCGCTCGGCACGCTCGCCGCCCACCGGCTGCGGAGCGGCCTCACCACGCTCGGCATCGTCATCGGCGTCACCACCGTCATCGCCATCGTGGCCATCGTGGCCGGGCTCGACCGGAGCTTCGAGTCGCAGGTCTCGTCGCTCGGCGCGAACACGGTCTACGTCCAGAAGTTCAAGTGGATGATGACGGAGAGCGAGTGGTACCTCCTGCGCAACCGCCGCCCGCTCACCGTGGCGCACGCCCGCGCGGTCGAGCGCGAGTCGCGCCTCGCCACCGCCGTCTCGCCCATGGTCTTCGCCCGCGCCGTGACGGCGCGCGGCGGCGTGGAGATGTCGAACGTGACCGTGGCGGGCGTGGGCGCCCGCTACCTGGAGGCGACCGGCGGGGCGGTGGAGCGCGGCCGCTTCCTCTCCGAGAACGACGTCGAGCTCTCGCAGCCGGTGGCGGTGCTGGGGGCGGAGGTGCTGGACATCCTCTTCCCCGGGCTGCGCCCGGACGCGGTGCTCGGGCAGCGCTTCCTCGTCGCCGGGCGCCCGTTCACCGTGGTCGGCCTCATGGAGCGCAAGGGCAAGTTCCTCGACCTGAACCTCGACAAGCGGGTGATCGTCCCGGTGGGCGCCTTCGGCCGGGTCTTCGGCATGAAGCGCTCCGTCAGCATCGCCGCCGCCGCGCCGCCGGGGCGCATCTCCGACCTGGAGGACGAGCTCGTCGGCATCGTGCGCCGGGCGCGCGGCGTGCCCGCCGGCAAGCCCGACGACTTCTCGGTGAACCGCCAGGAGCAGCTGGTGAAGGTGTACCAGGGGCTCACCGGCGCGCTCTACGGCGTGGCGGTCGGCGTCGGCCTCATCACGCTCCTCGTCGGCGGCATCGGGATCATGAACATCATGATGGTCTCGGTGCACGAGCGGACCCGCGAGATCGGCGTCCGCCGGGCGCTGGGGGCGCGCCGCCGCACCATCCTCGGTCAGTTCGTGCTGGAGGCGTCGGTCGTGTCGGCGCTGGGCGGCGCGCTGGGCACCGCGCTCGGCCTGGCCGCCGCGCAGCTCGTGGCGCTCATGACGCCGCTGGCGGCGGCGGTGACGCCGGGGGCGGTGGCGCTCGGCCTCGGCTTCTCCGCGGGCGTCGGCCTCGTCTTCGGGAGCTGGCCCGCCTGGCGCGCCGCGCAGCTCGACCCGGTGGAGGCGCTGCGGTGGGAGTGACCGGCTTCGTCGACGACGTGGGCATGGCGCTCGGGACGCTGCGCGGGGCGAAGCTGCGCGCCGCGCTGACGCTGCTCGGCATCGTCATCGGCGCCTGCACGGTGGTGGCCATGATGGCGCTGACGGAAGGCCTGCGCCTCAAGGTGAACGGCGACTTCGCGGTGCTGGGCGCGAACTCGTTCCAGGTGCAGCGCTGGCCGGTGGGCTTCGGCGACGTCGACTGGCAGAAGTACGCGAAGCGCCGCAGCCTCACCCGGGCGCAGGGTGAGGCGCTGCACGGGCTACCGCACGTGCGGCACGTCTCGGTCGAGGCGCGCCACGACGGCGGCGAGCGGCTCTGGACGCGCGAGCGCGCCACCCGCCCCACGCTCACGGTGGTGGGCGGCACGCCCGAGTACGAGCACGCGAACGGCGTGACCGTGGCGCGCGGGCGGTTCCTGAGCGACGTGGACATGGCGCTCGGTCGCCGGGTCGTCTTCCTCGGCGCGGACGTCGCTGACGCGCTCTTCCCCGGCCAGGACCCGGTCGGCCAGGAGGTGCGGCTGCGGCAGGCGCCGTTCACGGTCGTAGGCGTCGCCGAGCGGCAGGGCTCGATCCTGGGGATGGAGTCGCGCGACACCTTCGCCGTCATCCCCATCGAGGCGCACGAGGAGGTGACCGGCCGCTCCAGGGACCACACCTTCACCGTCGAGGCGACGAGTGCCGAGGACCTCGCTCGCGCCATCGACGAGGTGGTGTTCCAGCTCCGCAAGGTCCGGCACGTGCGCGGGCTCGAGGAGAACGACTTCGAGTACTTCACCAACGACACGTTCGCGAAGACGGTGAACGAGCTGGCCTCGGTCGTGGCGGCCGCCACCTTCGGCGTGTGCGCGCTGGCGCTCCTCGTCGGCGGCATCGGCATCATGAACATCATGCTCGTCTCGGTCACCGAGCGGACGCGCGAGATCGGCATCCGCATGGCGCTCGGGGCGCGCCGGCGCCGCATCCTCGGGCAGTTCGTGATCGAGGCGGTGACGCTCTCGCTGCTCGGCGGCCTCATCGGCGTGGCGCTGGGGGCGGCGGTGGCGCTCGGCGCCCGCGAGCTGCTGGCCGTCCCGGCCAGCGTGCCCGTCTGGGCGGTGGCGCTCTCCCTGGCGTCGGCGTGCGGCTGCGGCCTCCTCTTCGGCATCTATCCCGCCTCGCGGGCGAGCCGGCTCGACCCGGTGGAGGCGATGCGGGCCGAGTGAGCGGCGGACATGTCGGTTCGCGAGGAGGAGCGACGATGCGCAGGCACGTGATCGGCGACGCCGAGATCGCGCTCGACGACCTGGGCACCGGCCCGCCCGTGCTGCTCCTGCACGGCTTCCCCTCCACGCGCCGGCTCTGGGGCCGGGTCGCCCCGGCGCTCGCCGACGCCGGGTTCCGCGTGCTCGCGCCCGACCTCGCCGGCTACGGCGACTCGGCGGCGGCCCCGGGCGCGCGCGTCGACATGGCGAGCCAGGCGCGCTGGATGGAGAAGCTCCTCGACGCGCTCGGGCTGGCGCAGGTCGCGGTCGTGGCGCACGACGTCGGCACCGCCGCCGCCCAGCTCCTCGCGACCGGGTCCCCCGGCCGCGTGCGCGCGCTGGCGCTCGCCGACGGCGTGTACCTCGGCGAGTGGGCGATGGAGGCCGTCCACCCCATCCAGCGGTGGGAGGAGCGCGACGCGGCTCGCCTCCACCCCGTGCTGCTGCGGCGGCTCGGCCGCAGCGAGGGGATGCGCGAGATGCTGGCCGCGTACGAGGGGGACGAGGGCGGCCGGCGACTCGTGCGCGCGGCACGGGACCTCGAGCCGGCGCAGACCGAGGGCCTCGCCGGGGCGCTCCGCGCGCTGGCGATGCCGCGCTGCGTGCTGTGGGGAGAGCGCGACGCGTACCTCCCGCTCGACGGCGTCGGGAGGCCGCTCGCGGCGCTCCTCGGCACCGAGCCGGTCGTGCTGCCCGGCGGGCACTTCACCCCGCTCGACAGCCCGACCGAGATGGCGGGCGCGCTCCTCGCCTTCCTGCGGGCCCTCCCACCGCAGGGATGACCTGCAGGGCGCGCCGGCGCGCAGAGGTCGCGGGCGACCCGGGGTCCGGCGCGGCGGCAGCGCGCGCCGCGTTCGGTGGGGGAATCGCGGGCGGAAGCGCCTCGCCCTGCGGCGCGCACCGTGCAGCACCGGGCTTCGATGCGCGCCGCCGCCCACTGCGCCGATCCGCCCGACGCGCTGCCGCGCGACCTCGGGCGCGCGTTCCCGCGCCTCGCGGCGTACCTGGGCGGCCTGCCTCACGGGCTCGCCTCGTACCCCGGGTGCCAGATGCGCGGGACGCCGGTGGCGCGTTACGTGGACGACCCGTCGGTGCGCGCCGCTGCGGCGGGCGCGCCGGGGGTCGTCCTCTCGATCCTCACGCCGCCGCACGCGATGTGGGTGCCGGAGGTGCGCTGCGCCGCGGCCATCCTCGCGGTCGGGGACGCGCTGCGCCTCTCCGACCGCGCGCTCGCCGACCGCATGGTCGAGCACAACCGCGCCCTGTTCCGCAACGTCGTGTACCGCGCGCTCATGGCCTTCCTCTCGCCTGCGGCGCTCCTGGCGCGCGCCCCGAGCCGCTGGGACGCGTTCCACCGCGGCACGGCCCTCGAGGTGGTCGAGCTCGCGGACCGCACCGCGCTCGGCAGGCTCACGTTCCCGCCCGGGCTCATCTCGGGAGCGCTCGTTCCGAGCTACGGCGCGGCGCTGCAGGCCGCGCTCGAGCACTGCCGGGCGGAGGGCGCGACGCTCGCCGCCGAGACGGTGACGCCCACCTCCGTCACCTATCGCGCGCGCTGGTCCTGACGGGCGGCTCTGTCAAACGGGCGGTGCGGCGCCGCGTGGCCACCTCGCTCCCTCGTTTCGTGCTCTCCTCCGGCCCATGCGCCTCCTCGTCGCCGGCGCGGCCGCGCTCCTCCTCGCGGCCGCCTACCGTCGCCGGACGCGCGGGCCGGGGAGCTTTCGCGCGCAGTTCCAGGCGGAGGCCGCGGCCGGCCTGGCGCGACTGACGGACGCGGCGCCGGCGCTGAGCGAGGCCGACCTCGCGCCCCTCCCCGAGCCGGTGCGCCGCTACCTGCGCGCGGTGGGCGCCGTCGGCCAGCCGCGGGTGCGCGCCTACCGGGTGCGCTTCCGGGGCCGCATCCGCAGCGCCCCGGGCGCACGCTGGATGCCCTTCGTCGCCGACCAGCAGTCGTTCACCGATCCGCCGGTGCGCCTCTTCTGGATGCGCGCCCGGCGCGGGCGCGCTTCGCGCCCGTCGGGCGGTACCGGACGTTCGGCCCGCTCCGGCTCGCCGGCCGCGGTGAGGCGCGCTGGACGCTGCCGGAGGTGGAGTTCACGTATGGTGAGTTCGAGATGCTCGAGGTCGCCTGCCGCTGAGCGCCGGCGCGGAGCAGGGCTCGGGCCCCGGGAACGCCCCGGCGGGTGGGTCCGGCGCACGCCGCATTCCCGCGAGCGCGCCGGCGCGCCCTTTGGTAGGCTGCGTCGCCCGGCGGGCGTCGCTCGCCGCGGGAGGGCGAGGGCTTGGATCGTCAGAAGGTCATGAAGGAGATCCGCGGCTGGGTGGTCACCATCGCCGCCGTGCTCGCCTTCCGCACGTTCCTGTACGAGGCCGTCTACATCCCGTCGGGATCGATGATCCCGACGTTGCAGATCGGCGACTACGTGGTCGTGGAGAAGTGGGCCTACGGCGCGCGCCTGCCCTTCACCCCCACGGCGCAGGCGACCTGGGCCTCGCCCCGGCGCGGCGACATCGTGGTGCTGCTCGCGCCGCCGGGGAACCCGCGCGACGACGACCTCATCAAGCGGGTGGTGGGGGTCGAGGGCGACACGGTCGAGATCCGCGACGGCGCCCTCGTCCTCAACGGCGCGCCGGTGCCGCGCCACCGCCTCGACGGCCCCTGCACCTACTGGAACAAGATCGAGGGCGGCCCCTGGCGCGAGGAGCCGTGCGTCGCCTTCGAGGAGCAGCTCGACGGGCACCGGTACGGCTCGTACTGCACTCCGTACGTGTACTGCCAGGACGTGCCGGCGCAGACGGTGCCGAAGGGGCACGTGTGGCTGGCCGGGGACCACCGCGACCACAGCGCCGACAGCCGCGTGTTCGGCCCGGTGCCGGTGGGCCGGATCAAGGGCCGCGCCTGGGTGGCGCTCGTGTCATGGGGGCCGGACGGCCCGAGGTGGGACCGGCTCTTCCACGGGGTGAAGCACTAGCTGAAGCTAGTACTTCGCGTCCTCGGTCTCGATGAGGCGGTAGATGTCGGCCGCGGCCGGCGCCTTCATGATCGCCTCGCGGAACGCGGGGCTCTTGAAGATCCGGCTGATGCGCGCCAGCGCCTTGAGGTGCGCGCCGGCCGAGTTCTCCGGCGCGAAGAGGGCGAAGAAGAGGTAGGTCGGCTTGCCGTCGATGGCCTTGAACTCGACGCCGCCCTTCGAGCGTCCGAAGGTCGCGACGAGGAGCGGGAGGCCCGGCACCTTGCCGTGCGGGATGGCCACCCCGTCGCCGATGCCGGTGGACCCCAGCTTCTCGCGCTCGGCCAGGATGTCAGCCAGCCGCTGCGGCTCGAGCTTGTGGCTCGCGGCGAGCGGCCGCGCCAGCTCGCCCAGGACGGCGCCGGGCGTCGTGCCCGCGAGGTCGTCGACGATGGCGCCGGGTTGCAGGAAGTCGACGATCTTCATGGCGGGATGGAAGCCTCCCACGCGTCGCGGTGGCGCGCGCCGGCCAGCCGTGGCCCAGGCGCGCGTGACGCGGCACTAGCACAGGTGCTCACGGGCCCGCAACGTCGCAAGCGTCGGCCCGGCCGCCCGCCGCCATGGCGGCGCCGGGCCGAACCGAGCCTCAGCCAGGCCGGGCCTCGATGAGCCCGAGGTTCCCGTCGTCGCGCCGGTAGACGACGTTGATGGCGTGGTCCTTGGCGTTCTGGAACACGAAGAAGCGGTTGTCGAGCAGCTCGAGCTGCAGCACCGCCTCGTCCAGCGTCATGGGCTTCGCCTGGAAGGTCGTGGACTTCACGACGCGGTCCGAGGGCGGGCGCTCGAAGGAGAGGACCTCGTGGCGCACGTCCACCGGGCGGTGGCCGTTCTTGCTCTCCACGACCTTGTGGTTCTTCAGCTTCTCCTTGTGCTTCTTGAGCTGCCGCTCGATCTTCTCGGCGGCGGCATCGATGGACGCGTACATGTCGGGCGACTTCGCGCGCCCGCGCAGGAGGAACGGCCCAGCCTTCAGGTTGATGTCCGCGTGGTGCTCGAGGTTCTCCACGTGGAGCACGACGTGCGCCTCGCTCGGCCGGTCGATGTAGCGCTGGATGTGCTCCACCTTCTCGCGAGCGTGGACCTTGAGCGCTTCGGTGGACTCGAGGTGCCTGAAGGTGATGTTCACCTGCATCGAACGCCTCCTCGTGGTGTGAGCCGGCTGCAGAAACGCATCGGCCGCGGCCCGCGCGTTCCATCTGGAACGCCCGGCGCCGCGGCCGCTGTCGCTCTGGGCGTCATGCCCGACGACATTCTAACCCACCTCGGACTGCACGATCCCGCGTCCCAGGGTGGGGCGCGCGGGGTGACCCGGATCGACCTAACGGGGCCCCGGCGGCGCTCCAACTAAAAGTATTTCTTGCGCTTCGACGAGGGCAGGATCCCGAGGACCTCGCGGTACTTCGCCACGGTGCGCCGCGCGATCTCGATGTTCTGGCCCTTGAGCAGCTCGACGATCTTCTGGTCGGAGTGGGGGTGCTTCGGGTCCTCGGCCGCGACGATCTGGCGGATGTGGTTTTTCACCGCCTCGCTCGCGATCTCGTCCCCGCCGGTCTTGTTGATGGCCGAGTTGAAGAAGAACTTGAGCTCGTAGATGCCCTGCGGGGTGTGCACGTACTTGTTGGTGGTGACGCGGGAAACGGTCGATTCGTGCATGCCGATGTCCTCGGCCACGTCGCGCAGGATGAGCGGCTTGAGGTGCGCGATGCCCTTGTCGAGGAAGTCCTTCTGGAACTTCACGATCGACTCGGTGACCTTGTAGATCGTGCGCTGCCGCTGGTGGATGGAGCGGATGAGCCAGACCGCGCTGCGCAGCTTGTCCTGGATGTACTCCTTGGCCTTGCCCGCCTCGCCGTTCTTGAGCGCGGCCCGGTACATGCCGCTGATGCGGAGCTTGGAGAGCCCGTCGTCGTTCAGGACCGTCACGTAGCGGTCGCCCATCTTGTGGACGTAGACGTCGGGCGTGATGTACTGCGGCTCCTCGCCGGAGAAGGCGCGCCCCGGCTTCGGCTCGAGCCGGCTGATGACCTTCACCGCTCGCACCACCTCGTCGATCGAGATCTTGAGGTCCTTGGCGATGGCCGCGTAGTTCTTCGACTCGAGGTGCTTGAGGTGCCGCTCGATGATGGCGACGATCTCGGGCGTGTCGGCGTTGAGGGCCTTCACCTGGTTGAGCAGGCACTCGCGCAGATCGCGCGCCGCCACGCCCATGGGGTCGAGCAGCTGCACCTTCTTCAGCACCCCCTCGCAGAACTCGAGCCCCTTGCCCGACTCGAACGCCACCCGCACCAGCGGGTCGCGCTGCGCGCCGTCCTCGGCCTCGCCCTCCACCGGCGGCATCTTGAAGTAGCCGTCGGCGTCGAGGTTCCCGATGACGAGCATGGCCACCCGCTCCTCCTCGGGCGTGAAGTGCGAGAGGCGGAGCTGCCAGACGAGGTGGTCGACGAGATCGGTCTTCTTGGTGAGGGTCGCCTCGTAGCCGGGCAGCTCCTCGTCGGCCAGCCCGCGGTTCGACGGCGCGGTGTGGCCCTGGAGCTGGTAGTGGTCGAGGTACTGGTCCCAGTCGATCTCGTTCGCGCCCTCCTCGCCCTTCACCTCCTCGTTCTTCTCGGCCTCCTTGTGCTGCGGCTGCGCCTCCTCCTGCGCCTGCTCGGCCGGGCTCGCCCCCTCGGCCCGCCCCTCCTCCTCGCCCTCCCCAGGCTCCTCGAGCATGGGGTTCTCGGTCATCTCGGTGCGGATGAGGTCGACGAGCTCCATGCGCGAGAGCTGCAGGAGCTTGATGGCCTGTTGCAGCTGGGGGGTCATCACCAGCTGCTGCGTCATCTTGAGGTGCTGCTTCAGCTCGAGGCTCATCGGGGTGAGGCTCCCTCTCTCGACGACGGGTGCGAAAGGTGGTCGTCCAGCCGGAACCGCTCGCCCAGGTAGGCGGCGCGCGCGCGGTGGCTCGCGGCGATCTCGGCGGGCGTGCCCTCCACCAGGATGGTCCCGGAGGAGAGGACGTAGGCGCGGTCGCAGATGCCCAGCGCCTCGCGCACGTTGTGGTCGGTGAGGAGCACGCCCAGCCCGCGGTCGCGCAGCGCGGCGATGAGCCGCTGCAGCTCGCCCACGGCGATGGGGTCGACGCCGGCGAACGGCTCGTCGAACAGGATGTGGCGCGGGCCGGAGAGGAGCGAGCGCGCCACCTCGGCACGCCGGCGCTCGCCGCCGGAGAGCGTCTCGCCGGCGCTGTCGGCGACGTGGCCGAGCCGGAACTCCTCGAGCAGCGCCCCGGCGCGGCGGTCGCGCTCGGCGCGCCCCACCCCCAGCGCCTCCAGCACCGCCGTGAAGTTCTCGCGCACGGTCAGCTTGCGGAAGATCGACGCCTCCTGCGGCAGGTACCCGACGCCGCGGCGCGCCCGCCGGTGCATGGGGAGGCCGGTGACGTCCTCCTCGCCGAGCCGCACCCGCCCCGCGTCGGGGGCGACGAGGCCGACCACCATGTTGAAGCTCGTCGTCTTCCCGGCGCCGTTCGGGCCGAGCAGCCCCACCACCTCTCCCGGGCGCACCTCGAAGGACACGCCGTCCACCACGCGGCGGCGGCGGTAGCTCTTCACGAGCCCCTCGGCGCGCAGGACGGGCTCGCTCACTTCGACTTCCCTCCCCGGGCGACGGGCGACGGCTGCCCGGGCTTCTGGACGAGCGTCCCCTTGGCCTTGGTGAGCGTGACGCGGTCGGTGTCGATCTCGTAGACGACGAGGTCGCTGTAGACGATCGAGTCGCCGTCGCGCAGGACCGGGTCGCCGCGGCAGGTGACCTTGCCGGTCGCCGCCTCGTAGACGGCGTGCTCGCAGGTCACCGTCCGCTCGCCGCGGGTGAGCTTCACGTCGCCGTCGCAGGTGGCGCGCCGGATCTCCCCGGAATCGTCGTTCTCGCCCACCGCCTTGCGGCAGACGAGGGTGGCGTCCTCGCGCGTGAACTTCACGAGCGGGCGGCCCGTCATGAAGATGCGCTTGTCCTTGTACCGGTACTCGATGTCCGTGTTCTCGACGTGGGTGGGCGGGGGCGGCGCCCCATCGCTCCTCGACGCCGCGCCCGCGCCCTGGCTCTTCGACGCCGGGGCCGCTCCCTGCCCCTTCGGCGGTGGGGCGGCGCCTGCACGCGCCGCGCCGAGGGCCAGCGCCAGCGACAGGGCGAGGCCGATCACGGGCGACCTCCCGACACGACTCGCGCCCCGCCTTCGATGCGGAGGGTCCCGTCCCGCGGGTCGAGCGTGAAGCCCGGACCGGTGACCCGCAGCCCGGTGCCGCGGACGGCGATGGGGCGGTCGCCGCGGACGAGGCCGTCCTCGGCGGACCACCGCGCCGCCTCCGTGTCCGCCACCCGGCCTGCCTGCTCGGCGTGGACGCCGCCCCACGCCTCGAACCGGCGCTCGGAGACGTTCCCGG
>DASTGH010000114.1:0-20637 GCA_035719345.1 Anaeromyxobacteraceae bacterium
GGTGCGGTGCAGATCGCCACCTCGGCCGCGCCGTGCGCGCGCACCGCCACGCGCGCGGTGCCGGGGAGGTAGGCGGCGAACGGCGGCGCGTCGTCGAAGGGGCCGCGCCGCTGCCCGATCTCGCGGTAGGACGCCGCGCCCGAGGTCACGGTGACGACGCCGCCCAGCACCACGACGCACGTCTCGCGGCCGCCCGTGTCGACCTCGATCGATTCGCCGTCCGCCAGGCGGTGGGCGGAGAAGCCGACGTAGCGCAGGCCCGCGGCGGCGGGCGTCACCATCACGATGTCCCGGCCTCTCCGGGTGGCCTTGACCAGCAAGCTCATGCAGCCTCCTCGCGCCCGCGGCGCGCCTCGCCCCACAGGCGGATCAGCGTCTCGAAGTTCGCCCGGACGCGCGCCACCAGCTCCGCATCGTCGATCCGCCCGGCGAGCCACGCGGTGGCCGGCTCGCGCCAGATGGTGCGGCCCACCATGAAGCCGCGGCAGGTGCGGGCGCGGGCGGCCTCGCGGAAGCTCCGGGTCAGCTCCGCGACGCTGGCGTCCAGGCCGAGGAGCACCACCCCGCGGCACCACGGATCGCGCCTCTCCACGAGCTCGTCCACGCGCCTCCAGCCCCCCGCCGGCATGGCCTCGAGCTTCCACCAGTCGGGGTAGGTGCCGATCTGGTAGATGCGCTCCATGGCGCGGGTGAGCGTGTGCTCGTCCCAGCCGAGCGCGCGCGGCGGGATGAGCTCGACGAGCAGCTCGTGCCCGCTCACCTGCACCGCCTGCCACAGGGCGCGGAGCTGCGCCTCCTGCTCGAGGCGCTGAGCCTCCGGCTCGTCGGGGTGGAGGCGCACCAGGCACTTCACCACCTGCTCGCGAGGCCAGGAGACGAGGCGCGAGCCGATGGAGCGCCCGCCCTCGAACTCGACCGGACAGGAGCCGGGTACCTCCACCGGGCGCCCCAGCCACCAGCCACGGCCGGTGGCGGCGAGCAGCGCGTCGTCACCGTACGTGTCGTCGATGAGCGCGCCCACGTGCCCCCGCAGCCCCAGGGCGTGCTCGGTGTCCGCCACCGCGCGCACCAGGAGCGGCTTCAGGGCGTGCAATCGCGCCTCGGGCGCTCCCGCCTCGCGCGCCACGTCGAGCATCTGGCTGCGGTGGTCGAAGGCGAAGACGCAGAGGTCGTCCCAGCGGCGGCGGCGCGGGGTGACCCGGTGCAGGCGCGCCAGGTGCGGGTCGTCGTCGGGGTGCGGCGGCGCCGGCCGGGCCATGAAGTACTCCAGCTCCTCCGGCGTCGGCATGGAGGCGGAGCAGGCGTGGCGCGAGACCACCAGCGCGCCGCAGGCGTTGGCGAGGCGCGCCGCGTCGCTCCAGGCGAGCCCGCCGAGCCAGCCCCTGAGCAGCCCGGCCATGAACGCGTCGCCGGCGCCGAGGACGTTCATCACCTCCACCGGGAAGCCGGGCACGCGGAGCGCGCCGTCGATCGACGCCGGCACGGGCCCTTCCACCACCGCGCACCCGTCCGCGCCCAGCTTCACCACCAGGGTGGCCTGGGTGTGCCCCCGGACCGCGCGCAGCGCGGCCACGAGGTCCTCCTCGCCGCCGGCGACGCGGAACTCCTCCACCGTGCCCACCACCAGGTCGAAGGAGGGGAGGATGCCCTGCAGGTGCGCGGTCACGCGCCCGCTCGCCACGTAGCGGCGGTCGCCGGCGGCAGGCCCGGTGAGGCCCCACAGCACCGGGCGGTAGTCGATGTCGAGCACCGTCTTCACGCCGTGGCGCCGCGCGCGCTCCAGGGCGAGCGTGCTCACGCGGTGGGTGTGGTCGGTGGAGAAGTGCGTGCCGGTCACGAGCAGGGCGCGCGCGGTCGCGAGATACGACTCCTCGGCGTCCTCCTCCCGCACCGCCATGTCGGCGCAGTTCTGCCGGTAGAAGACGAGCGGAAACGTCTCGCGGTCCTTGATGCCGAGGAGCACCAGGGCCGTGAGGCGCTCCGGGTCCACCGAGACGTGCGAGACGTCGCAGCCCTCGGCGGCCAGGGCCTCGGTGAGGAAGCGGCCGGCGTGGTCATCGCCCACGCGCGAGATCATCCCGGTGCGCAGCCCGAGGCGGGCGCACCCGAAGGCGATGTTGGCCGACGAGCCGCCCAGGTACTTCGAGAACGTCGACGCGTCCTCCAGCCTGGCCCCGAGCTGCTGCGCGTAGAGGTCGAGCGCCAGGCGGCCCAGGCAGAGGACGTCGAGGCGCGCGGTGGAGGAGGCGCCGGGGGAACCCGTGGTCATGGCGTTCGTCCCTCCGGACGATCGCGCCGGAGGGCGCGGGCGGACACGATCGAAGCGTGTAGCAGAGCCGCTCGGTTGATGCAAGATCATTTCTACTGCGGCCCCATTCCGGGAAACTCATTTCCAAATGGCGCGAGGCTCGCCTATACTCGGTGCCGCTCCCACGGAGGTGTGCTTGCCCTACGACAGCGTCGAGTCCTTCCTGGCAGCGGTCGCTTCCCAGTACGAGGCGCTGCCGAAGCAGCTCAAGGCGGTGGCCAAGCACATCGAGACGAACGTCTCGCGCATGGTGGTGACGCGCATCACCGACATCGCCGAGGCGTGCGGCGTCCAGCCCTCGGCGGTGACGCGCTTCGCCCAGCGCTTCGGGTTCACCGGCTACGCCGAGCTGCAGGAGCTCTTCCGCGCCGCGTTCAGCGAGAAGAACGCGCCCGCCGCCAGCTACGCGCGACGCATCCGCGACATGGTGGAGGCAGGGCACCTGGGCGCCGACCCGGGCGGCACGATGCGCCAGCTCCTGCTGGCGAACCAGGGCGCGATCGAGGAGTTCGCGCTGCACCTCGACGACCGGGCGCTCAAGCAGGCCGTCGCCCTGCTGCAGGGCGCCGGCGACGTCTACGTGGTGGGCGTGCGCCGCTCGCTGCCGCCGGCCGCCTACCTCGTCTATCTCCTGCACCACACGGCGAAGCGGGTCCACCACGTCAGCGGGCTGGGCGGCACGTTCCAGGGGCAGATGCGCTCCATCCGCAAGGGCGACCTGCTCGTCGCCATGAGCTTCGCGCCGTACGGCAAGGAGACGCGCGGCTGCGCCCGCATCGCCCGCTCGCGCGGGGCGCGGCTGCTCGTCATCACCGACAGCGCCATGAGCCCGGTGGCCGAGGGTGCGGCTGCGCTCCTCCTCGTGAAGGAGGCGAGCGCGTTCTCGTTCCGCTCCCTCACCAACACCATGCTGCTCTGCCAGGGGCTGTTCATCGCGCTCGCCTCGCGGCTGGAACTGGACCTCGAGCAATCCCATGACCAGGGAGCCATCGATGATTGACGTCGCGCTGATCGGAGCAGGACGCATCGGCAAGATCCACGGAGGGAACCTCGCCCGGCAGCCGGGCATGCGGTTGCGCTACGTCTGCGACGCCGTGCCCGAGGCGGGGCGCGGCCTCGCCGACCAGCTCGGCGCCTCGGCGTGCGACCTCGAGCGCTGCTTCGGCGACCCGGAGGTCCAGGCGGTCGTCATCGCCTCCAGCACCGACACCCACGCCGACCTCATCCTGCGCGCGGCGGCGGCGAGGAAGGCGTTCTTCTGCGAGAAGCCGGTCGACCTCGACCTCGGCCGCGCCCGCCAGTGCGCCGCGGCGGTGGCGAGGGCGGGCGTGCCGGGCCTCATCGGCTTCCAGCGGCGCCACGACCCGACCTTCGCCGCGCTGAAGCGGCGCCTGGACGCGGGCGAGATCGGCGACCCGGAGATCCTGATCGTGACGAGCCGCGACCCGGGCCCGCCGCCGCTCGACTACGTCCGGCGCTCGGGCGGCATCTTCAAGGACATGCTCATCCACGACTTCGACGTCTGCCGCTGGATCCTCGCCGACGAGGTGGTCGCGGTGCACGCCGAGGCGACCTGCCTCGTCGACCCGGCCATCGCCGCGGCCGGCGACGCCGACACGACCGCGGTGAGCCTCCGCACGCGCAAGGGGCGCCTCGCCCAGATCAACACCTCCCGCCGCGCCGCCTACGGCTACGACCAGCGCTTCGAGGTGCTGGGCAAGGGCGGCATGCTCGCGGCCGGCAACCACCGCCCCACCCAGGTGACCGCCCACAAGGCGGGCGCCGTCTCCGGCGACGTGCCCGAGCCCTTCTTCCTCGAGCGCTACCGCGCCGCCTACGCCGCGGAGATGGTGCACTTCGCCGAGGTGCTGCGCGGCGAGGCGAGGCCGCGGACGGACGTGGAGGACGGCGTCAAGGCGCTGGAGCTGGCCGACGCCGCGCTGCGCTCGTGGAAGGAAGGGCGCGCCGTCGCGCCGGGCGAGAGGGACGCATGACCGGGGCGCGGCTCAGGGTGGGGATCGCCGGGCTGGGCCGCCTCGGCCGCCGCCACGCGCGGAACCTGGCCGAGCGCGTGCCGGGCGCGGCGCTGGTCGCGGCCGCCAGCCCCGTGCCCGACGAGCTGTCCTGGGCGCGCGAGGCGCTGGGGGTGGACGCCCTCTACCCGGAGTACGAGTCGCTCCTCCGGCACCCCGGCCTCGACGCCGTCTTCCTGGTCACCCCCACCGCGCTCCACGCCCGGCAGGTGGAGCAGGCTCTCGCGGCCGGCAAGCACGTGTTCTGCGAGAAGCCGCTCGCGCTCGACGTCGCTGACTGCGAGCGGGTGGAGGCGGCCGCGGCGCGCGCCCCCGGCCTCGTCGCCATGGTGGGGTTCGTCCGCCGCTTCGACCCGAGCTACCAGGACGCCCGCGCCCGCATCGAGGCGGGGCAGATCGGCCGGCCGTTCCTGGTCCGCTCGCAGACCGGCGACAGGCTCGACCCGTCCGGCTTCTTCGTCCGCTTCGCGCCGACCTCGGGCGGCATCTTCCTCGACTGCAGCATCCACGACGTGGACCTGGCGCGCTGGCTCCTGGGCAACCCCCGGGCCCGCCGCGTCTACGCCACCGGTACCGTGGCGGTCCACGAGGACCTCCGGCCGCTGGGCGACGTCGACAACGGCCTCGGCGTGGTCGAGTTCGACGGCGGCGGCCTGGCCTGCCTCTACGCCAGCCGCACGCTCGCGCACGGCCACGACACGCACACCGAGGTGGTCGGGACGGCGGGGAGTCTCTCCGTGGGCTTGAACCCGCGCGCCAACCGCGTCGAGATCGCCGACGCGCACGGCGTGCGGAACCTCTGCGTGGCCGACTTCTACGAGCGCTTCGAGGAGGCCTTCCTGCGCGAGGCCGAGGCCTTCGTCGCCTGCGCCCGGGACGGCAAGCCGCCCCCGCTCGCCCTCTCCGACGCCACCGAGGCGACGCGCATCGGCCGCGCGCTGGCCGAGGCGCAGCGCGGCGGGAAGATCGTCGAGCTGGGGTGAGGCCCCGGCGGCCGCCGGGGCCACTGGCCTCAGATCCCCGTCTTCTCGCGGATGAACCGGCGCGCCTTGAGCGCGTACTCGAGCGGGTTCGCCTTCGCCGGATCCTGCTCCGCCTCCACCACCATCCAGCCCTGGTAGCGGGCCTCGGCGAGGAGCTGGAACACGGGCTCGAAGGCCACGCACCCGTCGCCCGGGACGGTGTAGACGCCCTCCCGCACCGAGCGGAGGAAGCTCCAGCCCTCGGGCCGCACGCGGTCGAGCACCGGCCTCCGCACGTCCTTGAGGTGCACGTGGCGCACCCGCCGCAGGTGCTTCTTCAGCACCGCCGCGGGGTCGACGCCGGCGTAGGTGAGGTGGCCGGTGTCGAGGAGGAGCGAGACGAGCGCGGGGTCGGTCGCGGCCATGAGGCGGTCGATCTCCTCGGCTGTCTGCACCCCCGTGCCCATGTGGTGGTGGTAGGTGAGGGTCATCCCCTTGCGCGCGGCGATGCGGCCCATCTCGTTCAGGCCGTCGGCGAGCCGCCTCCATGCGCCGTCGTCGAAGACCGGCTTGTCCGCGAACACCGGCCGGTCCTGGCCCTGGATGCTGTGGCCCTGCTCGGCGGCACCGACCACCCGGGCGCCCACCGCGTACAGGAAGTCGAGCTGCTGCGAGAAGGACTGCAGCGTCTCCTCCAGCGGCCGCGTGGTGAGGAAGGAGCTGAACCAGGCGTTGCAGATGGTGAGCCCGCGCAGCGAGAGGGCCCGGTTCAGCGCGGCCGGATCCTTGGGGTACTTGCAGCCGACCTCGCTCCCCGCGTAGCCGGCCAGGGCCATCTCGCTCACGCACTGCTCGAACGTGTTCTCCTTGCCCAGCTCGGGCATGTCGTCGTTCGTCCAGGCGATGGGCGCGATCGCGAGCTTCACCTCGTCCTTGTCGAGCACGTGCTCCTCCATCGAGCGGGATGCCGCTCCGGCCTACCCGTACAGCCCGGGGCGGTGCCCCGACTGCACCGGGACCACCTTCCCGGTCTTCTGCGCCTCCACGCACGCGTCGGCGGTGAGCGCGGCGGCGTAGCCGTCCCAGGACGACGGGCCGGTGAGCTTCCCCGCCCGGAGCTCGTCGAAGAAGGCCTGCAGCTCCACGTCGTAGGCGTCGATGAAGCGCTGCTTCCAGTCGACCAGGATGGGGACCGAGCGGCGGGCCTCGCTGCGCATGAGCACGCCCGCCGGCTCGGGCAGGCGCGCGATCCCGGTCTCGCCCACCACCTCGCACTGGATGTCGTAGCCGTACTTGCAGTTGACGAAGACCTCGACGTCGACGCGGGCGCCCCTGGCCGTCTCCATCAGGACGAGCTGGGGGTCCTTCAGATGGCTGGAGGCGTTCCGCGTCTTGCGCGGGTAGACGACCTGCACGGCGACGTAGTCGTCGTCGAGCAGCCAGCGCAGCACGTCGATCTCGTGGATGACGGTGTCGGTGATGGCCATGTCCGTGGTGTAGCTGTCGCCCACCGACGGGTTCCGGTGCGCGCAGTGGACCATGAGTGGCGCACCCACCTGGCCTCCGGCGACCACCGCCTTGAGCGCCCGGTAGCCGGCGTCGTAGCGGCGCATGAAGCCCACCTGGACGAGCCGCTTGCCGTGCTTCACCTCCGCGTCCACGATGCGCCGGCAGCCGTCGGCGGTGGTGGCGAGCGGCTTCTCGCAGAAGACCGGCTTCCCGGCGGCGATGGAGGCGAGCACGAACTCCTCGTGCGTCGGGCCCCACGAGGTCACCACCACCACGTCCACGTCGGGCGCGGCCACCACCTCCTTTCCCGTGGCCAGGGCGCGGGCCCCGATGCTCCCGGCGATGTCCTTGGCGCGCGCCGCGTCGATGTCGCTCACGGCGACGACGCTCGCGCCGCCGATCCGCCCGTGGATGCGGCGGAGGTGCTCGACGCCGATGGCGCCGGTGCCGATGATCCCGACCTTGTGAGACATGAGCTGCTCCTCTCGAGCCCGTGGGCTCGTGAAATGAGGTGAGGGGTCCGGCCGCGCGGGCCGGTGTCTTCTTCAGCCGAGGAGGAAGTCGGCGCTGCGGCGGAGGGCCTCCTTGAGGGCCGGCACGGGCATGGCCCGCACCGTGGGCGAGAACGGCTCGTAGGAGATGAGCGCCTCGCAGCCGCCCCTGAGCAGCGCCGCCACCTGTCCCCGGTTGTCCATCACGTCGCTCTCGTCCACCAGGATGCGGTCGTCGTCGGTGATGGCCGGCTTCTCCTTGCCTGCCACCACGCCCGAGACGTGGATGAGGCCCGTCTGCTTCGGGAAGAGCTCCCGCTCGCCGGAGAGGTAGTGGTGGAACGTGTCGTGGAGCAGCTGGTAGGAGCCGGGGTAGGCGCAGCGCGCGACCGCGTCCAGGGCGGCGCGCTTGGTGCGAAGGGCGCAGATCTCGAACCCGAGCGGCTCGATGAGGCCCACCGCGCCCGCCTTCTGCAAGAGCGGACCGTAGGCGTCGAGCGCCCGCACCAGGTCGTCGGCGCGCTGCGCCGGGGTACGGGGATCGGCCTTCTCGTTGAGCGGGCAGAGCACGATCTTGGGGCAGCTCGCCGCGCGGGCGTCGGCGAGGAGCGCCGCCAGCCGCTTCACGTTGTCGGCGAGCTTCCGGCCGTCCTCGAACGGATAGAGCGCGTTGATGGAGACGATGCTCACGCCGGTCCGGTCGAGGGCGCGGCGCACCTCGGTCTCGGGCATCCCGTCGAGGACGCCCTTCTCCGTGAAGTCGTTGCGGACCTCGACGTACCGCATGCCGAGCGAGGCGGCGAGCTCGAGGAACTCCACCAGCGGGAGCTGGGGTTTGGCGACGCGGTTCAGGGACAGTCGTTCACGGGGAGTCATGTGGTGTGTCCTGCTGCGAGAGAGGTGGGACGCCGGGTGGTGGGAGAGAGCGCGCTCAGCGGTCGCCGCGGTTCTTGCGCTGGTCGATGACGACCGCGCCGACGATGATCGCGCCCTTGATGATCTGCTGCCAGTACGCGGAGACGTTGACGAGGTCGAGCGTGTTGTTGAGCACGCCGATGATGAGCGCGCCCACGATCGTGCCGGGGATGGTCCCGATGCCGCCCGCCGAGAGCGAGGTCCCGCCGATGACCGCCGCGGCGATGGCGTCGAGCTCGTAGCCGACGCCCAGGCCCGGCTGGCCGGAGCCGATGCGCGAGGAGATGACCAGGCCGGCCAGCCCGGAGAGCAGGCCGGCGAAGGTGTACATGAGGATCTTGTAGCGGCCGACGTTGATGCCGGAGACGCGCGCCGCCTGCTCGTTCCCGCCGATGGCGTAGATGTACTTGCCGAACTTGGTGCGCGAGTAGAGGACGTGCGTCACCACCGCCATGCCGGCCAGGATGAGGATGGGCACCGGGACGCCGAGGAGATCGCCCTGGCCGATCTCGTTGTACGCGTCGGAGAGGTGCGAGAGTGGCCGCCCGGTGGTGTAGAGCATGGCCGCGCCGCGGGCCGCCGTGTACATGCCGAGCGTGGCGATGAAGGGCGGGATGCCGGTCTTCGCCACGAAGAGGCCGTTCACCAGGCCGGCCAGCATTCCCACGCCGCAGCCCGCGGCGATCGCCACCACCAGCGGGCTGCCGGCGAGGGCGGGGTAGAAGGCGCGGTCGGGAATCTGCGCCAGGCTGGCCGCCACCACGCAGGCGGCGCCCACCACCGAGCCGGAGGAGAGGTCGATGCCCCCGGAGACGATCACGCCCGTCACGCCCAGCGCGATGAGGCCGATGATCGACATCTGGCGGACGATGTTGACGAGGTTGGTGGTGGTGAGGAAGGCCGGGGAGAGGAACGAGGCCACGATCACCATGACCCCGAAGATGAGGAAGATCCCGTAGCGCGAGAGCACGGCGCGCGCGCGCTCGCGCGGATCCTGGCGCGCGGCGGCGGGGGGAGCGGTGACGGGCTGCGAGGAGGAGGCGTCGGTCGTCGGCTGGGCGGTGGTGGCCACGGTGCTCTCCTTCAGGCGTTCGCGGCGGCCGGCGTGAGGCCGGTGGCCATCTCCAGGACCCGTTCCTGCGTGGCGCTCGAGCGCTGCAGCTCGCCCACCTTCTCGCCCTCGTGCATGACCATGATGCGGTCGCACATGCCGAGGACCTCGGGCATCTCGGACGAGATCATGATGATGGCTTTCCCGCTGCGGGCCAGGTCGACCATGAGCCGGTAGATCTCGGCCTTGGCGCCCACGTCGATGCCGCGCGTCGGCTCGTCGAGGATGAGGATCTCCGGCTCGGTGAGGAGCCAGCGCGCGAGCAGCACCTTCTGCTGGTTGCCGCCTGAGAGGTTGCGCACCTTCTGCAGCAGGGTCGGGGTCTTGATACGCATCGCCTTGCGCATCCGCTCGCAGTCGGCGGCCACCTTGCCGAACTGGACGAAGGGGCCGGCGAGGTAACGGCGCAGGTTGGCGATGGAGATGTTGTCGCGCACGGTGGCGTTGAGGTAGAGGCCGGTGAGCTTGCGGTCCTCGGTGAGGAGGGCGAGGCCGTGGCGGATGGAGTCGGCCGGCTGGTCGATCCTCACCCGCTTTCCGTGCAGGAAGATCTCGCCCGAGGTGCGGCGGTGGACGCCGAAGATGGTCTCCAGGAGCTCGGTGCGGCCCGCGCCCATGAGGCCCGCCACCCCGAGGATCTCGCCGCGCCGCACCTGGAAGCTCACGTCGCGGAAGCGCTTCCCGGAGTAGTTGCGCACCTCGAGGACGGGCTCGCCGACGGGCGCCGCCTCCTTCTCGAACATGCGGGTGAGCTCGCGGCCCACCATCTTCTGGATGAGGAGGTCGTGCGTGAGAGACTGGATGGGGCTCGCGTCCACGAACCGCCCGTCGCGCAGCACCGTGATGTCGTCGCAGATGCTGAACACCTCGTCCATCTTGTGCGTGATGTAGATGATGGAGACGCCGCGATCGCGGAGCGAGCGGATGATCCGGTGCAGGTTCGCCACCTCGGCCTCGGTGATGGCGGAGGTGGGCTCGTCCATGATGATGAGCCCCGAGTCGTAGGAGATGGCCTTCGCGATCTCCACCAGCTGCGTGTTGGCGATGGAGAGCTCCACCATCCTGCGCTCCGGCGCGACCGCGATCCCGAGCCGGCCGAGCAGCTCCGCGGTGCGGCGGTTGAGCTCGCGCGTGTCCACGAGGCCGTACCAGGTGAGCGGCTCGCGCCCGAGGTAGATGTTCTCCGCCACCGTCATCTGGGGGATGGGCGACAGCTCCTGGTGGATCATCGAGATGCCGAGCGAGAGGGCGTGGTGCGTGCCGTGGATGCTCACCGGCTTCCCCGCCACCTCGATGGTGCCCTCGTCGGGCGCGTACATGCCGATGAGGCACTTCATGAGCGTGGACTTGCCCGCGCCGTTCTCGCCCATGAGCCCGTGGACCGTGCCCTTGCGCACGTGCAGGTGGACGCCGTCCAGCGCGTGCACGCCCGGGAAGCGCTTGCAGATCCCCTGCATCCTGAGAGCGTACTCGCTCATCGTCCGGGTCCTTTGGCAGGAGCGTGAGTCGGGATGCTGCGCAGCCTGTCCTGAGCGTAGGCCTCGCCCTTCGACTCCGCTTCGCGTAGCCTGCCCTGAGCGAAGTCGAAGGGCTCAGGGCGAACGGGGCGAGGCCGAAGTCGAAGGGCTCAGGGCGAACGGACGCTTCCCGATCGCGCGCGTCCTCTTACGACTTCTTCATGAACTGCTTGTAGTTGGCCTTCGTGATCTTCTGGTACGGGATCCAGATGATGTCGTCCTTGGCGCGCGGGTTCGGCTGCTTCTTCGCCGCCAGGTACGCGCCCTCGACCGCGCCTTCACCCTGGCCGACCGGGTCCTGGTAAACGGTCATGTTGAGCTCGCCCTTGTCCATCGAGTCGAGCGCATCCGGGCTGCCGTCGGTGCCGCCGACGTAGATCTTGCCGAGCTTGCCGGCCGCCTTGATGGCCATGATCGCGCCCAGCGCCATCTCGTCGTTGTTGGAGGCGACGGCGTCGATCTTGTCGCCCGAGGCGAGCCAGTTCTCCATGATGGTCCGCCCCTGCTCGCGCTGCCAGTTGCCCGTCTGCTCGCGGATGATCTTGATGTCCGGGTACTGCGCCTTCATCACCTTCTTCACGCCCTCGGTGCGCTTGATGGCGGCCTCGTTGGACAGCTCGCCCATGAGGATGACGATGTTGCCCTTGCCGCCGAGCGCCTTCCCCACCTCCTCGCCCTCGAAGACGCCGGCGTCGATCGAGTCGGACCCGCAGTAGAGGACGCCCTTGGGCAGGTTGTCCGGCTTGCGGTTCACGTAGACGAGCGGGACCTTGGCTGCGGTGACGGCCTTGGTCATGGGGCCGGTGGCCGCCGTGTCCACGGGCAGGATGACGATGGCGTCCATCTTCTGCGCCAGGAAGTTCTCGACCTGCCCCACCTGCTTGGCGGTGTCGTTCTTGGCGTCGACGATGGTGAGCTCGATGTCCTTGTGGGCGGCGGCCCACTTCGTCATGGCGTCGCGCACGAAGGTCAGCCAGACGTCGTCGAAGAGGGCCATCGTCACGCCGATCCTGATCTTCTTGTCGGCGGCGGCAGTGTGGGAGGCGAAGCACAGCGTCACGGCGGAGAGCAGCGCGAACGTCTTTCTCATCGATCGCTCCTCCTCAGGGTGGATTGCAGCGACTCCTCGACAGCTCGGTTCGGCGGCTACGGCTTCTGGCGCAGCTTGCCCTTCGCCCACGCCTCGCGGGCGCGCTGCACCTTCTCGCTGGGCGAGATCTCCGGGATGCCCACCTCCCACCACGCGCCGCCTTCCGTGGTGGTCCGCGTGGCGTCGGTCTCGATGCAGATCACGGTGGTGCGATCGGCCCTGCGTGCGCGGGCGAGCGCGGCCTCCAGCTCGGGGATCGTCTTCACGTTCTCGCCCAGCGCGCCCAGCGACCGCCCGTGCATGGCGAAGTCGATCGCCGGTGGGCCCTTCGGCCCCTGCAGGCAGTCCTCGAACATGTTGTTGAAGGGCTCGCCGCCGCAGTGCCGCTGCAGCCGGTTGATGCAGCCGTAGCCGTGGTTGTCCTGGACGACGACGATGATCTTCCGGTCGAGGAGGACCGAGGTGGCGATCTCGGAGTTGAGCATGAGGTAGCTGCCGTCCCCGAGCATCACGATCACCTCGCGCCCGGGGTGGGCCATCTTCACCCCGATGCCGGCGGCGATCTCGTAGCCCATGCACGAGTAGCCGTACTCGATGTGGCAGCCGCCGGGCACCGAGGTCCGGTAGAGCTTCTGCAGCTCGTTCGGCAGCGTGCCGCCGGCGGTGACCACGATGTCGTCGGTGGTGGAGCGCTCGGAGCTCCGCTGCACCGCGCCGATCACGTCGCCGTCGTAGGGCAGGGCCACGTCCCGCCGGGACGTGATCCGCAGCACCGCCTCCTTCCAGGCGGCGCAGAGCTTCCGCGCCTGCTCCGTCCAGGCCGGGTCGGGCTTCCAGCCGTCGAGCCGGCCGCGGAGGGCGTCGAGCCCGAGCCGCGCGTCGGCCTCGAGCGGCGTGGACCACCACTTCGCCGCGTCGAAGCCCGCCACGTTGAGCCCCACCACCCTGGCCTGCGGGAAGAGGGTGTGCGAGGCGGTCGTGAAGTCGCCGAGGCGCGTGCCCACCGCCAGGACGACGTCGGCCTGCGAGGCGAGCTCGTTCGCGGCCGGCACGCCGGTGTGCCCGATGCCGCCGGCCTGGAGCGGGTGGTCCCAGGCGAGCGCCCCCTTGCCGGCGAGCGTCTCCGCGACCGGCACCCCGAACGCCTCGGCGAACCGGCGCAGCGCGTCGGAGGCCTGCCCGTAGATCGCGCCGCCGCCGGCGATGACGAGCGGCCGCTTTCCCCCCCGCAGCACCTCCAGCGCCCTCTGCAGCTCTCCCTCCTCGGGCTGCGGCGCGCGGAAGTGGACGGTGCGCGGCTCGAACAGCTCGGCCGGGAAGTCGTACGCCATCGCCTGCACGTCCTGCGGGAAGGCCAGGGTCACCGGCCCGCACAGGGCAGGATCGGTGAGCACCCGGAGCGCGCGGGGCAGGGCGGTGATGAGCTGCTCCGGCCGCATGATGCGGTCGAAGTAGCGCGAGACCGGCCTGAAGCAGTCGTTGGCGGTGACCGTTCCGTCGCCGAAGTCCTCCACCTGCTGCAGGACCGGGTCGGGCGCACGCGTGGCGAACGCGTCGGCGGGCAGGAGGAGGAGCGGCAGCCGGTTGACGTGGGCGGTGGCGGCGGCGGTCACCATGTTGGTGGCGCCCGGGCCGACCGAGCTCGTCACGGCCATCATGCGCCGCCGGAAGTGCGCCTTCGCGAAGCCGATGGCGGCGTGGGCCATCGCCTGCTCGTTGTGGGCGCGGTAGGTGGGGAGCTCCTTGCGGTGGCGGTGGAGCGCCTCGCCCAGCCCGGCCACGATGCCGTGACCGAAGATGGCGAAGACCCCGCCGAAGAGGGGCGCCGGCCCGGACGGCGTCTCGACCCGCTGCGCCGTCATGAACCTCACCACGGCCTCGGCGGCCGTGACGCGCACCGTGCTCATGCGACCTCCCGGGTGCAGCAGGGCATCGCTCTAACGCGCACGACCGCCGTCCTCCACCCGACGCAATTAAGTTTCCATTTCATATCGCATCGGGAAATGAATTTCTATATCCCCGCATGGGTCATCCGCCGGACGATCTCCCGCGCGCCGCGGGCTCAGCGGTCCTGGCGCCAGTACCGGTCGACGTACCGCTGGATCTCTCGCCGCATGAAGCGCGACGACTCGACGGCGCGATCTTCCCAGGCGAAGACGCAGCTCGTGATGATCCCGTCGAAGCGGACCTCGTGCAGCGTCTTGAAGAACAGGTCCCAGTTCACCTCGCCCTGTCCCATGTCGAGGTGCTGGTGCACGCGCGCCCGCGAGCCGGGCGGGTTCACGATGTAGCGGTTCCCGGAGGAGGCCCGGTGGTTGAACGAGTCGGCCACGTGCACGTGCGCCAGCACCGGCGCCGCCTCGCGGATCATGCCGGCCAGGTCGTCGCCGAAGTAGAAGGTGTGGGGTGCGCAGTAGAGGAAGCGGACGTTCTTCGAGCCGAGCGTGCGGATGATGTCGACCGCCGGGTGGAAGGTCTCGACCCAGTCCTCCGGGTGCGGCTCGATGTGCAGCGTGACGCCCTCCTTCTCCAGAACGGGGACCAGCTCCTCCATCGAGCGCCACCACGAGGCCTCGCAGGACTCGGCGTAGGCGCCGCCGCCGCACGTGACCGAGCGCTCCGGCGACTGGCCGCGGCCGAACTCCGAGTTCATGGTGGTGCAGTCCATCTCGACCGCCACGCGGATGGCGGCCTTCCAGTACTCGACCGCGGTCCGCCGCTCGTCCTCGTTCGGGCTCGCCCAGCGGTACATGGGGAGCAGCGAGGCGAGCTTCACGCCGTGGGCGCGGAGTGCCTGCTTGAAGGCCTGCAGGCGCTCCGGGTAGACGCGCGGGTGCACCCACCAGTCGAGGAAGTCGCTGCGCGGGGAGAGCTCCAGGTACTCGTAGCCCAGCTCGGCGGCGAGGGCGGGCAGCTCCACCAGCGGCAGGTGGCGGTGCATGTACGGGTCGAGCGCGATCTTCACGGTGGCTCCTCCTCTAGCGTGGCGTCCGGGTGGCGGACCGCGGCTACTTGTCCGGGTTCGGCACCACCACGTCGCGCACCAGCGTCTCCAGCTCGTGGCAGGCGCCGAGGAACTGGCGCAGCGTGCGGCGGGTGGCGCCGTAGCCGTCGAAGTCGGGGATGGAGAGCCCGTCCGCCTCGTAGGCCTTCCTGAACTCGGGGAACCTGGCCTGCAGCGTGTCGAGGATGCGCGGCTCCACCGGACGGTCCATGCGCGGCTCGGGGGCGATGCCGGCGGCGTTGAGCCGCGCCTGCCACGGGTAGGGCGGCGAGATGACGCAGTCGCCGCCGACGAGCTCGCTCCAGTGCATGTGGTTGCGGAAGGCGGCGGAGAGGAGCCGGATGCGGTAGCCGCGCTCCTCGAAGATCCGGTAGGCCTTCTTGAAGACGGCGACGCCGGCCCACTCGCAGACGCCCGGGTCCACGGTGATGCCGTCGCGCTCGGCGGTGACCTTCATCCAGTCGTCGAGGCGGCCCACCATGATCGTGCACACCGGGCCCATGGAGGCGACGTCCTTGCCCTCCTTCTCGCGCCGCCTGAGCCCTCGCTCCACCGCCTCGGCCACCGCGATGCACTGCGGCAGCGTGAACGACACGGTGGCGTTGATGGAGATGCCCCGGTAGGTCGCCTCCTCCATCGCCGGGATGCCGGCCTTGGTCGCCGGGATCTTCACGATCATATTGGGCGCGAGGCGGTTGAAGGCCTCCGCCTGGTCGGCGAGCGCCGCCGGATCGCGGAAGTGGCGCGGGTCGGTCTGGATGGAGAGCCGGCCGTTGCGGCCCTTCTGGGCGCGGAAGGTGGGCTCGAGCAGGGCGGCCGCCTTCACCGACAGCTCCTCGATCAGCATCCAGCCGATCTCGCCCTCGCTGGCGGTCGGGTGGGCGGACGCCAGCTCCTGGATGCGCGGCTTCCAGGCCGCCGCCGCCTTCTTCAGGATGCCGAGCGCGATGACGGGGTTGCAGGTGGCGCCCACGGCGCCGTCGGCGATCGACCGGGTCAGCTCCTCGAGGTCGGCCGAGTCGTTCCAAAGGCAGGTGGGCGTGGTCTGCGTCATCTGGTGCAGCGCGCTCCGGTAGGGCTTCGCGGCGGCAGGGAGGGTCATGTTCGCGTCTCCGGCGAGGCCCGGCGGCCTCGAGCGAGCGGAACCATACCAGCGGCGCCGGAGCAACGCAATCCCATTTGCAATAGCTGCCGATTCGGAAATACATTTCTACCAGCGCCGGTTCGTCCTTCAGACGGCGAGGAGGCCCCCATGGCCATCCGCATCTCCACGGCCCCCTGCTGCTGGGGCGTCGACGACCCGAGGAACCCGCACCTCCCGCCGTGGGAGAAGGTCCTGGATGAGGCCGCGCAGGCCGGGTACCGGGCGCTCGAGCTGGGCCCGCTCGGTTACCTTCCGCGCGACGCCGCCGTGCTCGGGCCGGCCCTGCGGCAGCGCGGGCTCTCCATCATCGCCGGCACCATCTTCGACGACCTGGTGACGGCCGATCACCTGCCGGCGCTCCTCCGGCAGGCGGAGGAGATCTGCGCCCTCCTCACCGCCCTCCCGCGCATCCCGGCGCAGGACGGCCAGGGTTTCCCGACGCCGTACCTCGTCGTCATCGACTGGGGGCACGACGAGCGCGATGCGGCGGCCGGGCGGTCCGAGTCGGCGCCGCGCCTCGGCCGCGCCGGCTGGGACCGGATGATCGCGCACGTCGCGGCGATCGCCGCCGTCGCCGCCCGGCATGGCATCCGGACGGTGATCCATCCGCACGCCGGCGGCTACATCGAGTTCGAGGACGAGATCCGGCGCCTCGTCGACGACGTCCCCGCGCGCGTCGCCGGCCTGTGCCTGGACACGGGTCACCTGCGGTTCTCCGGGATGGACCCGGTCGAGTGGCTCCGCGCGCTCGCTCCCCGCCTGGACTACGTGCACTTCAAGGACCTCGACGCGTCCGTGCACCGGGAGGTGCTGCGAGAGCGCGTCCGCTTCTTCGCCGCCTGCGCGCGCGGCGTCATGTGCCCGATCGGCCGCGGCGCCATCGACTACGCGGCAGTTCGCCGCACGCTGACCGAGATCGGGTATCGCGGCTTCGCCACGGTCGAGCAGGAGCGCGACCCACGCGACGCGGCGATGAGCCTGCGCGACGTCACCGCCAGCCTCGAGTTCCTGAAGTCCGCCGGCTTCGAGGCGTGAGGCGCCTTCTGACGAGGAGAGGACGATGATCCAGGGAGAGAGACGGACCCCGGCGCCCATCCGCTGGGGCATGGTCGGCGGCGGGCGCGGCAGCCAGATCGGCTACATCCACCGCTCGGCGGCGCTCCGCGACGGAGCGTTCGCGCTGGTGGCGGGCGCCCTCGACGTCGAGGCGGCGCGGGGGCGCGAGTTCGGCGCCGCCCTGGGGGTCGACCCCGAGCGCTGCTACCCCGACCACGCCGCGATGTTCGCGGCCGAGACCCGCCGTCCGGACGGCATCCAGGCGGTGTCCGTCGCCACGCCCAACGGCACGCACCACGCCATCACCAGGGCCGCGCTCCAGGCCGGCCTCCACGTGGTCTGCGAGAAGCCGCTCTGCTTCACCACGGCCGAGGCCGAGGAGCTGCGGGCGCTGGCCCGGGAGCGCCGCAAGGTGGTCGGCGTGACCTACGGTTACGCCGGGCACCAGCTCATCGAGCAGGCGCGGGCGATGATCGCGAAGGGTGAGCTCGGCGAGATCCGCATCGTGAACATGCAGTTCGCCCATGGGTTCCATTCGGCGGCCGCGGAGGAGGCGAATCCGGCCACGCGCTGGCGGGTCGACCCCCGGCACGCCGGGCCGAGCTACGTGCTCGGCGACGTCGGGACGCACCCGCTCTACCTCTCCGAGGTCATGCTGCCCCACCTCCGCATCCGGCGCCTCATGTGCGCCCGCCAGAGCTTCGTGAAGAGCCGCGCGCCGCTCGAGGACAACGCCTTCACGATCATGGAGTACGACACCGGCGCGGTGGGCATGGTCTGGTCGAGCGCGGTGAACGCCGGGTCGATGCACGGTCAGAAGATCCGGGTGGTGGGCTCCCGGGCCAGCCTCGAGTGGTGGGACGAGCGCCCGAACCAGCTGTCGTTCGAGGTCCAGGGCCAGCCGGCGCAGGTGCTGGAGCGCGGCATGGGCTATCTCCACGCCGGGGCGCTCGCGGACGATCGGATCGGCGCCGGTCATCCCGAGGGGCTGTTCGAGGCGTGGTCGAACCTCTACTACCGGTTCGCGCTGGCCATGGACGCCGCCGACCGCGGAGCGGCCGCGGAGACGCCGCGCTACCCCGGCATCGACGCGGGGGTGGAGGGCGTCCGCTGGGTCGAGAACTGCGTCCGGTCGGCGAACCAGGGCGGCGCCTGGGTGGACTACCAGTGACGCCAGCCCGGGCCCGTTCGCGAACGGTCACGCGGCGCGCGCCACGTCCGGTCGGGACGCGGGCTCCTCGACGCGCAGCGCGTGGCTCTGCCCGTCGGAGGTCGTGAGGGTGTAGCCGACGACGCGGCCACCCTCGACCGCGCCCATGAGCCGGAACGCCAGCTCGAAGCCGGCGGCGAGCCCGCCGTCCAGGCCCAGCTCGCGCAGCGTGCTCGGAACCTCCGTCGCCGGAAGCGCCGCCTCCGCCGGGTGGATCTTCATGTGGCTCTTCATGCTGACCTCTCCTTTCCGTGAAGGCGCCGGCGCTGCCGACCGCCTCACGCCACGGAGCATGCCTACGGAGGCATGATGCGTCCAATCGATTGATGTGAGCTGTAAGATAACGAATAGTAATTTAGCGGCGCTCCGCGCCCTTCCCGCGATGCGAGGCTCCGGCCGGGCATCTCTCTCACCGGCCGATGGCACCCTCCGGGAGGAGGGGCATTGCCCGGCGGGGCGTGGGATCCTGCGCCGTCCCGTCACCTGCGAGGACGCTCATGAGCGAGGAACGCCGCGAGCGCGCGCGCCGGACGCTCCGGGTCGTCGCCGTCATCCTCGGCCTCGGCTGGACCGCGTCGGCGGGCGTGTGGCTCTGCACCACCCCGACCGCCCACGACGACGTCGACGACGAGATCGACGACATGGAGCACTCGAAGCGCTACCTGCGCGAGCTGGAGCGGATCGGCGGCAAGTCGGCGGTCTTCACCGCCGAGCTCGATCGCTGGGTGGCGGGTCTGTGGCAGGGGAGGAACCTCGCCTGGACCACGGCCGCGCTCACCGCGGCCGTGGCCGGCGGCTACGCCCTGGCGCGCGGCGCCGCGGCCCCTGCTGCCGACGACTTCGCCGGGCCGGCGCGTCGGTGAGGGCTGATCCCAGGATCAGCGTGGTCGCCGGCACGTCGTCGTGCAGCAGTCACACCATCCCAGAATGGCCGGGCCAGACCGGCCCACCTGGTCGCGACGGTCACACGAGCAGCGCCGGACGTCCGCGATCTCAGGCGATGGGGCGTGGCACGCGCGCTGCAATTTGCCTCCTCTGCATGGACTCCGCCCAGGATCCACCGACCTACACGCTCCGACCCTGCGGCGCCCCGGCGCAGCACGCGCGCGACGTGGCGCGGCTCGCGGACGAGGTCCTCGCGGCGGGGAACGCGCTGCGGCCGATCGTCGAGCGCTACGCCCGGTGCGTCGCAACCGCCGCCCGGGAGCCCGTGCGCAGCGTTTCCGAGTACCTCCTCGAGGCGCTCGCGCTCGGCGTGCTGTGGCGGGCGCGCGGCACGGATGCGCTCCGCGACGCGTGCCGCGCCGGCGTGGATGCGCTGGCGGCGCACCGCCGCGCCGGTGGCGCACGCCCCCGCGACGGCTCGAACGCGTTCATCCTGGCGCTCGACGCGCCGTTCGAGCCCGGACACCCCTCACCGACGCTGCACGACCTCGGCCGCCTCGTCGCGTGGCTCGTCGCCTCGGGCGAGTACGACGACGAGGTGGCGCGCCTCCTGGGCTGGCGCGCGTACCTGGCGGCGCGCGGCCGCGAGGCGGAGGCCGAGCTCTCCGAGATCGTGCACTTCGCGACCTGGTTCGAGGCGTGGAGCGAGCGCGCGCTCGGCATCTACACCGCCGGCGTCGACGCGTTCCTCGCCGGCGTGCTGCCGCGCCGCGGACGCCGCGAGGACACCCTCCAGTGCGCGCGGCGCCGCGTCGAGTACCACCTCGGCATGGTGGGCGCGGAGATCCTGAACCGCGCCTGGCGCGCCCCGTTCGCGCGCTGCCGCCGGCACGTGGTGGTGATGCCGGGCTGCATGCGCGCCCGCGACGACGCGGCCTGTTCCGCGGAGCGGACGGGGGTCGACCTGCGGTGCACGGCCTGCGCCGCCGGTTGCGCCGTGCGCGGCGCGACCGCTGCCGCGCGCCGCGCCGGCGCCGAGGCGGTCGCCGTCGTCCACGGCTCCGACTTCTCGCGCTTCCTCGGCTCGCCGGAGCTGGCGGGCGGCGACGTCGGGATCGTCGGCATCGCCTGCGTGCCCGGGCTCCTCGGCGCGGGGTGGCGCGCCCGCGCCGCCGGGTTCCCGGCACAGTGCGTCCTGCTCGACGCCTCGGGATGCGAGCACTGGCGGGACAGCCCCGTCCCGACGTCGATCGACGTGGCCGCTCTGCGGCGCATCCTCGAGGCGTCCCGGGTGCAGCTCGAGACCTCGGCCGCGTGACGGGGGGCGCGAGCGGACGGTCAGGGCGCGAGCTCGACCACCCGCCGTTCTCCCGGGTCGGCGTTCCGCGCCGCGACGGCCGCG
>DASTGH010000115.1:0-8107 GCA_035719345.1 Anaeromyxobacteraceae bacterium
GAGCGGCAGGCGCGCGCGCCGTCGAGGACGAAGAGCGCGGTCACGGCCGCGCCGCCGCGGAGCGCGCAGGAGGCGAGGAAGGGCGCGTGCAGCGGCGCGAAGGCGTGGCCGGCGGCGGTGAAGCCCCGCGGGAGCGCCGCCGCCACCGCGCCCCCCACGGCGGACGAGGCGGCGAAGGCGACGCCGCCCGTCATGAAGAAGGTGGCGCACCAGTAGGAGCGCTCGCGCGCCGGCGCCAGCGCCAGCGGCAGCGAGAAGCTCGCCACCGCGTGGCCTGCCAGCAGCACGCCCCCGACCGCCGTCTCCAGCGCCAGCGGCCACAGCCGCGCCGGCCCGCACGCGATCCAGGCGGCGGGCGAGAGCACCAGCCCGGCGGTGCAGACGAGCAGGACGCGGCGCGCGCCGTGGCGGTCGACGGCGCGCCCCCAGGCCGACGCGGTGGCGACGCGCGCCGCCGAGAGCGCCGCCGCCTGCGCCGCCAGCACGCCGAACCCGAGCTCCAGGCCCTGCAGCAGGTAGATGCCGAAGAACGGGGCGGTGAGGCCGCAGGCCGCGTTCCAGGCGAAGAGGTAGGCGAGGAGGCGGCGGGCCGGTCGATCGCCGAGCGGCCGGAGGAACGCTGCGGGATCGAAGCGCGGCGGCGCGGCCGGGCGGGCGCCCCCCGTCTGCCGCGCCATGAGCGCCACGCTCACCGCGCCCGAGGCACAGGCCACCAGCGCGAGGGCGACGAGCGCCGCGCCCACCCAGCCCGCGCCGCGCGCGGCGTCGAGCGCCAGGCCCGAGGCGAGGGCTGCGGCGGTGGCCGCGGTGGTGGTGATGGCGGTGCGCCGCCCGAAGTAGCGCCCCCGCAGCGGCTCGGGGACGAGCTCGCCCATCCAGGCGTTCCACGCGTTGTTGCAGAGGATGCCGAGGCCGTGGTGCGCGGCGGCGGCTCCGACCAGCACCAGCTGCCGCGCGTGCGGGGAGATGGGCAGGAAGGGCAGCGCGGCGACCGCGAGGAACGCCTGCCGCGCGACCGCGATGGTGAGGAGCGCGGCGCGCCGCGGCCCCCAGCGCGCCGTGAGCCACGCGCCGGGGATCTGGCCGAGCTGCGCCAGGAACGGCAGCGCCCCGAGGATGCCGACCACGCGCGCGTCGCAACCGAGGTGCAGCGCCCACCCGGTGATGACCGCGCCACCGGTGCAGGCTCCGACCACCTCGGCCGCCATCCCCTCGACGGTGGAGGCGGCGAGCGAGCGGCGCGTCGACGCCGCGAGTGAGCGGCGCTTCGACGCCGCGAGTGAGCGGCGCTTCGAACAGAAGCGGATGGAGCGGGCGGGAGGGGGTCGCACGGGCGGTGGAGCGGCGGCGACCGTAGCAGCCGGAGTGGCGGGGGCACAACGAGGGGGCGGGCGGGGGCGTGCACACACGATCCTCTTCCCCGGGCGCGCACGTCATGCCACGTTCACCTGCATGGTCTCCGAGACGCTGCCGGCGCCCGAGGCCGGCGCCGAGTTCCAGGAGCTGTGCCGGGCGGTCGCCGAGGGGCGGCTGCCGCTGGGCGTCACCGCCCCGGCCTTCGACCTTCCGCGGCCCGGCGACGTGCACGCCCTCCCCGCCCCGGGCACCCCGGAGCACGCCGGCTGCTCGCGCCTCGGGAGCGCCGCCCTGGCGGCGGGCGAGGTGGCGGTCCTCGTCGTGGCCGGTGGGGCGGCGACCCGCTTCGGGGGCGCGGTGAAGGGGCTCGTGCCGGTGATGGGCGAGCGGACCTTCCTCGACCTCAAGCTGGCGGATGCGCGGCGCGCCGCGCGCGAGGCGGGCGGTGCGATCGCCGTGGCGGTCATGACGTCGCCGCTCACCCACGCCCCCATCGCCGAGCACCTGGCGCGCGCCGGGGCCGCGGACGTGCTCCTCTTCCAGCAGCAGATGCTGCCGCGGATCACGCGGCGCGGAGAGGTGGTGCGCGGCGCGGACGGGCGGCCCTCGCTGGCGCCGACCGGGCACGGCGACGTGTTCCGGGCGCTGCGGCAGAGCGGCGTCGGCGCGGCGCTGCGCGGACGCGGCGTGCGGCACCTCTGGTTCTCCAACGTCGACAACCTGGCCGCGACCGTGGACCCGGCCGTCCTCGGGCTCCACCTGCGCCTCGGCGCCGCGATGACGGTCGAGCTGACGGCGCGCGGCCGCTCCGCCAGCGGCGCGCTCGACGCCGGCGCCGCGCCGGTGCGCGTGGGCGGGCGGCTGCAGCTCGTGGAGAAGGTGAAGCCGGAGGAGCACCGGCTCATCTCCACGAACACCATCCTCTTCGCGCTCGAGCCGCTCCTCGACCGCGACGTGCGGCTGCCCTGGCGCGCCATGGAGAAGGAGGTCGACGGCGCCAGGGTGGTGCAGCTCGAGCAGGTGACGGCGGAGGCGACCTCGCTCGACGCCGCCGACGGCTCGCCGCTCCTGCCGGTGGCCTTCGTGGAGGTGCCGCGGGACGACCCGGCGACCACGCGGTTCGAGCCGGTGAAGGCGCGCGACGACCTGCCGCGGGTGGCCGAGCGGCTCGGGGCGAGGTTCGCGAGGTAGGGGCGGCGGGGGGTGGTATCCTCCCGCGCCATGGACGGTCCGACGCAGGGCCCGCTGAGCGAGGAGCTGTTCCACTCCTTCCTCCAGCTGGCCGTGAAGCGCCAGGCGAGCGACGTGCACTTCGAGGTCGGCTACCCGCCGACGTACCGCGTCTTCGGCGAGCTGCTCGCCGCGAAGTACCCGCCGCTCACGCACGAGGACACCGAGGCCATCGCCAACCTGGTGCTGCAGGCGCCGGGCTCGGGCTTCGCACCGCTCGACTTCCGCGAGGTCGACCGCAGCTACTCGCTCCCGGGCGTCTCCCGCTTCCGCGCCAGCGTGTTCAAGCAGCGCGGGAGCTGGGGCGCGGTCATGCGGACCATCCCCTTCGCCATCCCCGATTTCGGCACGCTCAACCTGCCGCCGGTCGTCGGCACCATCGCCGAGGCGCGGCGCGGCCTCGTGCTCGTCACCGGCGCGACCGGCAACGGCAAGTCCACCACCATCGCCGCGCTCATCCACCACATCATCCAGCAGGAGCGGCTGCACGTCGTCACGGTGGAGGACCCGATCGAATTCATCTTCCCGCCGGGGAAGGGGCTCGTCATCCAGCGCGAGGTGGGCGCCGACACCGCCAGCTACACGGACGCGCTGCGCGCCGCGCTCCGGCAGGACCCGGACATCATCATGGTGGGCGAGCTGCGCGACCGGGAGGCGACCGACATCTGCCTCAAGGCGGCCGAGACCGGACACCTCGTCATCGCCTCGCTGCACACGCCCGACGTGGTCCGCTCCATCGGCCGCGTGGTGGGCCTCTTCCCGGCGGACGAGCAGGACACGGTCCGGGCGCGCCTCGCCGACAACCTGCAGGCGGTCGTCTCGCTCAGGCTCCTCATGCGCGCCGACGCCGCCGGGCTCGTGCCGGCCGTCGAGGCGCTCCTCGCCACCTCGCTCGTGCGCGAGGCCATCCGCGAGGGCGGGGCGCGGGTGCAGGAGCTGAAGCACTACATGGAGACCGCCGGCGCCGACCTCGGCATGCACAGCTTCGACCAGTACCTGTACAAGCTGCACGAGCAGAAGCGCATCTCGCTCGACACCGCGCTCGGGAACGCCACGCACCGCGCCGACCTCGAGCGGCGCATCCTCATCGAGACCGGGGGCCGCCCCGCGTGATCCCCGGCGTCCAGCCGGCGGGTCGCATCCTCGTCGTCGGCCAGGACGCCGACGTCGCGGCGGCGCTGCACCTGCACCTCGAGCGCGCCGGGTTCACGCTGGCGTGCCTGCCCACGCCCGACCTGCTCGATGCGGTCCTCAGGGCAGTGGCGCCGCATGCGCTCGTCCTCATGCTGCCGGCCTCACCGGACGCGAGCTGGGGCGGCGCGCTCACCACCGCCGCCAGCGCCGCGCGGGTGGGGATGCGCGTCGTCGTCATCGCTCCGTCGCGCGACGTGGTGGAGCCGCTGGCGGCGGTGGCCGGCGCCGAGCGCGCGCTGGCGCGGGCCGAGGTGCTGGCGCGCCCGCTCTCGGTGGTGGAGCGGCCGCCCGGTGCCCCGCCGCCGGTCGCGCAGGCCTTCCCGCCCCCGGTGCCGGTGCGCGCCGCCCCGCCCCCTCCCCTTCCGGCTCCGCCCGTGCCACCCGCCGCACCGCAGGGGACGGTCGCGGCGACCCCGCCCGCGCCGCGCACGTCCCGGAGCGACGTCGACCTCCTCGCGCTCATCGACGAGGAGCTCGTCGACGAGCCGCGCCAGCGCCCGCAGCTCACGCGGGTGGAGGTCAACGTCAGCCTCGTCTCGGAGCACAACTTCTACGTCGGCGCCACGCGCCGGGTGGATTCGGGGGGCGTCTTCATCTCGACGATGCTGCCGCCGCCGGTCGGCACGCGCCTCCACGTCCGGCTCGGGCTCGCCGACGGGCGGAGGGTCGACGCCGAGGGCGAGGTCGTCTTCGTGCGCGAGAAGAGCGCCATCAGCGGCCGCCAGCCCTCCGGCTGCGGCGTGAAGCTGCACGGGCTCCCCGGCTGGGCCATCGACGCCATCGACCGATTCCTGCTGGCGCGGCCACCGATCGCCTACGCGCCCCGGTGAGGCGGCCCGCACGCCCCGTGCAGAGGCTACGCTAGGCCCGGGTCCCGGCCTAGATCCGGCCCGTGCTCCCCCGCGGCGCCTGCCTCCTCGCCGCCGCGCTCCTCGCGGGGACCCTCCCCGGCTGCGGCCACCGCACGCCGCTGCGCACGAAGGAACAGCGCGCCCGCGAGCTCGACGAGCTGTCGGCGGTCTGGAGCGCCTACCGCTGGAAGATGATCGAGGGCGGCCGCGTGGTCGCTCGCGACGAGGGCGGCATCACCACCTCCGAGGGGCAGAGCTACGCGCTTCTGCGCGCGGTGTGGGCCGACGACCGCGTCACCTTCGAGGCGGTATGGCGCTGGACGCGCGAGCACCTCCAGACGCGCCCCGACCGGCTCCTCGCCTGGAAGTGGGCGAACGGCAAGGTCGTGGACTCCAACTCGGCGACCGACGCCGACACGGACGTCGCGCTCGCGCTCGTGCTGGCGGCGCGCCGCTTCGACGCGCCCGCCTACCAGGCCGACGCGCTCGCGCTCCTCGACGACCTGTGGCGCCGCGAGGTCGTCGCGACGCCGCTCGGGCACCTGCCGGTGGCCGGGAACTGGGCCGCCGGCGAGGCGTACCCCACCGTCCACGTCGCCTACCTCGCGCCATACGCCTACGAGGTCTTCGCCGGCATCGACGCGCGCCACCCGTGGCGGTCGCTGGTGCGCGGCTCCTACGCGCTCCTGCGGCAGCTCTACCTCGAGGAGGGAGTGGCGCTGCCCCCCGACGTGGTCTGGCTCGACCGGAAGACCGGACGCGCGCTCCTGCAGCACCCGGCGACCGGCGCGCGCTCGTCCTCCGGCTACGACGCGGTGCCGCTCTTCTGGCGGCTCGCCGTCGATGCGCGCTGGTGGGGACGCGCCGAGGGCGAGGTGCGGCGGCGGGCGCTCGCGTTCTTCGCCGGCGAGTGGCGCGAGCGCGGGAAGCTCCTCGACCGCCACGCCGTGGACGGGCGCCCGCTCTCGAAGCTGGAGGGCTGGCCGCACCTCGCCAGCGTCCACGCGCTGGCGCTGGAGGAGGACCCGGCGCTCGCCGGCGAGCTGCGCGCCGGACGGCTCGAGGAGCTGTGGGAGAAGGCGCTCGCGGGCGAGGACGCGCCCTACTACCTGCAGAACTGGCTCTGGTTCGACCGCGCCCTCGACCTCGAGGTGGTGCGCCACGGCGACGAGTTCCTCGGCTTCCTGAGGCCGTTCGACGCCGCGAGCTTCCTCGCCAGCCTTCCGCCGTGGCCCGTCCTGGCGCTCGCGCTCGCCCTGCTCCCGCTGGCGACCCGGCTGCGCTGGGCGCGCGCCGGGTTCCTGGCCGTCGCCGCGGCGCTCTCCGGCCGGTATCTCCTCTGGCGGCTCGGCACGCTCAACGCGGTGGAGCCGGGCGGGCCGATCTTCAGCGGCGCGCTGTGGCTGGCCGAGGCCTACGCCTTCTCGACGGTGATGCTGCTCGCGGTGCAGGTCGGGCTGGGAGGCCGCCGGCGTCCGCCGCCTCCGCCGCTCGGGCCGGGCGAGCGCCACCCGTCGGTCGACGTCCTCGTCCCCATCTACTCCGAGTCGCTGCAGATCCTGGACAGGACGCTCACCGCCTGCGCCGCGATGCGCTGGCCGGAGAAGCGCATCTGGGTATGCGACGACGGGCACCGCCAGGAGGTGGCGGCCCTCGCCGCCGAGCACGGGGCCGGGTACCTGCGCGGTCCGCGCCGCCACGCCAAGGCGGGCAACCTCAACGCCGCGCTGGAGCGGACGAGCGGCGAGCTGGTGGTCGTGTTCGACACCGACCACCTGCCGGTGGCGAGCTTCCTCGAGCGCACCGCGCCCCACTTCCGCGACGCGCGCATGGGCGTGGTGCAGACGCCGCACCACTTCTACAACGAGGACGTCTTCCAGCGCGCGTTCCGCACCACCGCCGCGGTCCCGAACGAGCAGGACCTCTTCAACCACGCCATCCAGGGCGGGCGCGACGCGTGGGGCGGCGCCTTCTTCGTGGGGAGCGGCGCGCTCTTCCGGCGCGAGGCGCTCGCCTCGGTGGGCGGCTTCAACCTGCTCTCCATCACCGAGGACATCCACACCAGCCAGAAGCTGCACGCGAAGGGCTGGCGCTCCGCCTTCGTGGACGAGGACCTGGCCGCCGGCCTCGCCGCCGAGGACGTCGCCTCCTACCTCGTCCAGCGGCGGCGCTGGATGCTGGGATGCCTCCAGATCCTCCTGCGCGACAACCCTCTGCTGGAGCGCGGGCTGCCGCTCCGGCACCGGCTCGGGTACTTCGCCTCGCTCTGGTACTTCCTCTTCCCCCTGCCGCGCTTCGTCTTCTGGGCGACGCCGCTCCTCTTCCTCCTCCTCCACCTCCACCCCCTCTTCGCCGACGTCTCGGTGCTGCTGGCGTACCTCCTGCCGCACCTCGCCGCGCTCCGCCTCGCCTCGGCGCTGCTCGTCCGCGGCTGGCCGCGCGGGCCCTGGGGCACCGTCCACGAGGCGGTGGTGAGCTTCCCGCTCCTGCGGGCCATGCTCGACCTCGTCCTGCCGCAGCGGCTGGGCTTCAAGGTGACGCCGAAGGGCCTGCTCTCCGAGCGCCGCCGCTTCGACGCGCGCTCGACCGCGCTGGCGCTCGGAGCCGCGGCGCTCTCCGCCGCCGCGGTGGCGAAGGGCGCCTTCGAGCTGGCCTGGTTCGGCATCGAGAAGGACGCCTACGCCTTCAACCTGGGGTGGGCGAGCGCGAACCTGGTGCTCCTGGCGGTGGGGCTCGTCGTCGCCTGGGAGCGGCCGCAGCGCCGGCGCGAGGAGCGCCTGCGCGCGCCGCTCCGCGTCCGGCTCGCGGCAGGGGGCGCCGCGTGCGAGGCGGTCTCGCGCGACGTGAGCCTCTCCGGGATGGCGCTCGACCTCGCCGCGCCGCTGCCGCCGGGCGAGGTCCGCGCCGAGCTGGGAGAGGGCCTCGCCCTGCCCTGCCGCGTCGTGCGCCAGGAGCGGTCGCGGCGCGCCGTGCGGGTCGCGCTCGCCTTCGACGCACCCTCGCCGGCAGAGCGGCGCGCCCTGGTGCGGCTCCTCTTCTCGCGCGACGACGCCTGGGCCGGCGTCCACGAGCGCCGCGCGCGGTTCGCGCCGCGCATGGCCTGGGAGCTCGCGCGGGGCGTCGTCCTGGCGCTCGTCCCCGATCGGCCGCGGCGGCGCGGCGAGCAGCGCGTCCGGGCGCTCCGCCCGGCGCGCCTCGTGGCCGACGGCGCCGGGCGCACCGCCCTGGTCGTCGACCGCTCCGCCGGCGGGGTCGGGATCGTCCTCCTCGGCCGCGGCGGCCCTCCCCCGGCCGGCGCGGTGGTCCCGGTGCTCGCCCCCGGGGCCCGCGTTCGCGCCGCGCGCGTGGTGTACGCGCGCCGCCTCGCCCCGGGGGCCTGGCGCGTCGGGCTCGCGCTCGACGGCCGCCTCGTCGCCGGCGAACCGGCGCATGCCTACCTTGCGGCCTGACATGCGCCCCCCGCTCCTGCGCCTCGC
>DASTGH010000116.1:0-5196 GCA_035719345.1 Anaeromyxobacteraceae bacterium
GGCCGCGCCGGCGCGCCGCAGCCGCCGCATCCAGCGCGCGCCGAGGACGATGCGCGCCAGGCGGGCCGCGACCGCGGTGTTGTCCGGGTCGAGCGCCAGGACGCGGTCGAGGAGCTTCATGCCGCGCGCCGTCTCGCGCGCGGCGAGCGCGGCGTCGGCCGCGGCGAGGGCGTGCGCCACCAGCCGCGCGCGGAGCGAGGCCTTGTAGCCGGGCGGGTCGGCCAGGAAGGCCTGCAGCTCGGCGGGCGCGTCGGAGATCCCGGACCGCGCCAGCGCCGCATCGAGGTCCTCGCGCAATGCCGCGGCGGTGGGCGTGCGGCCGTCGGGGTCGGCCGCCAGCGCGCGGTCGAGGACCGCGGCCAGCGCCGGCGTCATGGTCGGCGCGACGGCGCGCGGGTCGTCGTAGCTGCCGTCGATCACGCGGCGCAGCGTCGCCGTCGGGTTCGGCGCGGCGAAGGGCATCCGGCCCACGGCCAGCCAGTAGAGGATGGTCCCCAGCGAGAACACGTCGCTGCGGGCATCCGCCTCGCGCCCCTCGATGATCTCGGGCGCCATGTGGTTGGGCGAGCCGACGAGCGCGCCCGTCATCGTCATGCGCTCCTCGCTCGCCACCAGGCGCGCGATCCCGAAGTCGACGAGCTTCACGGCGCGGCGTCCACCCGCCTCCAGCACCAGCACGTTCTCGGGCTTGAGGTCGCGGTGGATGACGCCGGCGGAGTGCGCGTGGACGAGGGCGTCGGCGAGGGCGCGCACCACGAGCGCGGCCACCTCGGGGAATCCGACGCCCTCCTCCTCGGCGAAGGCGCGCAGCGTGCGGCCGCGGACGAACTCGGTGACGAGGTAGCTCTCCACCGCCGCGTCGCCCGCGTAGTCGTAGATCTCGACGATGTTGGGGTGGCTGAGGCGCGCCACCGCGCGCGCCTCGCGCGAGAAGCGCGCGCGCGACTCTGCGCGGGAGGCGAGGTGCGGGTGGAGGAGCTTCACCGCCACCTCGCGGTCGAGCGCGGTGTCGCGGCCGCGGTAGACGACGGCCATCCCGCCGCTCCCCACCGCCTCGATGAGCTCGTACCGATCGATGCGCCTGATCACGCGCGTTTGTCCCGCGGGCCGTGACACGTCCGCCAGGGGCGAAGGTCTTCACTATGACACGGATGCCATGGACCGGCCACACCGCGATCGGCGCGAAGTGGGGCTGCGCTGCCGCGAAGGCGCCCCGTCGCGTCCCCGCTACAGCGCGGCCGGCAGCGCGGTGGTCGAGTCCGCCGGGAGGAGCCGCTTCGCGAGCAGCGCCTGGACGGTCCCGGGGAGCGCCGCCGTGGAGATCGGGTAGCGCGGCCGCCAGCCGAGCGCCGCGAGGCGGCGCGTGTCGTAGTAGTGGTCGGCCGCCATCCAGTGGAGCGACTCGCGGTCGAGCCGCGGCGCGAGGTCGGCGCGGGCGCCGGCGCGGGCGGTGAGCCGCTCCCAGGCCTGGGCGAGCCGCGCGTTCACCGCCTCCACCAGCCAGCGATCGGGCACGTTGCGCAGCAGCCAGAGCAGGAAGGCCGTGAGGCGCGGCGAGTACGGCAGCACCCGCCCGGCGGCATGGCCCATCACGGCGAGCGCCGCGGCCAGGTGCTCGGCCAGCGGCAGCGGCGCGTCGTCGCCCACGTTGAAGGCGCGCCCGAGCACGTCGCGGTCGTCCGGGTGCTCGGCGACGTGCACCGCGGCGCGCGCCAGGTCGGAGACGTGGACGAGGTGCGTGACCGGCCCGCGCCGCAGGATGGGGATGCGGCGCCGCCCGTGGTTGAAGAGCGCGATGAGCGAGAGGACCCTGACCGCGCCGCCGTGCAGGTTCGGGCCGTAGAGCAGCGTCGGTCGCAGGACGACGAGCGGGGCGCCCTCGCGGAAGGCGAGCCAGGCCGCCTGCTCGGCGCGCCAGCGCGCGCGCTCGGCGGCGGTGCGGGGGGCCTTAAGCTCGCCCTCGTCGCAGGGGAGGTTGCGCGGCTTGCCGTAGACCGAGGCCGTCGACAGCAGCACGAACCGGCGCGCGCCCGAGTCCCGCGCCGCGCGGCCGGCGGCGAAGGCGGCGGCCGCCTCCGCGTCGGCCCGGCGGGTGGCGGGGGCCGACGGCGGCGTCCGCACGCCCACGTGGAAGACCGCCTCGGCGCCGCGCGCCGCCTCGGTGAGATCCGGGGGCGGCAGCCCCTCGAACCCGCGCTCGCGGACGGACCACCCGGCTTCGGCCAGCTCGGCCGCGAGCGCCTCGGCGCGGGCGCCGAGCGAGCCGGTGATGAGGGCGAGGCGAGGCACCGGCGGATGCTGTCACGCGGACGGGGACAAGAAAAGAGCCGGCCCTTCGACTCCGCGCCCGCTGCGCGGGCGCTACGCTCAGGGCGAGCGGGAAGATCCCGTTCGCGCTGAGCGTAGCTCGCGAAGGCGAGCGGAGTCGAAGCGCGGCCTGGACCCGGCTAGACCCGGATCTCGCTCTTGGGCGTGGCGGGCGTGGCCTCGGGGGGAGGCGCCGGGGCCTTGCGGCCGAGCGGGCTCTCCTCCAGCGCGGCCTTGAGGACCTCGTCCATGTGCGACGCGAAGACGAAGTCGAGCTCCTTGCGCGCCTGCTCCGGGACGTCGATGAGGTCCTTCTCGCAGCGCGCGGGGAGGATGATCCGCTTGATGCCGGCCCGGTGCGCGGCGAGCACCTTCTCCTTGATCCCGCCGACCGGGAGGACGAGCCCGCGGAGCGTCACCTCTCCCGTCATCGCCACGTCCGAGCGGACCCGGATGCCGGTGAGGAGGGAGACGAGCGCCGTCAGGATGGTCACGCCGGCGGAGGGGCCGTCCTTCGGGATCGAGCCCGCCGGGAAGTGGATGTGGATGTCCGTCTTCTCCAGGAAGTTGGCCGGGATCCCGAGCGTGTCGGCCTTGGATCGGAGGTAGGAGAGCGCCGCCTGCGCCGACTCCTTCATCACGTCGCCGAGCTGGCCGGTGAGGGTGAGCGACCCCTTGCCGTTCATCTTGGTGGCCTCGATGAAGAGGATGTCGCCGCCCGCCGCCGTCCAGGCGAGGCCGGTGGCGACGCCCGGGATCTCCGTGCGCTCCGCGGTCTCGTTCCAGAAGCGCTCGGGCCCGAGCATGTCGGGCAGGTCGACCTCGGTCACGGTCCGCTTCGTCCCGGCCGCCACCTTGCCGCTCGCCACCTCCACCGCCACCGCCCGGCAGACGTCGGCGATGCGCCGCTCCAGGTTGCGGACGTCCGCCTCGCGCGTGTGCGCGATGATGATCTTGATGAGCGCCTTCTCGTCGAAGGAGATGGCATCGGGCGAGAGGCCGTGCTCCCTGAGCTGCTTCGGGATGAGGTGGTTCCGCGCGATGTGGACCTTCTCCTCGAACGTGTACCCGGGCAGCTCCAGGATCTCCATGCGGTCCTTGAGCGGGCCGGGGATGGGGTCGAGCAGGTTGGCCGTGCCCACGAACATGACCTTGGAGAGGTCGTAGGAGACGTCGAGATAGTGGTCGGAGAAGGAGTGGTTCTGCTCGGGGTCGAGCACCTCGAGCAGCGCCGCCGAGGGATCGCCGCGGAAGTCGGCGCCGAGCTTGTCGATCTCGTCCAGCATCATCACCGGGTTGATGGTCGCCGCCTTCTTCATCGACTGGATGATGCGGCCGGGCAGGGCGCCGACGTAGGTGCGCCGGTGCCCCCGGATCTCCGCCTCGTCACGCACGCCGCCGAGCGACAGGCGCACGAACTTGCGGCCGGTGGCCTTGGCGATCGACTGGCCGAGCGACGTCTTGCCGACGCCGGGTGGCCCGACGAAGCACAGGATCGGTCCCCGCATGTCGTTCTTCAGCTTGCGGACCGCCAGGTACTCGAGGATGCGCTTCTTGATCTTCTGCAGGCCGTAGTGGTCGGCGTCGAGGATCCCGCGAGCGTTCTCGATGTCGAGGTTGTCGTCGGTGCGCTTCGACCAGGGCAGGTCGGCGATCCAGTCGAGGTAGGTGCGCGCGACCGTGTACTCGGAGCTGGCCGTCGGGATCGACTTCAGGCGGTTCAGCTCCTTCTGGGCGACCTTCTCCACCTCGGGCGGCAGGCCGGCCTTCTTGAGCCGCTCGCCGAGCTCGTCGAGCTCCTCCTCCTCCTCGCCCAGCTCGCCCAGCTCCTCCTTGATGGCCTTGAGCTGCTGGCGCAGGTAGTACTCGCGCTGCGTCTTCGACATCTCGCCCTTCACGGCGGAGTCGATCTTGTTGGAGAGCTTCAGGATCTCGCGCTTCCGGTTGAGGAGCTCGAGGACGAGCTTCATCCGGGCCTTGAGATCGACCGTCTCCAGGACCTGCTGCTTCTCCTCGATGGGCACGTCCACGTTCGCCGCGATGAGGTCGGCGAGGTGGCCGGGGTGGGTGATGCTCTCCACCAGCTCGGTCGCCGCCGCCGGCAGCTCCGGCATGAGCTCGATGACCTCGCGGGCCAGCTTCTTGAGGTTGATGGCGAGCGCCTCGACCTCGACGTCGTCGACGGCGGTCTTGTCCTCGATCGGGTCGATGCGGGCCTTGAGGTAGGGCGACTCCTGCACGAGATCGAGCACGCGGAAGCGCGCCAGGCCCTGCACGACGAGCGAGTAGTTGTCCTCGCCCATCTTGAGGAGCTTCACGATGCGCGCCACCGTCCCGACGGTGTACAGGTCGGCGGCGCCGGGGTCCTCCTCCTCCGCCTTGCGCTGCGTGACCACACCGATGACCTGCTCGTCGCGGACGGCGTCCTTGATGAGCGCGATCGTCTTCTGGCGCCCCACGGCCAGCGGCAGCACGCCCCCCGGGAAGAAGACGGAGTTGCGGAGCGGCAGGATGGGGAGCACCTGCGGGATGTCTTCCTTGTTGATGAGACCCGGGGGTCCCATGGCGGGGGCGACCTGGGCGCCGGCGGCCTTCTTGTCCTTTTCCGACATGTCCGTCTCCTTGCGAACCGGCGAGCCCACCGCAACTGGCCGAAAGACCAGCGCCGAGGGATACCTACCCGGGGACACCAGGGCAACAGAAACCTTCCGGGCGAGCGGTGGCCAGGGCCCTCACGGGCCGGGTGCTGCGCACGTCCGCGCGCGCTGACGCAGCGTACGTCCCACGCGCAGGGGTGGTTCCTGGCGAGCGGGCAGGTGCGCACCTTCCCCGCGCCATGGCCCCGGCCGCGCTCGCCGCCGCCGCGCTCGTCGCGTGCGCCCTGGCGAC
>DASTGH010000117.1:0-3132 GCA_035719345.1 Anaeromyxobacteraceae bacterium
CGCATCGTCTACAGTCCCTCGCGCAGTGTCCGAGCCACTCGACACCGCTCCAGGAAGGCTCAAGCCGGACGTGAGGGGGTAGAACATGAAGAAGGTTGCTGCACTGTTCGTGATGTTGCTCAGCGTGGATGTGCTCGCCCAGCCGATTCCGGGCGGTTCTCTCGATCCCACCAGCGTGCCGAAGTACCAGGAGGCGCTCACCGTCCCGCCGCTCATGCCGAGCGAGTCGGCAAACACCTACAGCATCGCAGCGAAGCCGCGGGTGCAGCAGGTGCTCCCCGCCGGCTACCCGGCCACCAACGTCTTCGCCTACGGTGCGACGAACACCGCGACCTCGTTCAGCTGGCCGGCCTTCACCATCGAGGCGCAGCAGAAGGCGCCCGTGACGGTGACGTGGGTGAACCAGCTCGTCGACGCGAGCAACAAGTTCGTGCCGCACCTCTTCACGGTGGACCCGACGCTGCACTGGGCGAACCCGCCGGGCCCGGTCGACACGCGGCCGACCTTCAAGGTGACCCCGCCTCCGTACAAGGGCCCGGTCCCGCTCGTCACGCACCTCCACGGCGCGCACGTCGACCCCGAGAGCGACGGCTACCCCGAGGCCTGGTGGCTCCCTGCCGCCGCCAACATCAAGGATTGCCAGGTCGTCAATTCGGCCGGCTGCTTCTACACCAAGGGCTCGAACTACGGAAACGCCCCCAACTCTCCCCCCCAGCCGAACGGGCAGGCCACCTTCAAGTATCGCAACGACCAGCGCGCCAGCACGCTGTGGTTCCACGACCACGCGCTCGGCATGACGCGCGTGAACGTGTACGCCGGACTCGCCGGCTTCTACCTGCTGCGTGACAATTACGAGAAGGGCCTCAAGCTCCCCGGCCCCTACGGCAAGTACGAGATCCCGCTCGCCATCCAGGACCGCTCCTTCAACACCAACGGGTCGCTCTTCTACCCCGACTCGCGCGTCTTCTTCGACGGCTTCCCAGGGCCGTACATCCCCGGCTCCGACATCGCGCCCTACCTGAACCCCGAGTTCTTCGGCAACTTCATGACCGTGAACGGCAAGACCTGGCCGAAGCTCGCCGTGGAGAAGCGGAAGTACCGCTTCCGCGTCCTCAACGGCTCCGACTCGCGCTGGCTCATCCTCCAGTTCGCCAACCGGTCGCTCGCCCCGAACGGCCTCAAGTTCAACGTCATCGGCACCGAGGGCGGCCTCATCACCGGCAAGCCCCTCGCCCTCGATCAGCTCCGCGTCGCGCCCGGCGAGCGCTATGACGTGATCGTCGACTTCTCGGGGTTCGCCGTCGGGACGCGCATCGTCATGATCAACGTCGGCCCCGACGAGCCGTTCAGCGGCCACCAGGAGACGCAGGTGCCCGCCGACCCGGGCACGACCGGCCAGGTCATGGCGTTCGACGTGGTGAAGCTCACGGCTCCCGACACGAGCGTCCTGCCCGCCGCGCTCAATCCGCCGTCGGACGGGTTCGAGCCCAAGGCCGTCACCAAGAAGCGCACGGTGACCCTCACCGAGTTCGACTCCGCCGTGATCTGCCTCAGCGACGGCTCGCCGAGCGCCACGTTCATCCTGTGCGGCGATCCGAACTTCCCGGACCAGCAGCCGTTCGGCCCCTCCGAGGCCCAGATCGGCAACGCCTTCGGGCCGCTGCCGTGGATGGCGCCCGTCAGCGAGAACGTGAAGCAGTTCGCGACCGAGCAGTGGACCATCGTCAACCGGACGGCGGACGCGCACCCGATCCACCTGCACCAGACGCAGTTCAAGGTGGTCTGGCGCGCGCCGATCGATCAGCCCGCCTATGACGCCGCCCTGGCCGCTTGCAACCCGACCGCGACGATGATGATGGAGACCGACGCCGGTCTCCGGCCGAGCTGCCCGCCCAATCCGGACGCCTTCATCAACGGTCCCATCGAGCAGCCCCTCGACGCCGAGAAGTTCGGCCAGAAGGACACGCTGCAGACGAACCCGGGGTGGATCACGAAGCTCAATGCCTACTTCGACATCCCCGGCCTGTACGTCTGGCACTGCCACATCCTCTCGCACGAGGACAACGAGATGATGCGGCCGATCTGCGTGAGCCCGGATCCGACCAGGCCGGTCTGCAAGCCGTAGCCGCGACGTAGACAGCCGACGCTTCATCCGGAGAGGGCCGGGAGACCGGCCCTCTCCGCGTTTCGCTCCGCTACTCGGTGGGAGGCCAGACGTAGTGGCCCGCCGCGTCGATGTACCCGAGCCGCTTCTTCCCCTCGGGACCGGTGGCCTCCACCGCGGCGACGCCGTCGACGAAGTCCTCGGCGCTCTCGAACGGCGGCGTGGCCCTGGCGCCCTCGATCACCAGGGCGCCGGTGCGATCGATGAAGCCGGGCTGCGGCACCTTGGGGTCGGGTCCCAGGATCTCGACGCGAGCGCGCCCGCCCGAGAACGAGTGGCAGACCCGGAACCGGGCGGGGATGACGACCTTCCCCGACCGATCCACGTACCCGCACGTCCAGGCCTGCTCCGAGACGGGCGCGAGGCCCTCGGAGAATTCTCCCGCGGCCGCGAAGCGCGGCCGGACCACGCCGCGCCCGGAGCGGTCGACGTAGCCCCATCGTCCGTCGAGCCGGACGGCGACGAGCCCGTCGGAGAGGCGGCCCACGCCCTCGTAGTCGCCCGTCAGCGGCCCGCGCTGCGCGTCGTACAGGACGTAGCGCCGGAGGCCTCCCATCTTCCCCTTCCCGACCCACACGCCGGCGATGCCGTCCTTGAAGGGCGTGCCGCCCAGCAAGGCGGTCGTCGCCGCCGCGCCCTTCCGATCGATGTAGCCGCACCCACGCTCGGTGCACGCGAAGGCGAGCCCCTCCGAGAAGTCCTCCGCCGACGTGAACGTCGCGGGGATGACGAGCTTGCCCGAGCGATCGATGAAGCCGATCGAGTCCCCGGCGCGCACGGCGGCGAGCCCGGAGGCGAAGCTCCGGTGGAGGGAACCCGCGCGCTCCTGCTCCGGGACGAGCACCATCTGCCCGGTGAGGTCGATGTAGCCGTGCTTCCCCTCGAGCGCGACGGCCGCGAGCGCCTCCGAGAACGGGGCGGCCGCCTCGAACCTCGGGGCGACGACGAGGGCGCCGGCGCGATCGATG
>DASTGH010000118.1:0-2601 GCA_035719345.1 Anaeromyxobacteraceae bacterium
AGGGGCAGCCTCGGTGTCCGCCGGCTGGACCGCCCGCGACGTCGCCCGCATGCTCGGGCTTCCGCCCGCGCGGGTCCGGGCGTGGGCGCGCGGCGGGCTCGTGGCGCCGGGGCGCGGCCCGCGCCGCGAGCTGCGGTTCTCGTTCCAGGACCTCGTGCTCCTGCGGACGGCGCGCGACCTCCTCGCCGCTCGCGTCCCCGCCGCCCGCGTGCGGCACGACCTCCGCAAGCTGCGCGCGCAGCTCCCCTCCGACCGGTCGCTGGCCGGCGTGCGCATCACGGCCGACGGCGATCGCGTGGTGGTCCGCGATGGCCGCAGCGCCTGGCACCCCGCGACCGGGCAGGCCGTCCTCGACTTCGAGGTGCGCGACGTCGCGGCCGGCGTCGCCCCGCTCCTGGCCGAGGCGGCGCGCGCCGCCGGCGACCCGGCCGACGCCGGGGCGCTCTACGAGCTCGGCTGCGACCTCGAGGACGGCGCGCCGGAGCGGGCGCGCGAGGCCTACCGCCGCGCGCTGGCGCTCGACCCCGGCCACCACGGCGCGAACCTCAACCTGGGGCGACTGCTGCACGAGGCGGGCGACGCCGCCGCCGCCGAGCGCCACTACCACCGCGCGCTCGCCTCGCGCCCCGGCGACGCCGGCGCGCTGTACAACCTCGGGGTGGCGCTCGAGGATCAGGGACGGCTCGCGGACGCGCTCCGCTCCTACGACGCGTGCCTGGCGGCCGACCCCGCCCACGCCGACGCCCACCACAACGCCGCCCGCCTCTGTCGCCGCCTCGGCCGGGCGCAGGAGGCGGTGCGCCACCTCGGGGCGGCGCGCCGCCTCGCCCGGACCACGCCATGAATGCGCTCTTCTCGCCGCGCGTGCCGCACCTCTTCCCGGCGAGGACGCTGGCGCGGGTGCTCACGCCCACCTACGCCGAGGCCATGGGCGTCGACGAGGAGGAGGCGCACGAGCGGCTCGGGCAGGCGCTCGGCGCGCGCGGCGTCCTCGACGACCTGCACCGCGGCATCTCGCGGGGGCTCGAGGCGAGGAAGGGGCCGCGCACCACCCCGGACGCGCTCCTCGACAAGGTGTCCGCCGGGCTCCAGGCGCGCGCCGGGCGCGTGCGCGCCGCGCCGTCGTCCCCGGGCATCTCGGCGGTCCTGGTGCGGCTCAACCTCGAGATCGGGCTCGCGCCGGAGCCCATGCGCGCCACCCTGGCCACCTCCCGCGGCGCCGCCGCGCTGGAGCAGGGGCTCGCGGAGCTGGGGACCCACCTCGTGAAAGAGCTGGCGCGCTGACCATGGACGCGGCCTCCGCACCTCCGGCCGCCGCGACGCGCGGGCTCGCGCGGCTCGTCGCTCGGGTCGCGGACGTCCGTCCCGGCGAGGGCCTCGCCGTGCTGCTCTCGGCCGGGTACTTCTTCGCGCTCCTCGCCGGCATGTACCTCGTCCGGCCGCTGCGCGAGGAGATGGGGATCCGCGGCGGCCTCGACCGGCTCGACCGCGTGTTCCTCCTCACGTTCCTGGTGATGCTGGCCGCGGTGCCGCTCCAGGGCTGGCTCTTCGCGAAGGTGAGGCGCGGCCGCGCCATCCCCGTCCTCTACGGCTTCTTCACGCTCCACCTCGTCCTCTTCGCGGCTGTGTTCGCGCGGGGCGGCGCGCCGTGGGCGCCGCACGCCTTCTTCGTCTGGGTGAGCGTCTACAACCTGTTCGTCACGAGCGTCTTCTGGAGCTTCATGGCGGACCTGTTCACCAGCGAGCAGGGGAAGCGCCTCTTCGGGCTCGTGGCCGCCGGCGGCAGCGCCGGCGCGCTCGCCGGACCGGCGGCGGCGGCGCTCCTCGTCGGGCCGCTCGGGATCCCGGGCGTCATCCTCCTCTCGGCGGTGCTCCTGACGGCGGCGGCCGGGTCCGCCGCGGCGCTGGCGCGCCGGGCAGGCGTGCGCGCGGACCGGGTGCGCCACGAGGGCGGCGGCGTCGGCGGGAGCCCGTTCGCGGGGTTCACCGCCGTGGCTCGCTCGCCCTACCTGGCGGCGCTGGCGGTCCAGATCGTCTGCGTGTCGTGCACCTCGACGTTCATCTACTTCGCGCAGGCGCGCATCGTGAAGGCGACGCTCACCGACCCGACCCACCGCACCCAGCTCTTCGCCGGGGTGGATCTCGCGGTGAACGTGCTCTCGCTGGCGCTCCAGGCGCTCGCCACCGGGCGCGTGCTCTCCGGCGCCGGGCTGGCCCTCGGGCTCGCGCTCCACCCGACGCTCACCGCCATCGGCATCGCCGCCATGGCCGCCTCCCCCACGCTCGTGGTGCTCGCGGTGGTGCAGGGGCTGCGGCGCGCCGTGCACTACGCCATCGAGCGGCCCGCGCGCGAGGTCCTCTTCACCGTGGTCGGCCGGGAGGACCGCTACAAGGCGAAGGGCTTCCTCGACACGGTCGTCTACCGCGGGGGCGACGCCGCCAGCGCGGGCCTGCAGGGCCAGCTCGTGGCGGCGGGCGTGGGCGTGGGCGGCTCGCAGCTCGCGGCGCTGCCCGTCGTCGGCGTGTGGCTCGCCACCGCCCTCTGGCTCGCGAGGAGACATGCCCGCCTGGAACGACCCTGACCGCCTGCGCGGCGCGCCC
>DASTGH010000119.1:0-4145 GCA_035719345.1 Anaeromyxobacteraceae bacterium
GTGGCGCGCGGCGCTCCCGCCCGGCGCGCCCGACGGGCTGCACCGCTTTCACCCGGCGCGCGCCGTGGGCGCGGCGCTGGTCGAGGCGGGGCTCGCGCCGGTCCGGCTCGTGACGGAGCAGGTCGTCGAGCGGCACGCCACGCCGTTCGACCTGCTCCGCGCGCTGCGCGCGCTGGGCGCCGGCAACGCCGTTCCGGGGCGGGCCCTCGGCGACGGGCTCGCCGCGCGCGCCGCCATGGCGCGCATGGCCGCCGCCTACCAGGAGGCGCACGGCGGCGCGGGCGCCGTGCCGGCGACGTGGGAGATCGTGTACGCGCTGGGGCGAAGAGCTCCCACCTTCGAATGAAAGCTGGGGTTGGTTCGTCTCTCCCCCCGAGCGTACGCTCCCGCACGCTCGGAGGAACGCCATGCACCGCTCGACCGCCCTCGCCCGCTCCCTCGCCGCCCTCCTCGCCCTCGCCCCCGCGCTGGCGCTGGCGCAGGCCAGCCCCGCCACGCAGCGGCCCTACGCCCCCGCTCCGGCGTACGGCCCGCAGCGCGAGGCGTACGGTCCCCAGCGCGACACCTGGTACGTCGGCTTCGGGCTGGGCAGCGGCTTCGGCAGCGGCGTCTACGGCGGCCAGCGCATCGACCTCGGCGACATCTACACCGGCGGCTCGACGCCCGTGTCGCTGCAGTTCGAGATCGGCGCCACGCTCCGGCCCGATCTCCTCCTCGGCCTCGACCTGCGCGCCTTCCGCCACCAGGCCTCCGGCCCGTACGACGTCGGGGGCGGCGTGACGGTGAACGACCCCGCCATCCAGGTGACCCAGGCGCTCGCCATGATGACCTGGTTCCCGGCGCGCCAGGGTCTCTACCTGCGCGGCGGCCTCGGCCTCGCGCAGTACCACGAGGACGGGTTCGGGAGCGCGTCGGGGGTGAGCGTCCTCGCCGGCGTCGGCTACGCCATGTGGATGGGCCAGAGCTTCAACATGAGCGTCGGGCTCGACGTCTCGGCGCAGGGCTACGGCGATCCGGCGAACCTGCCGTCGAGCACGCGCTACGGCGAGCTCAGCGTCGGCTTCCACTGGTACTGAGCCGGGGCCGCTGCGGGCGCCAGCGCCGGCGGTGCCGTCGCCGCCGGCGCGGCGTCGGTGACCTCGACCAGCCAGAACTTGTTCGTGGACCGGTCGGCGATGCGCAGCTTCGCCGCCGGCCCGACCGCCGACTTGAGGTTGTTGAACCGGCCGCGCTCGACGAGCACCCACAGCGGGCCGGGGCGCGCCGCGACCTCCTTCATGCGCCCGTTGTCCTGCACCTGCCGGACGAGGTTGCGCGAGTAGAACGTCTCGCCCTTCCAGTTCATGTAGTACGCGACGATGGGCTCGTCGGGCGAGCGGCGCTCGGCGAGGTAGGTGCGGAACATGTCGCGCTGGCTCCAGTGCGGCGACAGCTCCCGCCAGTGGAACCAGGAGACCCAGATCGCGAACGCGGCCGCGATGCCGCCGAGCGCCGCGGCCATGCCCCGCCGCGAGCGCCACAGCCAGGCGGCGACGAGCGCCACCGCGCCGGCCGCGCCGAGCGCGGAGATGACCGGCTTCGCGCCCATGGACAGCGTGAACGGGCCGAGCCGCGTGCCGGGGTGCAGGTCGGCGAGCTCCTTCTCGGGGTAGGGGCGGTCGTAGTTGTAGACGTACAGGTCGGGGAGCGCCTTCGGCTCCATCCACAGGCTGTGGGCCACCACCGCGTAGGCGGCGAGGCCGAGCAGCAGCGCCCCGGCGTGCGCCTCGAGCCCATCCTCCATCACCCGGTCCAGGAACGCGCCGCAGAGGATGGCGAGCGCCGGCACCGCCGGGAAGATGTAGTGGTGGAACTTCGTCGCCGAGAAGCTCATGAGCACGTAGGTGAGGACCGCCCACAGCCCGGCGAAGAGCACGAGGTCGTCGCGCCGCGTCCGCCCCTTCAGCCGGACGCCGGCGAGGTCGGCGAGCGCGCCGGGGAGCGCGGCGGCCCAGGGGAACGTGCCCAGGCCCAGCTCGCGGATGAAGTAGTCGAACGTCCCGCCGGGCGTGGTCGTGTGCACGCCCTCGCCCAGCCGCTTCACGTGGTCGTGGATCCAGAAGCGATAGGCGAACGTCTTCCCCTCGTCGTCGACGCCGTGGAAGAGCGACAGGACCACGTACCAGGGCGCGGCGATGGCGAGGAAGATCGCCGGTCCGATCGGCAGCGGCACGCCGCCGATGCGCTCGGCGAGGCGCAGGCGGCGGAGGAGGCGCCACTCGCCGGTGAAGACGAACCAGGCGAGGAACGCGGCGCCGGCGAGGGCGAAGCCGAGCAGCCCCTTCGCCAGGGTGGCGAAGGCGAGGAAGGCGTAGCCGGCGTAGGCCCAGGCGCGGCCGTGGGCGCGGTCGTCCCAGAGCGCCACCGCGAAGCACATCGCCCCCGACGTCATGAGCGCGACGAACGGCATGTCGGTGATCGCCTGCCGCGCCATGAGGAACCAGAAGGGCATCGTGGCGAGGGCGAGCGACGAGGCGTAGGCGGCGCGCCGGGAGACGAGGCGCCTCACCGCGACGAAGACGAGCGCGCAGGCGAGGATGGAGAGCAGCGCCACCGGCAGGCGCATCGCCCACTCCGTGCCGAGGGAGAGGCCGCTCGGCGTCGGCCCCTCCGCCACCGACCCGACCGGCAGGCCGCGGCTCTGCGCGCCGGCGAGGGCCATGGCCGCGGCGGTGAGCCACATGAGCAGCACCGGCTTGGAGAAGAACCAGGCCAGCTCGTAGTAGGGGTGGACGAAGTCGCGGCGCACCAGCATCTCGCGGGCGACCTCGCCGTAGTGCGGCTCCCACGGATCCCAGAGGCCGACCGCCCCCAGCCACGGCAGCACCACGAGCGAGGCGGCGGCCGCCACCAGGGCGATCCCGCGCGGCTCCTCGGGCAGGGCGCGCCACCGCCCGAGCAGCCCCGTGACGCTCGGTGAGGGAGGGCGGGGGTCGGACACCGGCGCGGACTGTAGCACCACGCCCCGGGCGCGCTCGACCGGCCGTCCCCTTGCGGGATACAGTCGCGCCCGTGGAGCCGGCGCGCGCCCAGGGGCCCGAGTTCAAGCCCCACCTCTTCGGCAAGTTCTTCCTCCTCCAGCGCCTGGCGGTGGGGGGGATGGCCGAGATCCACCGCGCGAAGGTGATCGGCGCGGGCGGGTTCGAGAAGGAGCTGGCGGTGAAGCGGATCCTGGGGGCGCGCTCCCAGGATCAGGGCTTCATCAAGATGCTCGTCAACGAGGCGAAGCTCACCGCCCAGCTCACGCACTCCAACATCGCCCAGATCTACGAGTGCGGCGCGGTCGAGGGCACGTACTTCATCGCCATGGAGCTCGTGCACGGCGTCTCCATGAAGGAGATGATGACGGCCTTCGCGCGCGCCGGGGCCACGCTCTCGCCCGAGCAGTCGATCTTCCTCGTGCTGCAGCTCCTGCACGGGCTCGACTACGCGCACCGCAAGACGGGCGGCGAGGGCGAGCCGCTGCGCATCGTCCACTGCGACGTCTCCCCCGACAACGCGCTCGTCTCCTGGGAGGGCGAGCTCAAGCTCCTCGACTTCGGCATCGCGCGCGCCGCCACCGGCCTCTCCAACTACAAGGAGGGGATGCTCATGGGGAAGCTCGGGTACGTCGCTCCCGAGCAGGCCTCCATCGAGTCGACCTGGGACCACCGGGTCGACGTGTTCGCGGCGGGCATCATCCTCTACGAGCTGCTCACGAAGCGGAAGCCGTTCCCCAAGGCGACGGACGTCGACTCGCTCGTGGCGGCGCGCAAGGTGAGGCCGACCCCGCCCTCCGCGCTCGACGAACGGATCCCCAAGGACCTCGACGCCATCCTCGCCCGCGCCCTCGCCTACGACCCCGAGGACCGCTACCCGTCGGCGCGCGCCTTCGCCGACGCGCTCGTCGACGTGCTCTTCCCCACGCCGCACTCCACCCTGCAGGACCTGCTCGGCGAGCAGATGAAGCGGGTCTTCGCCGACCGCATCGCCCGCCAGCGCGCGGCCCGTTCGCACGACGCCCTGGTGGTGAAGGTGCTGCACCACGCCGCGACGCAGGCGAGGCCGTCGAGCGCGCCCGAGGCGGAGCCGCTGCCCGAGCTCCTGACCCCGCCGCCGGTGCTGGC
>DASTGH010000120.1:0-3486 GCA_035719345.1 Anaeromyxobacteraceae bacterium
GCACACCAGCATGGCGTTCGCGGTGGCGGGCGCGTTCGGCACCACGGCGAAGCTGCGCGGCTATGGCGCCTGGCCGTGGGTGTACGCCGGCGGGTTCGCGGCGGCGAGCGCCGTCGGCTGGCTGCGCATGGCCGGCGACAAGCACTGGCTCGGCGACGTCGCCGCCGGCGCCGCCATCGGGACGGCGAGCGGGCTCCTCACGCCGCTCCTGCTGCACCGCACGCCGGCCGCGCCCGGGCAGCCGTCGCTCGGGCTCACCGCCGTGCCGCTGGGCGTGGCCGGAGTGTTCTGAAGAAGGCTACAGGCTGCAGGCTACGGGCTACGGGTTACGGCGCCTTTCCTGGAGCCTGAAGCCTGGAGCCTGAAGCCTGGAGCCTGAAGCCTGAAGCCTGAGCCAGAAGCCTCCTTCGCACCTCGGCGCGCAGCGCCCGCACGTCGAACGGCTTCTCGAGGCAGTCGGCGCGGTGGGCCTCGACGAAGGCCGCCGCCTCGGGGGTGAACGCGCCGCCGGTCAGGAAGAGCATGCGCCCGGCGAGCGCCGGCGCCTCGGCCGCGAGCCGGGCGTGGAGATCCATCCCGGTCATGCCCGGCATGAGCAGGTCGGAGAGGACGAGGTCGTAGCCGGGGTCGGCGCGCAGGCGCGCCAGCGCCGCCTCGCCGCTCTCCACCACCTCGACCTCGTGCTCGCCGCCGAGCGCGCGGGCGAGCGCCATGCCGACGAGGGGCTCGTCGTCGATGACGAGGAGGCGCGTGACCGCGCCCGGCGGCTGCGGCTCGGGCACCTCGGCGGCGGGGGCGGGCGGCGCGGCCGGCTCGGACGAGGGCTGCAGCAGCACGCGGAACGTGGTGCCGCGCCCCGGCTCGGTCTCCACCTCGATCTCGCCGCCGTAGGAGGCGACGATGTGATGGCTGATGGAGAGCCCGAGGCCGGTGCCGCTCCCCACCGGCTTCGTCGTGAAGAACGGGTCGAAGATGCGCGGCAGGTGCTCGGGGGGGATGCCGCCGCCGGTGTCGCTCACCTCGACCGCCACCCGCCCGGAGGCGTGGAGCCGCGTGGCCACCCGGATCACGTGGCGTGCCGGGCCGCCCTCGGGCACGGCCTGCGCGGCGTTGACGAGCAGGTTCAGGAACACCTGGGAGAGCCGGGCGGCGTTGCCGTCGACGAACGGCACCGGTGCGAGCGCGCGCTCCAGGCGCGCGCGGTGCCGGATCTCGTTCCAGGCGATGTGCAGGCAGGACTCGAGGATGGGCCCGAGGTCCACCGGCCCGCGGACCGTCCCGTCGGAGCGGGTGAGGGCGAGGAGGTCCCTGATGATGAGGCGCATCCGCCCCGCGCCCTCGAGGCCCTCGGTCGCGGCGCGCACCATCTCCGGCACCAGCGCCTCGCCTCCGGCCTCGCGCGCCGCGTCCACCTCCGGCAGCGCGCGCCGCAGCGCCTCGAGCGCCTCGGAGAGGTAGCCGAGGTTGGCGCTCACGTAGGCGAGCGGGTTGTTGAGCTCGTGCGCCACGCCCGCGGCCATGGTGCCGACGGACATCATCTTGTCGGCGAGCGCGAGCCGGGCGCGCAGCTGACGGCGCTCGGTGACGTCGCGCAGCACGCTCAGGTGGCGGCCCGGGACGATGTGGGCGACCGACGTGTACTCGACCGCCCGCGTCGCGCCGCCGGCGCCCAGCACCTCGGCCTCGCCCTCCGCCTCCCCCTCCGCCAGGAGCTTCTCCCAGCCCACCCTCGCCTCGCGCCGGCGGGCCGGGGGGAGGCGCTCGGCGAGGCCGCGCCCGACGATGGCGTCGCGCGCCAGCCCGAACAGCCGGCAGGCGGCGGGGTTCGCGTCGAGCACGCAGCCCTCGCCGTCGGCCACCACCATGGCGTCGTGGGCGCGCTCGAACACGGCCCGCGCCAGGCGCTCGCTCTCGGCGGTGGCGGCCTCGGCCTGGTGGCGCGCCAGGGCGGAGCCGAGCACGCCGGCCGCGGAGTCGAGGAAGACGAGCTCGTCCTGCTGCAGGGCGCGCGGCGCGTGCACGGCCAGCACGCCCCAGGGGCGGTCCTTGCCGCGCACCAGCACCGCCGCGCCGGGCTCGGGGGGGCCACCCAGGAGCTCGGAGAGCGAGAGCGCCTCGGGGCCGAGCGCATCGAGCGGCCCGAGCGCCAGGAGCGACAGCACGAGCCGGGTGCGGACGGCGTCGGCGGCGGCGCTGCCGACGACCTCCGGCGCGTGGCCGAACGCCGCGCGGACGGCGAGCTGGCCGTCGTCCGAGAGGTGGAGGAACGCGGTGCGCGGCGCGTCCAGCGTCTCGGCGACGAGCGAGAGCGCGAAGGCGAGGAGCGGATCGACCGCCTCGGTCGCGATGGCCGCGCGCCCGAGGCGGGCCACCGCCTCCTGGCGGCGCGCCCGGCCGCGCAGCTCGGCCTCGTCGCGCCGCTGCGCGGTGACGTCGCGGTAGAAGACGGTGCGGCCGAGGACCCGCCCCTCCGCGTCCCGGAGCGGCGCGCTGAAGCCCTCGAGGATGCGCCCGTCGCGCAGCGGCAGCTCGAGCTGGACGGCCTGGCCGCTGCGACGCGCCTCCGCGACTTCCGCCACGTAGCGGCCGGAATCGACCACGCGCGCGGCGATCATCTCCAGGAGCCGCTCGCGCCCGCGGTCGCCGGCGGCGCGGAGCGCCTCGCGCTCGGCCGGGCTCAGGTCGAGAAGGTCGGAGAGATTTTCGCTGTAAGTGAAAGGCCCGCCCTCGACCGCGCTGAACCAAGCTTCGCGCGGCGGCCCCCCCGGAATGGTCATCCCACTCCCCCGGAGGGCATCATGAGGGCGGGGGCGCCGCCCGTTGCTGACCGCCGTCAAGGTGCGACGATAAGAAGAGGGTCTCCGTGGACCTGCGCGAGCACCTCGACCGCCTCGGCCGCCTGCTCGCCGCCGAGCGGGAGGAGGAGCGATCGCGGCTCGCCGACGCGCGCGGGCGGCTCTCGGTGGGGGAGCGCGACGCGCGCGGGCTGGCGCTGGCCGACGTCGAGGCGGTCGAGGAGGCCGGGCTCGCCGGCCGGGCCCTCGTGACGTACGCCCGCGCCGACGGGCGTCCCCTCGGCGGCGCCCGCATCGGACCGGGGAGCCTCGTCCGGGTGGGACTCCGGCGCGAGGAGCGGGCCGACGCGCCGACCGGCGTCGTGGCCCGGCGGACCCGGGCGCGGGTCGCCGTCGCCTTCGACGAGCCGCCGCCGGACTGGGCCACCGACGGCCGCGTCGTGCTCGACCTCGAGCCCTCGCCCGTCACCTGGGACCGGCTCGCCGGCGGGCTGCGGCGCATGGGCGAGGAGCGCGAGGGCCGGCGCTGGCACCCCGTGCTGGGCGGCGCGCCGCCGCGCTTCGACGCCCGTGCGCGCGGCCCGGACCTCGCCGCCGCCCTCAACGCGGAGCAGGCGCTGGCGCTCGACCTCGCCGACCGCGCCCTCGACGTCGCGCTCGTGCACGGGCCGCCCGGGACGGGCAAGACGAC
>DASTGH010000121.1:0-3306 GCA_035719345.1 Anaeromyxobacteraceae bacterium
GGCCACGGCGCCGAGCCGACCGTGGGCGCGGAGCACACGCGCTGGTCATGGCCCGGCGGCAGCGGCGAGCTCGTCCCGGCGGCGCCGGGTGAGGAGATCCCGGTCGACCGGGAGAAGCGGGGCGAGTACGAGCCGCTGTAGGCACGCGTGCCCCGCATCGCCGTCCTCATGCCCTGCCGCGACGCCGCCGCGACGGTGCGCGCGGCGGCCCGTACCATCCTTCGGCAGACCGTCCGCGACCTCGCGCTGGTCGCGGTGGACGACGGCTCGACGGACGCAACCGCCGCCCTCCTCGACGACCTCGCCGCGCGGGATCGCCGCGTCGAGGTGGTGCGCGGACCGGGCGAGGGCATCGCGGGCGCCCTGAACCGGGGGCTCGCGCGCTGCGACGCGCCGCTCGTGGCGCGCATGGACGCCGACGACCTGGCGCACCCGCGCCGGCTCGAGCTGCAGCTCCCGGCGCTCGCCACGGACGCCTCGCTCTGGGCGGTCGGCTGTCAGGTGCGCGCCTTCCCGCGCCGCACCGTGCGCGACGGCATGCGCCGCCACGTCGCGTGGGTGAACGGCCTCACCGCGCCCGGGCTCGTCCGCCGCGACCTCCTCGTCGAGGCGCCGCTGGTGCACCCGGCCGCGCTCCTCCGCCGCGATGCGCTCGAGCGCCTCGGCGGCTGGCGCGACGGCCCGTTCCCCGAGGACTACGACCTCTGGCTGCGGACGGCGGAGGCGGGCGGCGCGCTCACGAACGTCGGCCAGCCCCTCCTGCTCTGGCGCGAGGGCCCCGGGCGCGCGACGCGCCGCGATCCGCGCTACGCGCTGGAGCGCCACGTGGCGCTCAAGTGCGCCCACCTCCGTCGCACGCTGCTCGCCGGCCGCGGCGAGGTGGCGCTGTGGGGCGCGGGCGAGACCGGGAAGGCGTTCGCCGACGCGCTCCTGCGCGAGGGCGTGCGCGTCGCCCTGTTCCTCGAGGTGGATGCGAAGAAGGTCGGCCGCACCGTCCGTGGCGCGCCCGTCCTGCCGTATGCCGAGGCCGGCCGCGCCCGCGGGCTCCCGCTCCTGGTGGCCGTCGGCGCTCCCGGCGCAAGGCCGCTCATCCGCGACGAGCTGGCGCGCCAGGGCTTCGCCGAGCTGCGCGATTTCTGGGTGGTGTCCTGAGCGGCTTCGCCGCCGCTGCGCCGCAGCCGATGTGTGGCTCCCCCCGGATGGGTCGCATGTCAGATCCCGCCGCGAGCGCTGTCTTTCCATCGAAGGCGCCGAAATACGGGCGCCACCGCCTCGTAGGAGCAGCCATGACGACCTCGACCCCCGCGATGTTCCCGACCCGCTCCTCCCGTCCCGCGCTCCGCGCCGCAGCCATCCTCGGCCTCTGCGCGGCCCTCCTCGCCGGCTTCGTCGCGCACGCGTCGCAGGCGCCGCGGGCGGCGCCGGCCGTCGACCAGGTGGCGGGCTCTCTCGCGAGTGGCCGGGCGGCCTAGCCGCCGCTCGGTGGGCGCCCGGTGTCGAGGGGCGGGGTCTTGGGTCCCCGCCTCTCCACCGCGCCCGGCCTTTCCGCGCAGCGCGCCGCGGCCCTCCTCAGCGCGCGCCCAGCGCGATCCACGGCTGGTGACGCCGGTCCATCCCCAGGATGTGGTCGAGGATCCAGTCCCGGGTGAGGCAGAAGATCCGCTCCGGGGACGGCGACGGCTCCGCCTCCAGCTGCGACAGCGCCAGGGTGAACTGGCGGTGCTCCTCCAGGTGCTCCGCGAGGTGCGGGCACGCCGAGCGGACCAGGCACCGCTCCTCGTGATCGAAGTGGGCGCGCGCGTGGTCGGCCATGCGAGCCAGGGCGAGGCGCGCGACCGCCGGCCCGTTGCCGGCGAGGATGGCGGCGCGCACGCGGTTCGCGAGCTCGAAGAAGCTCCGGTGGTCGGCGTCGACGTCGCTGGCGCCGAGCACGAACCGCTCCTTCCACAGGAAGAAGGGAGCGGTCTTCTCGGAGACCCTCGCGGGCGAGAGGCGAGCGAGGAGCCTGGAAGGTCCGTCGGCCATCACTGCGGGAGACACGAGCACCCGCCGGGACGGGCGTCCTGCGATCAGGGACAGTCCGGGCCGACACGCCCCGATCGAGGCGACCCTGCCGGCGGGCCCGACCTCGCTCAGCCGCTCATGGCCTCGGCGTCAGCTCCACGCCGCAGGCCTTGCTCCCGTCCATGGCGACGAACGTGCTCGCGCCGGTGCCCGAGCAGTCGCCTCGCCAGGCGACGTCGAAGACGACGGTGGTCATCTTGGGGGCGACGGTGAGGGTGAGGCCGTAGCCGGCGTTGAACCCGTAGTCCGCGCACAGGTCGAAGTGGTTGCCGTTCCGGTCGTCCCCGCACTTGATCCGGCCGTCGTCGGACGTGATCAGCGCCGGCCAGTTGGCGGCCGCGACCTGCAGGCCGAAGCTGTTCGAGGAGGCCGGCCCGAACGACGGGTTGCACAGGATGTCACGCTCGACGAGCACGTCGATGGCGGGCGCGTTGCCGTACCCGGCGCACTGGCCGCCCCAGCCGCGGAACTCGGCGCCGGGGTTGGGCGTGGCGGTGAGGTGCACGGTGGTCCCGGCCGGCCACCCGGTGGCGCAGCTCGCCCCGCAGTGGATCCGGCCGTCGGAGCTGGCGATGAGCCCGTACCGCTCCCAGAAGTAGCCATCGAAGCCGATGGTGTAGGACGGCGTGAACCGGCTCAGCTTCCCGGTGGCCGAGGCGGACGCGTGACCGAGGAGCGCCGCCTGGAGCGAGCCGACGTCGCGCGCCTCGGCCCAGAGCGCGTCGAACCCGGGATGACCGAGCAGCGCGACCAGCTCGGCATCGACGAGGACCCCGTCCGCCCAGGCGGGCGCGGACACGCCCGGCACTTCCGGCAGCGCGAGCGCGGCGGCGCCGGCCGCGAACGCGTGCCACTCCACCGTATCCGAGGCGACCGCGACGTGCGCGAGGTCGATGGCGTCGGCCAGCGCGCCGGAGGCGGTGGCGTGCACGACGCCACCGCCGTAGGTGAGCGCCGCGAGCGTGAGGTCCTGGAAATCGAGGTCGACCGTCCCGCGGAGGCGACCGGCCCAGGTGACCCGCAGGCGCTTCCCCGGGATGGTGTCGACGAGCGCGTAGCCCTCGCTCGTGCGCACCGGCGACTGGAAGGCGTCGCCGGTCAAGGTCCAGGCCTCGACGTCCGGGAGCAGCGGCAGGCAGGTCCCGAGCTCGCTCGAGGTCCTCGGCCAGGCCGTCGGGTCACGCGAGGTGAAGGTGACGCCCTTCCGGCGTGCGGAGAGGGTGGCGGTGGCGGCCTGGGGGG
>DASTGH010000122.1:0-7784 GCA_035719345.1 Anaeromyxobacteraceae bacterium
ACGGGAACGGGAACGGGTTCGGGGACGGGAACGAGCACCGGGACGGATCCGACGGCGCCACGGCCGTACTCTGGACGCCGGTTCAGCCCCGTGCCAGGATCCCGCCCCGTGTCCGTCCTCGGCATCGACCCCGGCACCCGCCGCTGCGGCTACGCCGTCGTCGATCGCCGCGGGACCCGCCTCGTCCGCATCGCCTCGGGCGTCCTCGCGGTCGGCGACGGCCCCATGGCGGAGCGGCTCGGGACCCTGCTCGACGCGCTGCTCCGCCTCGCCGACGGCGCCGGCGTGGAGGCGGTGGCGGTGGAGACCGCCTACTGCGGCCGGTCGGCCCGCTCCGCGCTCGCGCTCGGGCTCGCGCGCGGCGTGGCGCTCGCCGCCGCCGCCCGCGCCGGCCGTCCCGTGTACGAGTACGCACCCGCCGAGGTGAAGCGCGCCTTCACCGGCAGCGGAAGGGCCGAGAAGGCGCAGATGGTGAGCACCGCCCGCATGCTCTTCGGGCTCTCCCCCCGGCTCCCGGACGAGGCCGATGCCCTGGCGGTGGCGGTCTGCCACCTGGCGCGGGGCGCGCTGCGGCCGCTGGCGCCGTCTCGCCCGGCGGCGGGGGCCGCGGCGGCCGCGAGCCGGCTCCGCCCCTCGGTGCGCCGCTTCGCCGGTGCTCCGTGATCGCGCGCCTCGCCGGCGTGGTGCTGGAGAAGGGCGAGGATCACGCGGTGCTCGACGTGAACGGCGTTGGCTATCTCGTCCACCTCTCGCGCACCGCGCTCGCGGCGCTGCCGCCGCCCGGCGGCAAGGCGACCCTCCGCTGCCACACCCACGTGCGCGAGGACGCGCTCCAGCTCTTCGGCTTCGCCAGCGAGGAGGAGGAGGCGGTCTTCCACGAGCTCATCGGCGTGAAGAACGTCGGGCCGCGCGCCGCGCAGAACATCCTCTCCGGCATCGAGGCGCGCGACCTCGCCCGCGCCGTGGCGGAGGGCGACGTGGCGCGCCTGACGCAGGTGCCCGGGGTCGGCAAGAAGACGGCCGAGCGGCTGGTCGTCGAGCTGAAGGAGCGGCTCGCGTCGCTCGCCCGCGCCGCCGCGCCGCGCGGCACCGCCGCCGCCGGCCCCCTCGAGCAGCTGCAGCAGGCGCTCCTCGGGCTCGGCTTCAAGCCGGCGCAGGCCGAGGGCGCAGCGGAGAAGCTCGAGGCGACCGCGGCCGGCAAGCCGGTCGACGAGCTCCTGCGCGAGGCGCTGGCGCTCCTCCGCGGCTGACCGGCGGCTGTCGGCGCCGCCTGCTACCATCGGGATGCGATGGTGCGACCGGTGCGCGAGGTGTCGGCGGAGACCCGCGAGGGCGAGGAGCGGCTCGAATCGTCGCTCCGCCCCGCCACGTTCGACGAGTACGTCGGCCAGGAGAAGCTGGTCGCGAACTTCAAGGTGTACGCGCGCGCGGCCCGCGAGCGGGGCGAGGCGCTCGATCACGTGCTGCTCTCGGGTCCGCCCGGACTGGGCAAGACCTCCCTCGCGCACATCCTGGCGCGCGAGCTGGCGGTCAACCTGCACGTGACGAGCGGGCCGGCGCTGGTGAAGAAGGGCGACCTCGCCGGCCTCCTCACCGCGCTCGCGCCGCGCGACATCCTCTTCATCGACGAGATCCACCGGCTCGCCCCGGCGGTGGAGGAGGCGCTCTATCCGGCGATGGAGGACTTCCGCTTCGACGTCGTGCTCGGGGCCGGGATCGGCGCCCAGACGATGGAGATGAAGCTCGAGCGCTTCACGCTGGTGGGCGCGACCACGCGGACCGGGCTCCTGGCGAGCCCGCTGCGCGACCGGTTCCCCATCCAGGAGCGCCTCGACTACTACGCGGCCCCGGAGCTGCGGGAGATCGTGCTCCGCGCCGGCCGCAAGCTCTCGCTGCCGGTGGAGCGGGAGGGCGCCGAGGAGCTGGCGCGGCGCGCCCGCGGCACCCCGCGCATCGCCATCCGCCTCCTGCAGCGCGCTCGCGACTTCGCCCAGGTGGAGGGGCAGGGCCGGCTCGACCGCGCCATCGTCGACCTCACCCTGGAGCGGCTGGAGGTGGACGCCCACGGGCTCGACGCCATGGACCGGCGCATCCTCGCCGCCGTCATCGACACGTTCGGCGGGGGCCCGGTCGGCGTCGATGCCGTCGCCGCCGCGGTGGGCGAGGAATCGGGCACCATCGAGGACGTGTACGAGCCGTTCCTCGTGCGCGAGGGCTACCTGGCGCGCTCGCCGCGCGGGCGGGTGGCGCTCCCGGCGGCCTACGCCCACCTCGGCCGCGCGAGGCCGGGCGGCCGGCAGGGTGACCTGCTCTGATCGCATCGGCTCGTGCGTCGACGCTCGCGATGGGGGGCTCCGGGGGGAGAGTTCTCCCCCCGGACTGAGGCGCCGTAGGCGCCGGAACTCGATCATGGCGGCGGAAGCGACGCCGGTAATCACGTCGAGCAGCCGCCGCCATGACGTGCGCGGCCGTCACCAGGTGGCGCGCCGCGCCCTGTAGACGCGCGGCCCCATCGTCCTCACCAGGATCCACCCGGCGACGAACCCGCCCACGTGCGCCATGAAGGCGACGCCGCCGCCGGCGTCGCCGAGCAGCGCCGAGAGGAGCTGGGTGAGGAACCAGAGCCCGAGATAGAGGCTCGCCGGGAGGTAGACGAGCCCGAGGAAGATGGGGATGAAGGTGAGCACGCGGGCGTGCGGGAAGAGCACCATGTAGCCGGCGAGCACGCCGGCGATGGCGCCGCTGGCGCCCACCATGGGCACGAGGAGCGCGCGCTCGTCCCCGCCCAGGACGGTGGCGATCACCTGCGCCGCGGCCGCGGCCACCCCGCACGCGAGGTAGAAGGCGAGGAACTTGCCACGCCCCAGCGCATCCTCGACGTTGTTCCCGAAGATCCAGAGGAACAGCATGTTCCCCGCCACGTGCATGAACCCGCCGTGCAGGAACATGCTCGTCAGCACCGTGAACGGGGGCGGCACGAGGTCCGGCGGGACGATGTCGCGGAGCGTGAGGATCTCGTACGGGATGGCGCCGCCCATCCGTACCGAGAGCGGCAGCCCGACCACCAGCACCTGCCAGAGGAACGCGGCGACGTTCGCGGAGATGAGCGCGATGGTGACGACGGGAGCCCGGATCGTCGGGATGTCGTCTTTGAGTGGAATCACGGCGCGCCAATCGTGCTATAACCCGTCGCGTCAGATTTGCGCGGCTGCATGCGGACTCTGACATCTCTGTCGCACTCAGCGGGGGCGTGCGTAGAGGTCACGGGGGAGTTCTGGCGGGCCTCCGCTGCGCGTATCGATGTTCCGTAGGCATTTTAGGTGCTTGGGCATGCCCGCCGCGGCCCTCGGCCATCGGGTATGTGGTCGGCGCGGTGGCACGCGGGTTGCTGAAGCCGAGCGGGCCCGGGGTCGGCACGATCGGGGCCGAGCGCAGCACGCGGTGGGTACAGGGACGAGGGGAGCGCGGTCGAATGGCCTACTGGTTCCAGCGGACGGTCGCGAGGCGCGTGAGCTGTTCGGGCGTGGGGCTCCACTCCGGAAAGCCGGCGGCGCTCACCCTCGCTCCGGCGCCGCCCGATGCCGGCATCACCTTCGTGCGCCGCGACCTCGGCGTCGAGATCCCGGCGCGCGCCGACCGCGTGGTCGACACGATGCTGTCGACCTCGCTGGCCATGGAAGGCGTGCGCGTCGCCACCGTCGAGCACGTGCTCGCGGCGCTCACCGGGATGGGCGTGGACAACTGCCGCGTCGAGGTGGACGGGCCCGAGGTGCCCATCCTCGACGGCAGCGCCGCGCCGTTCGTCTACCTCCTCGAGGAGGCCGGCATCCGGACGCAGCGCGCCGGAAAGCGGTTCCTCCTCCTCCGCGAGGCGGTCGAGGTGCGCGACGGCGACAAGCTGGCGCGGCTGGAGCCGGCGCCGGAGCTCTCCATCCGCTTCACCGCCGACTTCGATCACCCGCTCGTCACCGATCAGACCTTCGACTTCGTCTTCAGCGACCGCGCCTTCGCGCGCGAGGTGGCGCGCGCCCGGACGTTCTGCTTCCTCCGCGACGTGGAGAAGATGAAGGCGGCCGGCCTGGCCCAGGGCGGGAGCCTCGACAACGCCATCGTCATCGACGAGTTCAGCATCCTGAACCCGGGCGGCCTGCGCTACCCCGACGAGTTCGCGCGGCACAAGGCGCTCGACGCCCTCGGCGATCTCACGCTGGCCGGCATGCCCGTCATCGGGGCGATGACCGCGCGCAAGAGCGGCCACGCCATGAACCAGCTGCTCGTGCGCAAGGTGCTGGCCGCGCCCTCGACCCACCGGGTGGTGCGCGTCTCGGCGGAGCAGGAGCTGGAGCCGCTGCAGATCCGGCTGCCGGCGCTCGGCCTCGGCCTCGACCTCGCCTGAGCCGATGGCGTCCGCTCCCGGAGCGCCGGCGCGCCCCGAGCTCTTCCACCGCATCGCGGAGACCGCCTCGGCCGAGGCGCGCCGCCGCCTCGTCGAGCGTGGCCTCGTCGGCCGCGTCGAGCTCCGCAACGTCGAGTTCTCGAGCCACGCCGAGGCGCTGCGCGCCCGCGGCGGTTCCGGCGCCACCCCTGCGCTCTGGGACGGCGAGCGGTTGCACCAGGGAGGCGGCCCGGTGCTCGCCGCCCTCGACCGCCTCGCCGCCGCGCCCTGACGCCGTGCTCCCCGGCGGGTCATGCACCCCCGCGGGCCTGCCCTTCACGCGCCTCCTCGCCGGCCCCATGTTGGAGGCATGGATGCGACCCTCAGGGCGCGCCGTCTGGCCGTCGGCCAGGGCGCCTTCTTCGTGGCCTCCGGCCTGTGGCCCATCATCCACCTCAGGTCCTTCGAGGCGGTGACCGGGCCGAAGCTCGAGGGCTGGCTCGTGAAGACGGTGGGAGCGCTCATCGCGGTCGCGGGCGCCGCGCTGGTCGTGGCCGGCACGCGCCGCACGGTGGGGCCCGAGGCGGCGGTGCTGGGCGCGGGCAGCGCCGGGGCCCTGGCGCTCGTCGATCTCTGGTACGCCGGCCTGCGCAGGCGGATCGCGCCCGTGTACCTGGCGGACGCTGCCCTGGAGCTGGGCCTGGTCGCCGGCTGGGCAGCCTCGGCGGGCGGGGTGCGGGGCCCCATCGATCCGGAGGAGGCGCGGGCGGCCGTCGGCTAAGCAGGACGGGGGCCCCGGACCCCCCGCCATGGCCAAGCTCGACGTCTACGACGCCAAGCGCGACTTCCGCATCACGCCCGAGCCGCCTCCGGGCACGCCGCGGCCCCGCAGGACGGGGCCGCTCACGTTCATGATCCACAAGCACCACGCGCGGCGGCTGCACTACGACCTCCGGCTGGAGCTGGAGGGCGTGCTGGCGAGCTGGTCGGTGCCGAAGGGCCCGAGCTACGACCCCGCGCAGAAGAGGCTGGCCGTCGAGACGGAGGACCATCCGCTCGCATACGGCGGGTTCGAGGGGCGCATCCCGGACGGCGAGTACGGCGCCGGCGACTCCATCATCTGGGACCGCGGCACGTGGGACACCGACCCGCCGGGCCAGGGCGCGGCCATGAAGCGCAAGGGCCACGTGGTGGTGGTGCTCCACGGCGAGAAGCTGCGCGGCACCTGGCACCTCGTCCGGACGCGGCCCGCCGGCGGCAAGCAGCAGTGGCTCCTCTTCAAGGCCAGGGACGGCCTGGAGAACCCGGGATACGACGTCGTCGCCGAGCGGCCGGAGTCGGTGGCGAGCGGTCGCCGCGCCACGCGCGGGCCGGTGGCGGCGAAGACGCTGCGCGCACCGCACCCGCCGCCGGTCGAGCTCCTGGTGCGGATCTGGCCGCCCATGCTCGCGACGCTCGCGACCGAGGACGAGGTGGGCCGACATCATCGCCTGGAGGTGAAGTACGACGGCTTCCGCGCCCTGGCCGGGCTCTCCGGCGGAAAGGTCTCGCTGCAGAGCCGCAACGGGCTCGACCTCTCCGCCCGCTTCCCCGGCGTCGCGCGGTCGCTCTCGAAGGTGATCGTGGGGGAGGCAGCGCTCGACGGCGAGATCGTGTCGAGCGCCGGCTTCCAGGGCCTGGAGGACGGCGCCGGCGTGCGCTACGTGGCGTTCGACCTGCTCTGGCACGAGGGCGAGGACCTTCGCGAGCGGCCCATCGAGGAGCGGCGGGAGCTCCTGGAGAGCCTGCTCGCCACCGCGCCGGAGGGCGTCGAGCTGGCGGAGGAGGTCGAGCCCCCGATCGCGAAGGCCATGGCGCGCGCCCGGCGGGAGGGCTGGGAGGGCGTCGTCGCCAAGGAGGCGGGCTCGCGCTACGAGGGCCGGCGCTCCCGCGCCTGGCTCAAGGTGAAGGTGTCCGCCTCGCAGGAGCTGGCGGTGGTGGGCTACACGCCGCTCGCCAACGGCCAGCGCGGGATCGGCGCGCTCCTGCTCGGCGTGAACGACGGCGGGCGGCTCGTCTACGCGGGCAAGGTGGGCACCGGCTACAGCGCCGCGCTCCGGCGCGAGCTGCTCGATCGGCTCGAGCCCGAGCGCGTCGAGGCGCCGCGCGCCGCGGGCGCGCCGCGCATGCGCGAGGCGACGTGGGTGGAGCCGCGGCTCGTGGCCGAGATCGCGTTCACCGAGTGGACCGCCGACGGCAAGCTCCGCCACCCCAGCTTCAAGGGTCTGCGCCCGGACAAGCGGCCGGACGAGGTGGTCAGGGAGCGGCCGGGGGCCGCGCAAGGGAAGCGGGGCAAGCGATAGCCGCGCCCGCCCGCCCTCCGGCCCGATCCCAACCGTATCGCGGGCTTCTACGCGTGCGCCGGGTTCGTCGGCGGCGAGGGCTGCTCCCGCTGGCGCTGCTGCCGCTGGGCCCGCGGGGACGGCACCGCGCGCTCGAAGGCGCGCTTCACCAGCAGCGTGGCGAGCGCAGTCCCCACCGCCGCCAGGATCTTCTCCCCCGGCGGCGGCTCGCCGCGCGCGACGCGCTCGGGGTGCTTCATGACGCGCCCCATCGCGACCTTGAGCTGCCTCGCCTTGTAGCTCCGGCGCTGCTTGCGCCGGCCGTTGTAGACGAGGAGCGCCACCGCTCCCCCGAGGACCGCGGCCAGCGCCACGCCCGCCAGCGCCGCCGCCGCCGGGTGGCGGCGGAGCTGCAGCCGGACGTCGAACGCCTCGCGCCGCCGGCGGTCGAGCTCTCCCACCAGATCCGCGATCTCGTTGCGGAGCGAGCCGAGCTCCCGCTCGATGCGCCCCGAGGCCCCCGGCTCTCCGTCGCTCGCGCTCATGCCATCCGCTCCTTCGCCAGCCGCACGCCGTCCTCGATGGAGCGCCGGGTCGTGGAGAGTGGCTTCCTGACGCGCTTGCTCCAGCCGACGAGCCCCGCGATGGTGCCGATCGCCAGCACCACCGCCGCGACCAGCAGCGCCGCGAGCCAGCCGTGCAGGAGCTCTGCCTCGAACAGCGCGAAGACCACCGCCACGAGCAGCAGGTTGAGCGTGCACAGCGCGCACACCCCGGCGACGCCGAGCCCGCTCGCCATCTTGATCTCGGCGCGCAGGTCCTCCTTCGCCTCGCTCTTGGCGAGGGCGATCTCCTTCTTGGCGAGCAGGCTCGCCTTCTGCGCGAGCTCCCGCACCAGGTCCTTCGTGGGCACGCGGTCGAGCCGTCCCGCCTGCGGGTCCGGGAGCACCGCCCCCGCCGTGCCGTGCACGTTCGTCTCCGCCATCCCCGTCCCTCCCCCTCCCGCCGCGCGGGCGCGTCCGACGAAAGCTAGCCATTCCCGCCGGCGGGCCGCGATCGCCCGCGCGGCGCGCGACTGGCGGGCGGGC
>DASTGH010000123.1:0-8149 GCA_035719345.1 Anaeromyxobacteraceae bacterium
GGAGCCGGCCGCGAGCGCGTCGGCAGCGGCGCGGGCGAGCGCCCCGTCGGCGAGCGGCCGGGGCAGCACGGCCGTGCAACCCTGCGCCTCGAGGCGCTCCGCCCAATCGGCCAGCCCGACGGCCACGACCGGGATGGAGGCGAGCTCCCGGTCGGCGCGCAGTCCGGCGACGAGGTCCGGCCCGCCGTCGGCGTCGGCGGCCGACAGGATCACCACGTCGGGCTGGAACCGCGCCGCCGCCGCGCCGGCGGGGAACCCGGGCGAGGCCTGCTCGACGGCGTAACCCGCCTCGGCGAGCTGCCGGGCGAGCCCCTCGCGCATCGGGCCCGCCTCGCCCAGGACGAGGGCCTTCTGCCGGGCCGGAGCGGCGTCCGAGAGCTCCTCCGGCATCGGCATGCCGTGCCGCACCATGAAGGCGGCCAGGTCCTCGCGCGCGATGCGGCGGTGGCCGCCTGGCGTGCGGTGCGCCTTGAGGCGCCGCGCCTTGATCCAGTTCACGACGGTCGGCAGCGAGACGCCGAGCAGGCCCGCCGCCTCATGGGTCGTGTAGAAACCGCGCATGGGCGTGCCGCAGAGTCTACACCGGCGCACACCGCGATCGCCCGTGCTAAAGGAAGCCGATATGGCCCTCGGAGACTTCGTCGCGGCGGCGGTGCAGATGACCTCCGGCGCGGACCGGGCGAAGAACCTGGCGACGGCGCTGCGCCTCGTGGACGAGGCCGCCGGGCGGGGTGCGCGGCTCGTCGGGCTGCCCGAGAACTTCTCCTTCATGGGGCCCGACGCCGAGCGCATCGGCGGCGCCGAGCCCGTCGAGGGCCCCACCATCTCGGCGGTGCGCGAGCTGGCGCGGCGACGCCGTATCTTCGTCCTCGCCGGGTCGATCGCGGAGCGGGTCGACGCCCCGGGCAAGACCGCCAACACCAGCGTGCTCGTGGACGACGAGGGCCGGATCGCCGGCGTCTACCGCAAGATCCACCTCTTCGACGTCGACATCCCGGACGGAGCGCGCTACGCGGAATCGGAGACCGTCGAGCCTGGGCTCGAGCCGGTGGCGGTCGAGACGGCGCTCGGCACGATCGGGCTCACGGTCTGCTACGACCTTCGCTTCCCGGAGCTGTACCGGCGGCTCTCCGCGCGCGGTGCCGACCTCCTCACCGTCCCCGCCGCCTTCACGCTCTACACCGGCAAGGACCACTGGGAGGTGCTGCTACGCGCGCGCGCCGTCGAGAACCTCGCCTACGTGCTCGCGCCGGCGCAGTGCGGGCGCCACTCCGCGAACCGCGTCACCTGGGGCAACGCCATGGTGGTCGATCCCTGGGGCGTGGTCCTCGCCCGCTGCCCGGCCGAGGGCGAGGGGCTGGCGATGGCGCGCGTCTCCGGCGCGCGGCTCGCGGCCGTGCGGCGCGAGATCCCCGCGCTCTCTCACCGAAAGCTGGGCTGATGCGCGCCGCTCTTAGAACACGAACAGCAGGCCGCCCGAGATCTGCACGCCGGAGCTGTCCGAGAGGTCCCAGCTCGTCGCCGACCCGAAGTCGTTGACCTTGCTCTTCGTGAAGTCGACGAAGAGGTAGGTGTGGTTGATGCCGGTGCTGTTGTCCATGTCCTTCGACAGCTGCTTGTCGAAGAAGTCGAGCTGGAGCGCGATGCCGCCGGAGAGCGACCAGCCCATGGTCGAGCCGTTGCCGCTCAGGATCGTCGGCGGCAGCGTCGTCGAGACGTTGCCCGCGCCGTTCGTCACGCGCCACTGATAGCGGTCGATGGAGAAGCGGGCGTAGGGCGCGAGCGGGATCCCGTAGCGGTCGGCGAGCCAGTCGAACCGGTAGGTGAGGTGGGCGCGGATGGGGACGACCTGCAAGCCGGTCGTGTCGCCCGATCTCTGGCCATCCTGCAGGAACCCCTTCCCGTACTTCTCCATGTAGCCGAGGCCGCCTCCGATATCGAGCGAGCCGTAGCCGTAGTAGATGGTGTAGGCGGCGTCGGCGCGGAAGAAGAGCGCCTTGCTCGTGCCGAACGTGTCGCGGTACGGGGAGGCGAGCCCGCCGAACTCGTTGTCGATCCTCGGGCGCCAGCCACCCAGCGAGATCTCGAACGAGCCCCAGCGCGGCGACGGCTTGAACTCGGCGCGCGCGGGGCGGGCGACCGCCGCCGCGAGGAGCGCCAGGGCGGCGCAGAGGGCGCGGCTCACGACCGCCTCCGCGCCCGCCGGAACGCGAGCGGCACGAGCAGCACCAGAGCGGTGAGGCCCGCCGCGCCCGTGGCGCAGCCGCCCTGCTCCCGACCGCCGGCGTTGTGGTACGTGCGCCAGAAGTCGTTCACGGGCTCCGGCGTTTCGGCGGCCGTGAGGGACTTCTTGCTCTCGTTCCCGCCCTGGGAGACGGCCGTGACCGCCACCGTGTACTCCGTCCCGTTCACCAGGCCGTTGCAGCGACCCTGCGTCGTGTTCGCGCCCGTCACCGACCCGCACCGGGTGGGCGGGTTCGTGACGTCCTCCCCGGGACCCGCGCGGTAGATGTTGTAGCTCGTGGCGGAGCCCGGCGCGCCTGCGTCGGCGCCGCCCGTCCCCGGCTCCCAGTTCACCACCAGCGCCGCCTCGGCCGGACTCACGCTCGTGATCACGGGCGCGACCGGCGCGGCGAGATCGAGCGGGATGGAGCCGTTGGCCACGACCGTCGTCGAGTTGTTCGAGCCGGAGCTCGCGCCCGGCTGCACGATGCAGAAGAGGAGCGTGGACGTCGAGGCGCTGTTGCAGGGGATGCCGAGCGTGGCGAGGAGCCGCGAGGCGCTCACCGGAGTGTCTCCCGCGGCCGGGAACGAGCCCGTCGCGTTCCCCGCGTTGATGCTGCTCGTGATCGTCGTCGTCTTGGCGGCGCTGTTCGTCTGGTTCTGCGGACAGCCGATGGTGTCGGAGGCGAGCAGCGTCAGGTTCCCGCCGGTCTGGATCTGGGAGATGGTCCAGGTGAAGGCGAGGTTGTTCTGCACGGTCCCGTTGCACTCGGCGAGGTTGATGATGTTGTCGAGGTCGTTGCTCTCGTTGACGTTGATCGTCTGCCCGCGCGAGACCGCGGGCACGAGAGCCAGGACCACCAGGAGCGCGAGCCGCTGGAGCATGGTGCGGCCATCCTGCAACGCGGGGGCCACCCGGGCAAGGCGGCAACCGCCGGACCCCTCTCGCGATTCATCTCTGGGTCGGTGTCCGGCGCGCCGGCCCGGAAGACTTTTTGGCAAAGGCGCTCGGACCGTCGAGGCCGCCCTGCCAAATTGTCAGGGGGCTCGAAACAGCCGTTCCGCCAGGATCTTCGCCGCGGCGACCGCCGTCCCCGCACCGCCCGCGCGCAGGTTGTCGCCGGCGATGACGAGGTCGAGGCCGTCCTCGCGCGAGCGCACGCGCCCCACCAGCACCGCCTCGTCGTTCACGGCCAGCATGGGCATCGGATAGACGCCCTCGCCCGGGGCGTCGAGCACCTTCACACCAGGTGAATGACGGAGCAGCTCGCGGGCCTCGCCGGCGCCGAGCGCGCGGCGCGTGCGCACGGTCACCGCCTGGACGTGACCGTAGAACACCGGGACGCGCAGCGCGGTCGCGGTCACCGCCAGCGACGAGCCGAGCAGCCGCCGCACCTCGGCCGCGAGGCCGCGCTCCTCCTCCGTGACGCCGTCGTCCCCGGCCGCCCCCACCTGCGGGACGACGTTGAACGCGACGCGGTGCGGGAGCGCCGTCGGCGGGGGCGGCTCCTGCAGGGAGAGCATGGCGCGCAGCTCGGCCTCCAGCTCCTCCACGCCGCGCTGCCCGGCGCCGGAGACCGCCTCCAGCACCACCGTCGAGGCGCGCTCCACGCCCGCGGCCCGGTGCAGCGGCGCGAGCGCGAGCGCCAGGTGGGCGGCGGCGGGCCCCGGGATGGCGACGAGGCCCCCCGCGACCACGCGCCCGAGCGCCTCGGGGTTCAGCTCGGGGAGCGCCAGCGGCACCTCGGCGGCGGCGCGGAACGCGGGGGAGAGGTCGACCGCGACCGCGCCCGCGGCGCGCGCCCGGGGCGCCCAGTCGCGGGAGACGGCCGCGCCCGCCGACAGGAACGCGAGCTGCGCCCCGGCGAGCGCGCCCTCCTTCGCCGGCGCGACCCGGAGGAGGTCGCCGCGGAAGTCGAGCTCGGCGCCGGCGCTCCGCTCGGTGGCGAGGAGCCTGAGCTCCGCCACCGGCAGGTCCGATTCCTCCAGCGCCTGGACCAGCGCCCGGCCCGCCGCGCCGGTCGCGCCGACGATGGCGACGGTGAGCGGCCGGACGGAAGGCATCACTTCGCCTGGATCCACCCCTCGGCGGTGAGCAGCTCCGCCGTGAGCACGGCGCCGCCGGCCGCGCCGCGCACCGTGTTGTGCGAGAGCGCCACGAAGCGCCAGTCGAAGACGGCGTCGGGGCGGAGGCGGCCGATGGTGACCGCCTGCCCGTTCCCGGCGTCGCGATCGAGCTTCGTCTGCGGGCGCGCGTCGTCCTCGAAGTAGTGGAGGAACGGCTTCGGCGCGCTGGGCAGGCCGAGCTGCTGCGGCTTGCCGGAGAAGTCCTTCCACAGGCCCAGGATCTCCTCCTTCGACGGCTTCCGCTCGAACGAGACGAACACGGCGGCCATGTGACCGTCGGAGACCGGCACGCGGATGCACTGGGCCGTGATGACCGGCTCGGCGGCGTTCACGATCTTGCCGTCCTGGATCTTGCCCCAGATCTTGAGCGGCTCCTTCTCGCTCTTCTCCTCCTCGCCCTTGATGAAGGGGATGACGTTGTCGACCATGTCCGGCCAGCTCTCGAACGTCTTCCCGGCGCCGCTGATCGCCTGGTAGGTGCAGACGGCCAGCTTCTTCGGGCCGAAGCGCATGAGCGGGTGGAGGGCGGGCACGTAGCTCTGCAGCGAGCAGTTCGGCTTCACCGCGATGAAGCCGCGCTTCGTGCCGAGGCGGCGCCGCTGCGCCTCGACGATGGAGGCGTGGGCCGAGTTGATCTCGGGGACCATCATCGGCACGTCGGCGGTCCAGCGGTGGGCGCTGTTGTTGGAGACGACCGGCGTCTCGGCGCGGGCGTAGTCCTCCTCCAGCTTCGCCGTCTCCTCCTTCGACATGTCGACGGCGCAGAAGACGAGGTCCACCCCGGCGGAGATGGCGGCGACGTCGGAGGCGTTCTTCACGACGAGCCCGGCCGTCTTCGCCGGGACGGCGCTCTTCAGCGCCCAGCGGCCCTTCACCGCCTCGGCGTAGGGCTTGCCGGCCGAGGACGCGCTCGCCGCGACGAGCGTCACCTCGTACCAGGGGTGGTTCTCGAGGAGCGACACGAACCGCTGGCCGACCATGCCGGTCGCGCCGAGGACGCCCACCTTCAGCCGCTTCTGCATTCCAAGCTCCCGTCAGGGGTAAAGGGGCGGGATTCTAGCACGCCGCGCGCGCCCGTGCTCCGGCCGGGGCCTCGGTCCGTCAGCGGCGGCGGAGCAGGTCGTCGAGCGCCGCCTGGAGTGCCGGGTAGCGGAACCCGTACCCGAGCTCCTGCGCCTTGCGCGGCAGGACGCGCTGGCTCGCCAGGACGACGGTGGCGAGCTCGCCGAGCGCGAGCTTCAGCGCAGCCACCGGCACCGGCAGCGCGCTCGGGCGGCCGAGCGCGCGCCCGATCGCCGCCGCGAGGTCGCGCTGCAGCGCCGGCGCCGGCGCGGTGAGATCGAGCGGACCGCGCACCGCCTCGTTCTCCAGCGCCCAGAGGATGAGGCCGACCTCGTCGCCGAGGTGGATCCAGGCCTGCCAGAAGTCGCCCTTCCCCAGCGGACCGCCGGCGAAGAGCTTGAAGGGGAGGAGCATCTGCCGGAGCGCGCCGCCCTGGCGCGCCAGCACGATCCCGGTCCGGAGCAGCACGACGCGCGCGCGCGCCTCGGCGGGGCGCGCCGCCGCCTCCCACGCCTGGCACACGTCGGCGAGGAACCCGTCGCCGGCCGGCGACGCCTCGTCCAGCACCTCGTGGCCGCGCGAGCCGTAGAACCCGACCGCGCTCCCCGAGAGCAGCACCGACGGTCCGCGCGCCGCCAGCACCTCGGCGATGCGCGCGGTCGAGGCGACCCGGCTCTCGCGGATGGCGCGCTTGCGCGCGTCGTTCCAGCGCGCGGCGGCCACCGGCTCGCCGGCGAGGTGGATGCAGGCGTCACAGGCGGCGAGCGCGTCCTGCCACCGCCCGGCGACGGCCGGGTCGCCCTGGATGACCCTCACGCCCGGGACGAGCCGCGGCGATGCCGTCCGGGAGAGCGCGGTCACCACGTGGCCGCGCGCCAGGAGCGGCATGAGCAGGGCGCGGCCGATGAGCCCGGTGGCGCCGGTCAGGAAGACGTGCATCGCGTCACGCCAGGACGCGGCCGGCGGCCTCGGCGCCGGGGACGCCGCGCATGAGCCAGATGAGGAGGACGAGCGCCGCGGCCAGGCCGGCGTAGGCGAGCCCCCAGCGCAGGATCTGGGCGGGGCGGAGCGGCTCGGCCCGCGCCGCCCTCTCCTGGAGCTCGAGTCGCCTGAGGAAGAGCGCGTCGGCCGGCGTGCCCGCGCCCATGCCCACGACCGCCCTGAGCCACAGCCAGTGCGGCCGCGCGAAGCGGCCGGGGTCGGGGAGGAGCCGCAGCGCGCGGGCGCCGGCGCGCGCCTGCGACTCGCTCGCCAGCTCCAAGGCGCCGAGCAGGGCGACGAGCCAGACCACCGAGAAGCCGAGCGCGGCGGCGAGCGCCACGGCCGCCGCCAGGCCGAGCACGGAGAGCTCGACGCCAAGCCCGGACGAGTAGGAGAAGGCGAAGGCCTGCAGCACGCGCCCACCGTCGAGCGGGGCGATGGGGAGGAGGTTGAAGAGGTTCACGAGCGCCCAGAACGCGGCGATCGTCCCCCACATCGGATCGCCGGTGGCGAGGAAGAGCCCCGCCGGCGCCAGCGCCGCGAGCGAGCCCCAGAGCGGCCCGTTGAGCGCGACGTAGGCCTGCTGCCGCCGCGAGGTGAAGGCGTCCTCGGTGACGGCGAGCGCTCCGAGGAGCGGCACGAAGTAGAGGCCTCGCACCTTCATCCCGGTGCGCCGCATGGCGTGGACGTGCCCGTACTCGTGGATGAAGAGCTGCAGCATGAGGGCGAGCGCGAACTTCCAGGAGAAGAGCAGCGACCAGGTCGCGACCGAGGCCGCCGCCCAGCCGACGTTCGCCGTCTTCACCGCCTTGAGCGCGCCGGCGCCCACCTTGCCGGCGCCGGCGACGAGCTTCGATCCGAGCTTGGCGAGGACGGCCCAGAGACCGAGGGCCCGGGACCGCTCCCCCTTCGACTTCGCTGCGCTCCGCTCAGGGTGAGCGGATGGCAACGTCGGTCGCCCAGCTTCTGCGGACGACGGGCGTTCCACGTCCGCTCGGGCTGAGCGTAGCGAAGCGGAGTCGAAGCCCGGCCCCTGCAGCGACTCCGGGAAGACGTTCCAGGCCGGCACGCGCTGCACGACGAGCGCGAGGAGGAGCGCCGCCTCGCGCAGCTCGACCAGGGGCACGAGCCGTCCGTCGGCGCCGGCGACGCCCTGCGACAGGCGGCCGGGGGCGGGCTCGCAGAACGCGAAGGTGCGGCCGCGCGGGTCGGCGAGTGCGGCGTAGCGCTGCACGCTCCCGTCCTCGCGCTGCGCCAGGCCGAACCCGAGCCGGAGCGTGCCCCAGGCGGCCTCCAGCCGCTCGGCGCCGCCCTCGACGCGGACCCCGCGCTCGTCCGCGACGAGGCGCAGCCCCCGGGCGTGGCGCGCCGACAGCGCGATGGCGGCGGCCACGGCGCCGAAGAGCGCGGCGAGGAGCGGCGGCACGCCGGCGACGATGCCGACGACCGCTCCGGCGCCGGCCCCGAGCGCGAGGGCGCCACCGGTCCTCGGCATGGGCGGGCGGAAGAGCGCGGGTTCCATGAGTGCGGCGGTGAGCCTAGCGCGTCCCGGTGCCGCGCGCCGCCTACGCCTTGGTCGCGCCCGGGCCGAGCCCGTGCGGGAACTTCACCTCGGCCTCGCTGGCGCGGACGTAGTGCGGCTCGAGCGCGTAGAGCCGGGGCGCGTCGAAGGCCGCCCCGGCGAGCGCAGGCGCGCACAGGCGCGCCACCGCCAGCGCCGGGGGCGCGTCGGGCGCGCGCGCGGCCCGCTGCAGGC
>DASTGH010000124.1:0-3525 GCA_035719345.1 Anaeromyxobacteraceae bacterium
AGGGCGTCCCCGGCGGCGCGCTGCTGGCGCCGCACCCGCCGGTCGTGCACGACCCCGCGAGCTTCGGCTGCACGACCTGCCACGCCGGCCAGGGTCGGGCCACGACGCTCCGGGACGCCCACGGCGACGTGGAGCACTGGCCGGAGCCGATGCTGCCGCGCCGCTACCTGTACGCGAGCTGCGGCACCTGCCACACGCACCTCGCCGTGCCGAACGTGGCCGTCCTGGCGCGTGGCCGCAGCGCCTTCGAGCGGAGCGACTGCCTCGCCTGCCACCGCGTCGACGGGCGCGGCGGGACGGTGCGGCCGGGCGGACAGGGCGGGCTGGAGGGGCCGGACCTGTCCCGCGCCGGCGCGCGCGGCTACCGCGCCGACTGGCACGCCCATCACCTCCGCGAGCACGAGCGCGCCGCGGCTGGCCCCTGGCGCGCGGCCTTCGCGCCCGTCGCCGACGCCGACCGCGAGGCGATCGAGGTCTTCCTCCGCTCGCGGGTCGCCGCCCCGGGGCTGGTCGAGGCGAAGGCCCTCTTCCACTCCCTGGGGTGCCGCGGCTGCCACGCCGTGGGGGGCGTGGGCGGCGGCGACGGCCCGGACCTGACGCGCGTGGGACAGCGGGATCCCGGCCAGCGGGCATGGGGAGGCGTCCGGGGCGAGCGGACGCTGGAGGGCTGGTTCAAGGAGCACTTCCGCGCGCCGGCGCGGGTCACGCCCGGCTCGCTCATGCCCGAGCTCCGGCTGACCGAGGCAGAGCTCGATCAGCTCACGTTCTACCTGTTCGCGCTGCGGCGGACCCCGCTCGGCGACGAGTTCCACCCCAGGGACCGCGCGCGCGCCGAGAAGCTCGGCGAGCGCGAGTTCGCGACCGACGGCGCGACGCTCTACGGCACGTTCTGCGCGGCCTGCCACGGCCAGGGTGGCGAGGGGATGCGCTACCCCGGCCTCCCGCCCTTCCCCGCCATCGCCAGCCCCGACTTCCTCGAGATCGCGTCCGACGAGCTCATCCTCGCCACCATCCGCAGCGGCCGCCCGGGGCGGCGGATGCCGGCGTGGGGCGAGCAGGAGGGTGGCCTGCGGCCGGCGGAGATCGCGACCCTGGTCCGCTACCTCCGCGAGCGCGCCGGCGTGGCCTACCGCCCCGACCCGCGGCCGGAGCGCTGGGCCAGGGGGGACGCGGCGCAGGGGGCGCGGCTCTACGCCTCCGCCTGCGCCGGGTGCCACGGGGCGAAAGGTCAGGGCGCGGAGGGGCCGATGCTCGCGAACCAGGTCCTCCTGCGCGCCGCGAGCGACGGCTACCTCGCGGAGACGATCCGGCGCGGCCGGCGCGGCACGGCGATGCTGGGGTTCGAGAGGCCGACGCCCAGCCGCCGGGCGCTGGAAGCGGCGGAAGTCGAGTCGATCGTCACCTTCATCCGCACCTGGGAGCGCAAGCCATGACCGCCTTCACGAGGCGCGAGTTCCTCGAGCTCATGCGGACGTCGGGGTTCGGCGCGCTGGCCGCCTCGGCGACGCGCGCCTTCGGCCTCGAGGCCGTGGAGAACCCGCTCGCCCGCTACCCCGACCGCGGGTGGGAGGCCGCCTACCGCGACCTGTGGAAGTACGACTCGACCTTCACCTTCCTGTGCGCGCCGAACGACACGCACAACTGCATCCTCCAGGCGTACGTGCGCTCCGGGTCGATCCTCCGCATCGGCCCGTCGATGAGGTACGGGGAGGCGACCGACCTCTACGGCACGAAGGCGTCGGCGCGCTGGGATCCGCGCGTCTGCCAGAAGGGGCTCGCCCTCACCCGGCGCTTCTACGGCGACCGCCGGGTGCGCCACCCCATGGTCCGCAAGGGCTTCAAGGCGTGGGTGGAGGCGGGCTTCCCGCGCGGGGCCGACGGGCGGCCGCCGCCCGAGCACTTCAACCGGGCCAGGGACGAGTGGGTGCGGGTCACGCACGAGGAGGCGGCGGGGATCGTGGCCGCGGCGCTCGTCGACATCGCGACCACCTACTCCGGCGAGAAGGGGAAGGAGCTCCTGCTGAAGCAGGGCTACGAGCCGGAGATGGTGGAGGCGGCGAAGGGCGCGGGGACGCAGGTGATGAAGTTCCGGGGCGGGATGCCGCTCCTCGGCGTCACCCGCGTCTTCGGTCTCTACCGCATGGCGAACGCCATGGCGCTGCTCGACGCGAAGATCCGCGGCGTCGGGCGCGACCAGGCGCTGGGCGGGCGGGGCTTCGACAACTACTCCTGGCACACCGACCTCCCGCCCGGGCACCCGATGGTCACCGGCCAGCAGACGGTCGAGTTCGACCTCCAGGCGGTCGAGCACGCGAAGACGGTGGTGGTCTGGGGGATGAACTGGATCGCCACCAAGATGCCGGACTCGCACTGGCTCACCGAGGCGCGCCTCAAGGGCACGCGCGTGGTGGTCATCGCCGCCGAGTACTCGGCGACCGCGACCAAGGCCGACGACGCGATCGTGGTGCGGCCGGGGACGACGCCGGCGCTGGCGCTCGGGCTCGCGGCGGTCATCGTGAACGAGCGGCTCTTCGACGCCGACTACGTCCGCCGCTTCACCGACCTGCCGCTGCTGGTGCGCGCCGACACCCTGAAGCTGCTCAAGGCGGAGGAGGTCTTCGGGGGTCCGCCGGCGAGGCTCACGAACCAGACGGTGGTGCAGAAGGTGGGCGAGGCCATCCCGGCGCCGGGCTTCCAGCGCGACATGGTGGTCCCGGAGAAGCTCCGCAACGAGTGGGGCGATCACGTCTTCTGGGACGTCGCGGCGAAGGGTCCGCGCGCCATCAGCCGCGACGAGGTGGGGAAGCGCTCGCCGGCGCAGGAGCCGCTGCTCGAGGGCGCGGTCCAGGTGACGCTGAAGGACGGCTCGAAGGTGAGCTGCCGCCCGGTGTTCGACGTGGTGAAGGAGTACCTCGCCCACTTCGATCCGAGGACGACCGAGGAGATCACCTGGGCGCCAGCGGCCTCGGTGGTGGAGCTCGCCCGGCACATCGCCAGGAATCCGGGGACGACGCTCTTCGCCATCGGCATGGGGCCGAACCAGTTCTTCAACAACGACAACAAGGACCGCGCCACGTTCCTGCTCGCCGCGCTCACCGGGAACGTGGGCCGCATCGGCGGCAACGTCGGCAGCTACGCCGGCAACTACCGCACGGCGCTCTTCAACGGCGTGCCGCAGTACATCAACGAGGACCCGTTCGACCTGGAGCTCGATCCCGCGAAGCCGGCGCGGCCGAGGCAGTACTGGAGGGCCGAGTCGGCCCACTACTACAACCACGAGGACCACCCCCTGAAGATGGGGAAGACGATGATCACGGGCAAGACGCACATGCCCGCGCCGACGAAGTCGATGTGGTTCGCGAACGCGAACTCCATCCTGGGCAACGTGAAGTGGCACTACAACACCGTCATCAACGTTCTGCCTCGCATCGAGATGGTTGCGGTGAATGAATGGTGGTGGTCAACCTCGTGTGAATGGGCGGACATCGTTTTCGGTGTCGACTGCTGGGCCGAACTGAAGCACCC
>DASTGH010000125.1:0-9280 GCA_035719345.1 Anaeromyxobacteraceae bacterium
CGCGGACGCGGCCGCCACGCGCGCCAGCTGCCGCCCGACGCCGCTGGCGCCCAGCCCGCCGTGGCGCCGACGCCAGGCGAGCGCCAGCACGGCGAAGTTGACCATGACGGCGACCGACGTGCCGAGCGCCACGCCGCGATAGCCGAGCACCGGGTAGAGGGCGAGGTTGAGCGCCACGTTCGAGGCCATGCCGAGGATGCTGCCCAGCACCGGCACGCGCGCCTCGTCGAGCGCGTAGAAGGCCGGAGCGAACACCTTCACCGCGGAATATCCGTACAAGCCGATCGCGTAGCAGACGAGCGCCTGCGCGGTCGCGGCCGTGTCGGAGGGCGCGAACCGGCCGTGCTGGTAGATGAGCGCGATGATGGGCTCGGCCAGGACCACGAGCCCCACCGCCGAGGGCACGTTCAGGAAGGCCACCATGCGCAGCGCCGATCCCATGGTCTCGCGCACGGCGGCGAGATCGCGCGCCGCCGCCTTCTGCGCCACGCCGGCGCCGGCCACGGTGGCGATGGCCACGCCGAAGACCCCGAGCGGGAACTGCATGAGGCGGAAGGCGTAATTGAGCCACGACACCGCGCCGCGCTCGTGCGAGGCGAAGATGGTGTTCACGACGATGTTCACCTGCGTGGCTGAGAGGCCCACCACCGCCGCGGCCATGAGCTTGCCGATGCGGCGCATCCCGGGCTCGGCCAGCGCGCCGGCGAGCCGGGGCCTGAAGCGGAAGCCGGTGGCGCGCAGCGAGGGCACCTGGGCCACGAGCTGCAGGAACCCGCCGAAGAGCGTTCCGATGGACCAGCCGACGACCGCCGCCTCCGGGCCGGCGCCCGCCGCCCACAGCCCGAGCCCGACCGCGATCGACCCGACGTTGAAGAGCGCCGGGGCCAGCGCCGGGGCGGTGAAGCGCAGCTGGGCGTTGAGCATGCCCATCACCGCCGCGGCCAGCGAGACGAGCAGGAGGAACGGCATCATGATCCGGGTGAGCCGGACGGTGAGCGCGCCGCCCTCCCCGAACCCGGGCGCGACCACCGCCACGATCTGGGGAGCGAGGCCGATGCCGAGCAGGACGAGGGCGCCGACCACGACCAGCACCAGGCCGAGGACGAGGTTCCCCAGCCGGAAGGCGTCGCCGGCCCCGCGGTTGCGCTGGTAGTCGGCGAAGGTCGGCACGAAGGCGGCGGAGAGCGCGCCCTCGGCGAAGAGGTCCCGCAGCAGGTTCGGGATGCGGAAGGCGGCGATGTAGGCGTCCGACCAGACGTTGGCGCCGATGAGCGCGGCGAAGAGCTGGTCCCGCGCCAGCCCCAGGACGCGCGAGACCATGGTGGCGGCGCTGATCCAGAGCGCGCGCCCCATGCGCACGGGCGCGGGCGCCGCCGCGGCCGGAGCCGCCGGGGGCTGCGGAGGGGAGACGCTCACGGCTAGTGCTTGCCGCCGGCGGGCCCCTTCGCCGCCATCTCCTTCTTCATGACCCACGCCTTGGCCTGCGACTGGATGGTCTGCGGAACGTTCCTGTCGCGCGCCAGCTCCTTGATGTCCTTCTCCTGCAGCGTCACCAGGAACTTGAGGGCGGTGGGGAGCGGCACCTTCGGATTCTTCACCAGCGACATCTTGATGGCGTAGATCTTGAGGTAGTCGCGCGTCGAGTAGATGTGGCGCAGCACCTCGGAGTTGATGGTCCGCGAGTTGGCGAGCGTCATGACCTCGCCGTCGGTGATGCGCGGGCTCGTCACCGCCGCCATGCACACGAGCTTGTTCGCGTCGCGCAGGAGCAGCGTCCGCGCCTCCTTGTTGCCGAGCGTGGCCAGCTTGATCTTCTCCGAGACCGACATCCGCAGCACCCGCTGCGTCATGGTGAGCTTCTTCTCCGTCTCCTCCGGCGTCTCGGCGGCGAGCGCCGGCTGCGCGTCCTCCTTCAGCTCGGCGGCGTAGTCGGCCATGATCTTCTCGGCCGTGTCCTCCGCCGGCGCGGCGGTGGGGTCGACGCCGTGCACGCGCTTGTAGGCCTCGACCAGCTGCGGGACGTCGAGCAGCGTGAGCCCGTTGCGGACGCAGAACTCGCAGGCGCCGTCGAGCGTGGAGGCGAGCACGTTCGGGTTGGCGCAGAGCCGGCGGATGATCTCGTCGTGGCGCAGCAGCCGCAGCTCGTTCTGGCGCACGATCTCGGTCAGCCGCTGCGAGACGGTGGCTGCCAGGCGGGCCACGGTGGCGTCGAGCGTCGCGCCGTTGAGGAGGACGAGCTCGAGCGCCGCGTCGTTGCGCGTGAAGCGCTCGGCGAGCCAGTCGAGCACCGGCCCCGCCACCGCGTCGGAGCGGAGCGCGACGCCCCAGATCTTCTCGGGCAGGCCCTCGGCGCTGCGGGCGGCCGTGGTGCGGACCCCCTCGTCCTCGTCGGAGCAGAGGATGAAGAGCAGCGTGACGAGGTCGACCGGCGCCACCGCCGGCACGAGCCCCTTCGCGCCCATCATGCGCAGGGGCAGCGGCGCCTTCGGATCGACGTGCTTGTGCAGCGGCTTGGGCAGGGCCTCGAGCGGCAGCGTCGGGTCCGGCATCAGGCGCTCCGCCGCTCCCCGTCCGGCGGCGCGGCCTCCGGCAGGAGCCCCAGCGACATGGGCGTCGGCGCGGGCACGGGGTGGATGCGCCGCGACCAGCGGTGGCGGAGCCGGCCCAGCCAGCGGTTGAGCGGGTTGGAGCGCCCGAAGCAGGGAAACACCGGACGCCGGCGCCAGCCCATGCTCTCCTGCGCCGCCTTGAGCCGCGCGTCCTCCGGCGCGGCGGCGAGCCCGCGCTGGATGGCCTTGACGGCGCGCTCGCGCTGGCCGAGCGCGAGGTGCGCCCGCGCCTGGTTGAGGAGGAGCTCCGGCTCCGGGCCGGCCAGGCGCAGCGCCTGGTCGCAGTAGAGGACGCCCAGGTTGGAGTTGCGCTCGACCAGCACCAGGGTGACGCCGTACCAGGACATGACGCGCGGATCGCCGGGGGTGCGGCGATGGGCGCGCTCGAACAGCTCGTGGGCGCCGACCGCGTCGCCGGCGCGGAAGCGCGCCATCCCCTCCTCGAAGCCCACCACGCCGTCGGCCGCGCCCGCTCCACCCTTCTCGTCGCCGGTGTCGATCATCGGTTGCGCTCGTGGATGAGGCAGAGCCCGCGCAGCGTGAGATGCTCGTCGACCTCGTCGATGGAGCGCGAGACGCCGGCGAGCAGGGGCGCCAGCCCGCCGGTGGCGACCACCTTGGGCGTGAACCCCAGCTCGGCCGCCATCCGCTCGCAGATCCCGTCGACCAGCCCGACGTAGCCGTAGACGAGCCCGCTCTGCATCGAGGCGACCGTGTTCTTGCCGATGACGTGGGGCGGCCGGGCGAACTCGACCTCGGGCAGCTTGGCGGCGTGCGTGAAGAGCGCCTCCATGGAGATGCCGATGCCCGGGCTGATGGCGCCGCCCAGGTACTCGCCCTTCTGCGACACCGCGTCGAAGGTGGTGGCGGTCCCGAAGTCGACCACCACCATGCCGCAGGCCCAGCGGTCCCAGGCCGCCACCGCGTTCACGATGCGATCCGCCCCGACCTCGCGCGGGTTGTCGTAGAGGATGGGCATGCCCGTCTTCACGCCCGGGCCGACGAAGAGCGGCTTCACGCCGAAGTACCGCTCGCTCATGCGGGTCAGCGTGCCGGCGAGCGGCGGGACGACGCTCGACACCGCCACCGCGTCCACGGCCCGGGGTTCGACCCCCGCCGCCGCGAACAGCTGGCGGAGCTGGATGCCGTACTCGTCGGCGGTGCGGCTGTGGCTCGTCTCCACGCGCCACTGCTGGCGCAGCGTGCGGCCCTCGAAGGCGCCGAGCACGGTGTTCGTGTTCCCCACGTCGACGGCGAGCAGCACGGGCCCGAAGGGTAGTCGTGCCCCCCGCGACGGTCAACGCGGCCGCCGGTCCCGCGATCGCAGCGCGTGCGGCGCGCCCGCCCCTGCTCAGGACCCGGGTCGCAAGAGCTCCACGTCGCCGGCGAGCACGCGCTCCAGGCCGGCCGCCGTCCGGACCAGCAGCGCGCCCTGCGCGTCCACGTCCTCGGCCCGCCCGACGAGCTCCTCACCCGCCGCGCGCACGCGCACGTCGCGCCCGAGCGTGTCCGACAGCTCGCGCCAGGCGGCCCGCACCGGCGCGAAGCCCTCGGCCGCGTGCCGGTCGAGCCAGGCCTCGAGGCCGGAGAGCAGCGCCGCGGCGAACAGCGCGCGCGGCACCGGTTCGCCGCGCTCGCGCGCCAGGCTGGTGACGACGTCGCGCAGCTCCCCGGGGAAGTCCTCCACGCCCGCGTTGACGTTGACCCCGAGGCCGAGCACGACCCACTGCACGACGTCGGGCTCGGCGGCCATCTCGGTGAGGATGCCGGCGAGCTTCCGCCCGCCCACCAGGACGTCGTTCGGCCACTTGATGGCCGCCCCCGCCACCCCGGTGCGCCGCGCCGCCTGGCACAGCGCCACCGACGCGAGCAGCGTCAGCTCCGGGGCGCGCGAGGGCGGCAGCTCCGGCCGGAGCACGACCGACAGGTAGAGGTTCTTGCCCGGCGGCGAGGCCCAGGCGCGGCCCCGCCGGCCGCGGCCGGCGGTCTGCGTCTCGGCCACCACCACCTCGCCGTGCAGGGCGCCCTCCTCGGCCAGCTCCTTGGCGGCGTCGTTGGTCGAGCTCACCTCCGCGAACCAGTGCACCTCGCGGCCGACGTCGTGGGTGGAGAGCAGCGGGCGCAGCTCCAGCGGGCCGAGCCGGTCGGGGATGCCGACCAGGCGATAGCCGCGCGCCGCGACCGCCTCGATGGTGTAGCCCTGCGCCCGGAGCGCGTTGACGTGCTTCCACACGGCGGCGCGCGAGAGCCCCAGCTTGTCGCTGATCGCCTCGCCCGAGACGAAGGCGTCGTCGGCCTCGGCGAGGAAGGCGAGGACCAGCTCCTCGCTCCCGGGGCGCGCGGGCTCGGCCATCCGGCGATCGTGGCGGGGGCCGCCCCTGCTGTCAACGCGCCGAGCCGACGGAGCTCAGGTCAACGGGGCGCCGCCATGATCTCGAAGGAGACGTCGACGGCGCGGGCGCCGTGCGTGAGCGCGCCCATGGAGACGAAGTCGACGCCGGTGGCGGCGACGCGCGGCAGCCGCTCCAGGCTCATGTTGCCACTCGCCTCGAGCCGGACCCGGCCGGCCGCCCGTCGCACCGCCTCGGCCATGGCCGCGTCGTCCATGTTGTCGAGGAGGACGATGTCGGCGCCGGCGGCGATGGCCTCGTCCAGGCCGGGCAGGTCCGTCACCTCGACCTCGATGCGCAGGAGCGCGCTGGCGCGGGCCCGGGCGCGCCGCACCGCCTCGCCCACCCCGCCGCAGGCGGCGACGTGGTTGTCCTTCACCAGCACGCCGTCGCCGAGCGCGAAGCGGTGGTTCGTGCCGCCGCCCGCGCGCACCGCCTCCTTCTCCCGGCGCCGCCACCCCGGCGTCGTCTTGCGGGTGTCGAGCAGGCGGGTGCGGCCGCCGGCGGCGGCCAGCGCCCCGGTGCAGCGCCGCGTGAGCGTCGCCACGCCGGAGAGGCGCTGCAGGAAGTTGAGCGCGGTGCGCTCGGCGGCGAGCAGCGCGCCCAGCGGTCCCCGCGCGCTCCCCACCCAGCTGCCCCGGGCCGTGGCCGCGCCGTCGGGCAGGTCGAAGCGGCACTCGGCCCCGAGCCGCTCGAAGACCCGCGCCGCGACGGCCGTGCCGGCGAGGACGAGGTCCTCCTTGGCCAGGAACCGGCCCTCCCCGGCCGCGTCCGCGTCGAGCGTCGCCTCGCTGGTGACGTCCCCGAGGAAGAGATCCTCCTCGAGAGCGAGATCGAGGAGGCGCTCGACGTGGAGCGGCAGGGCGGGCAACGGGCTACCTCTTCTTCTTCGGCGCCGCCTTCTTGACCTTGGCGGCGACCTTCTTCCCGGCGGCCTTCACCTTCCCCATGGCCTTGCGCGCAGCGGGCTTCGCCTTGGCGGCGGCCTTGCGGGCCGCCGGCTTCGCCGGAGCCTTGCCCTTGGCCTTGGCGGCGGGCTTCGCCTTGGCCGCGGGCTTCGCCTTCTTCGCCGGCGCCTTGCGGGCGCGCGGCTTGGCCGGCGCGGCGACGTCCGGCGTCGCCGTCGCGCTGTCGGCCGGTGACGCGCTCGCGGCCGGCGCCTCGGCAGCGCCCCCGGCGGGCGGGGCCGGCGGCTGGGTCTCGGTGCTGGGGTTCGTCGTCTCGTTCACGTTCTCGTGCATGGGTGCTCCCTCCGCTTCGGCGAGCATGTCCCGGTGCGCCTCGAGGCGCATCCGCCGCTCGCGCAGCTCGTCTGCGCGAGCCCGGTCCTTCTCCACGACCTCCCGCGGCGCGCGCTCGACGAAGCTCGGGTTCCCGAGCTTCCTCTCGATGCCCGCCAGGTCGGCCTCGACCTTCGCCATCTCCTTCGCGATGCGCTGCCGCTCGGCAGCCATGTCGACCACGCCGGCGAGCGGGACGCGGACCTCGAAGCCGGTCCCCACCGCCACCGCGCTCCCCGGCACCTTGCGCGTCGGTCCCTCGCCCGCGGCGAGCCCCTCGACGTTGACGACCCGGGCGATGCGCGCGGTCTCGGCGCGCACCGTGGCGAGCGCGTCGCGGTCGAGCGCGCCCACCTGCACGTGGCGCAGCGCCACCTTGAACGCGATGTTCATCTCGCCGCGGATGTTCCGCAGCGCCTCGATGACACCGAGCACCGGCCGGAAGTCGCGCTCGACCGCCTCGTCCGCGGGCCCCTTCGCCGGGTACGGCGCGACCATGACGGAGTCGGGACCCGCGAGTCCGACCTGCGCCTTCAGCGTCTGCCACAGCTCCTCGGTGATGAACGGCATGAACGGGTGCAGGAGCCGCAGCGCCGTGTCGAGGCAGTGCGTCAGCACCGCCTGGGCCGCCTTCCGCGCGGTGGGATCTTCGCCGTAGAACGCCACCTTCGAGAGCTCGATGTACCAGTCGCAGAGCTCGTGCCAGACGAAGGCGTAGACCGTGTTCGCGGCGTCGTTGAAGCGATACCCCTCGAGCGCGTCGACCGTCTCGTTCACGGCGCGCTGCAGCCGCGCCAGGATCCACCTATCGGCGGCGCTGGTGGCGAGCCGCGCCGCGTCGCCCTCCTGCCAGGCATGGCCCTCGAGGTTCGTCAGGGCGAAGCGCGTCGCGTTCCAGAGCTTGTTGGCGAAGGCGCGGTAGCCCTCGATGCGCTCCTTCGCGAGCTTGATGTCGCGGCCCTGGGCGGTGAGCGCGGCCAGCGTGAAGCGGAGCGCGTCGGCGCCGTAGGCCTCGGTCATGACGAGGGGGTCGATGACGTTCCCCTTCGTCTTCGACATCTTCTGGCCCTTCTCGTCGCGCACCATGGGGTGCAGGTAGACGACGCGGAAGGGCACGTCCTCCATGAAGTGGAGGCCCATCATCATCATCCGGGCGACCCAGAAGAAGATGATGTCGTGGCCCGTCTCCATGACGGAGGTCGGGTAGAAGGTGGCGAGCGTGGCGGTGCGGTCCGGCCAGCCCATGGTCGAGAACGGCCAGAGGGCGGAGCTGAACCAGGTGTCGAGGACGTCCTCGTCCTGCTGCAGGTGGAGCTTGCCGCACGTCGCGCAGGTCGACGGCGCCTCGCGCGCCACGGTGACGTGGCCGTCCGGGCAGTACCAGGCCGGGATCTGGTGGCCCCACCACAGCTGCCGGCTGATGCACCAGTCGTGGATGTTGCGCATCCACGCCATGTACGTGTTGGTCCAGGGCTCGGGGATGAAGCGCGTGCGCCCGTCCTCGACCGCGGCGATCGCCGGCCTGGCCAGCGGGTCGATGCGCACGAACCACTGCTGCGAGAGGAGCGGCTCGAGGATCGTCTCGCAGCGCTGGCAGCGCGCCAGCGGCAGGAGGTGCGGCTTCGACCCGCGATCGAGCCCCTTCTCGGCGATGAGCTCCTTCACCTTCCTGCGCGCCTCGAAGCGGTCGAGGCCGGCGACCGGGCCCGCCTCCGCGTTCATCGTCCCGTCGAGGCCGATGACGGTCAGCAGCTCGAGGTCGTGGCGCTTGCCCACCTCGAAGTCGTTGAAGTCGTGCGCCGGCGTCACCTTGACCGCGCCGGTGCCGAACTTCGGGTCGACCAGGATGGCGTCCGCGACGATGGGGATCTCGCGGTCGACGAGCGGGTGGACGACCTTCTTGCCGACGACCGCGCGGTAGCGCTCGTCGTCGGGGTGGACCGCGACCGCGGTGTCGCCGAGCATCGTCTCGGGCCGGGTGGTGGCGACCACGATCTCGCCCGAGCCGTCGGAGAGCGGGTAGGCGAAGCTCCACAGCTCGCCCTGGTGCGCCTCCTCGTGGTGCACCTCGAGGTCGGAGAGCGCCGTGCGGCAGCGCGGGCACCAGTTGATGAGCCGCTTGTCCCGGTAGACGAGCCCCTCCTCGTGCAGGCGCACGAAGACCTCGCGCACGGCGCGCGAGAGCCCGTCGTCCATGGTGAAGCGCTCCCGGGACCAGTCGAGCGACGCGCCGAGCGCCTCGTGCTGCTGGCCGATGCGGGAGCCGTACTTCTCCTTCCACGCCCAGACCTTCTCCAGGAAGGCAGCGCGGCCGAGGTCGTGCCGCGTCTTCCCCTCCGTCCGCTGCAGCTCCTTCTCCACCACCATCTGCGTGGCGATGCCGGCGTGGTCGGTGCCGGGGAGCCACAGGACGTTGAAGCCGCTCATCCGCTTCCAGCGGCAGAGCACATCCTGGATGGTGGCGGTGAGCGCGTGCCCGAGGTGCAGCGAGCCGGTGACGTTGGGCGGCGGAAGGACGATGGAGAAGGCCGGGCGGGAGCGGTCGGCCTCCTCGCCGCGGAACCAGCCCCGCGCCTTCCACACCGGGTACCAGCGCGCCTCGACCTCGCGGTGCTCGTACCCCTTCGACAGCTCGGCGCGGTGGGTGGCGGTGGCTCCGGTGCTCACGCAGTCTCCTGGCGGATGGCCCGTTCTAGTACACCGGACCGACGCCGCCTGCACGCGAAGACGCGCACCGGACACTGCCGCCCGTCGGCTACCGCTGCCGGTCCTTGACGAGGCGGTCGAGCTGCTCGCGGATGATGGTCTCGGCGAGCTGTGGCACGACCTCCCAGGCGATCCGCTCGATGACCTCGCGCGAGGCGCGGGAGAGGGCGTCGCGGAGCTGGGCCTCCCCGCCGTCGGCCGCCGGCCCCGCGGCGAGCGGGGCAGCAGCGGGGGCGGGAGGCGCCGCCGGCCCTGCGGCCGGGGCGGGCGCGCTCGTCACCGCGGCCGGCCGCTC
>DASTGH010000126.1:0-9937 GCA_035719345.1 Anaeromyxobacteraceae bacterium
GGAGTTGACGACCACCCCTGCGCCGTCCTGGTCGAGCGGGATGGTGACCGACGAGCCCGCCGCCGGGAGGGGCACGTCGAGGAGGAGCCCGCAGCGCACCGGTCCGAGCTCGCCGCCGCCCGTCTGCCCGAGCAGCGTCACGCGTCCGTCGTCCGGCAGGTCGCCGCGATCGATGGCCAAGGTGTGGTTCTCGTCGAGCGCCAGGAGGCCGGTGCTGGGGAGGATCACCGCGGCGCCCCAGGACGACGGCGACACCGCGGCCTCGATCGACGAGACCTGGTCCGGCACGTCCGGGAGCCGGTCGAGGCGCAGCGTGAGCGCGCCCGCCGGCACCGCGACGAAGGAGACGACGACGGTTCGGCCGGCGGGGCCGGGGCGGACGACCGAGTAGGTGGAGCGCGCGCTGCCGGGGTCGCCGAAGTCGACCCGTCCCGCGGCGTCGCTGGTGAGGGTCTCCAGGAACGCGCCCGACGAGGCGTCGCTCCGGTGCACGGCGATCCCTGCGGCCGGCTCGAGCGCGCCCGACGCGTTCCGCCGCACCAGGGTGACCGTCCCGGGACCGAGCGCCTGGCGGACGGTCACCGTGACCGAGCGTGAGGCGGTGTCGCCCGCCGCGTTCGTCACGGTGAGCGTGAAGACGGTGGTCGCACCACGCCTGCGGTGGGACGGGGCCGGGCTTGCGGGCTTCCTCGAACGGGCGCGATGCGCTGCCGCGCGTCCTGCGCACCGCGGCGCAGCCGGGCTAGAACCGCCGCATGCGCGCTCGGCTCAAGGGCCTCTCCTCCGAGGCGATCGAGGACCTCGCCCACTGGCGTCCGCCCGATCCCGAATCCTTCGCCGTGCCGCTCGTGCTGGAGGTCGGGCCGCTCGGGCTCCGGGGGCGGGAGCGCTTCGATCTGCTCGTGGTGACCCCCGGCTGGCTCGCCGAGCGGCACGGTCGCGCCGGCGCGGTGTTCGGCGCCTCGAAGCTGCTCGTCTTCGAGTGGGACCTCGCCCGCATCAAGGCATTCCTCGCCCGCGAGGTCGAGCGCTGCACCGGCGCCACCTGGCCCGAGGTGGCGCGCAAGGTGTCGCGCCTGGCCGAGTGGGAGGGTGAGGGTGACGAGGTGGTCGGGCTGCGGTAGTCGACCGGGCGCGGGGTGGCGAGGCCTCACGCGGCCTCGTCCAGCCCGCTCCCGGTGCGGGGCGCGCGCGCCCTCTCTTCGATCAGGCCGGTCCGGCGGCGGCCCCGGCGAACCAGCCCGACGAGCGTGGCGAGCAGCGCGACCAGCTCGACGGTCCCTGCGATCGCGATCAGCGTTCCGAGCGTCATGGCGAGGCTCCTCTCGGCGACCCTGGCTCGTCGGGCCGGGGTGGGTCGGGTTCCCGGCGACGCCGGCGGGGCCGGCGTTTCGCCTCGCGCCGCCCCGCGAGGGCAGACGCGTGCCGGTGCGCCCGCGCAATAGACAAACGGAGGTCAATGGCACGGGACCGGCGTCAGCCGGCTCATGCGCGTCAATCAGCGGTCAATCGCCGTGGCCATGGGCGCGCGAGCACGCTCGCGGGCCCCGTCAGGGCGCAGATCGCCTGGGGATGTGTCGGGGCGAGGAGCGGCCGCAGCTACAGGGCGGCGCGCATGGCCGTCTCGTACCACCCCGTGAGAGCGCACCGGGGATCGGCGCTGCTCCGGCTCGAGAGGATGGCGGCGAGGACGGTCATGATCGGCTCCGAAGAGACGCAATGTACGATAGCAGGTCGTTCCACGCATTGCAAACACGCCGCATGGGGGCGCTCGATGGGATTGGCCGCTCGCGCCGGCGCGGGCCGGGCTAGAGTCCTCCCGTGCCCCGCTCCCCGAGCCCGCGCCTCGCCCCGCCGCTCCTCGCCCTGGCGCTCGCCCTCGCCGGCACGAGCGGGTGCCTGCGCCTCGGGGGCGGCTCGCCGGGCGATCCCGCCCCGGAGCTGAGGCTGCCGCGCGAGGTCGTGCCCCTCCGCTACCGCCTCGAGCTCAGCGTCGCACCGGAAGCGGATCGTTTCGCCGGCGTCCTCGACCTCGACGTCGAGCTGGCGCATCCGCTCTCGCGCATCTGGCTCCACGCGCGCGAGCTCAGCGTGCGGGAGGCGTGGGTGGAGGCGGGCGGCGCGCGCACGCCGGCGACGCTCGCGCAGGTCACGCCCGAGGGCGTGGCCCGGCTCGTCCCCGAGAAACCGCTCCCGGCGGGCCCGGCCACGCTCCACGTCGCCTGGGACGCGCCGTGGAACGAGCGTCTGGCAGGCCTCTACCGCGTCCGCCAGGACGGCGACGCCTACGCCTTCACGCACCTCGAGCCGATCGACGCGCGCCGCGTCTTCCCGGGGCTCGACGATCCCTCGTTCAAGGCTCCGTTCGAGGTGAGCCTGGTCGTCCCCGACGCACTGGTGGCGGTCTCGAACGGCCCGGCGGTGCACGCGGAGCCGGCCGGCGCCGGCCTGAAGCGCGTCCGGTTCGCGCCGACGGACCCGCTCCCCACCTACCTCCTCTTCGCGGCGGTCGGGCCGTTCGAGGTGTCGACGCCGGAGCCGCTGCCGGCGAACGAGATCCGCGGGCGGACGCTGCCGCTGCGGGGGCTCTCGCCGCGCGGCACCGGGCAGCGCCACGCGCGCGCGCTCGCCATCGCGCGCGAGGTCGTCCCCTGGCTCGAGCGCTGGTTCGACGTGCCGTACCCGTACGCCAAGCTCGATCAGGTGGTCGCGCCCGACATGCGCGGCAGCGGCATGGAGAACGCGGGCGCGGTGCTCTACTCCGACGCGGCCCTCTCCTTCGAGCCGGGGCGGTCGCCGCCCGAGGAGGAGGTGGCGGTCGCGGGGCTGGTGGCGCACGAGCTGGCGCACCAGTGGTTCGGCGACCTCGTGACGCTCGCCTGGTGGGACGACGTGTGGCTGAACGAGTCCTTCGCGACGTTCATGACCTGGAAGGCGCTCGAGGCGCTGCGTCCGGCCGCCGGCGCGCGGGAGCGCGCCGCGGAGCGCGTCGACGAGATCATGGCCAAGGACGCGCTGGCGAGCGCACGCGCCGTGCGCCAGCCGCTCCGCCGCATGGCGGACGTCGGAAACCAGTTCGACCGCCTCTCCTACTGGAAGGGCGGTGCGGTGCTGCGCGGGTTCGAGCGCTGGATCGGGCCCGACCGCTTCCGCGAGGGCGTGCGCGCCCATCTCCGCGACCGCGCGCACGGGACCGCCACCACCGACGACCTGCTGGGCGCGCTCTCGCGGGCCGCCGGGCGCGACGTGGGCAGGCCCATGAAGACGCTGCTCGACCAGCCGGGCATCCCGCTCGTCACCACCCGCATCGCCTGCGACGGCGGGCGGCCGCGGATCGAGGTGGAGGTGAGCCGCTGGCGCCCGGTCGGCTCGCGCGCGCAGGGGGGAGCCTGGGACGTGCCCGTGTGCGCCCGCTTCGAGGCTGCGGGCGAGGTCGGCGAGGCGTGCGCGCTGGTGGAGCACGGACACGGGACCCTGGCGCTGCGCGCGTGCCCGCGCTGGGTCATGCCCGCCGCCGGCGGCGCTGGATACCAGCGCTGGTGGATGCCCGCCGCCGACCTGACGCGGCTCCGGGACGCCGGCTTCGCGCACCTCGAGCCGGCGGAGCGGCTGTCGTACGCGCAGGCGGTCTCCGCCGCGGCCCGCGCCGGCGCGCTCCCCTACGGCGAGGCGCTCACCGCCCTGCAGCCGCTCGTGCGCGACGGCTCGCGCCGCGTGGCGCTCGCGCCGGCGGGGCTGCTCGAGGAGCTGGTGCGGGACCTCGTCCCGGAGGAGGGTCGCCCGCGGGCGCGCCGCGCCGCCGCCGAGCTGTTCCGGCCCCGCCTGCGCGAGGTCGGCCTGGAGCCGGCCCCGGGCGAGGACGCGGAGCGCGCGGCGCTGCGGCGGGGGCTGGCCGAGGCGCTGGTGCTGGTGGCGCGCGACCCGGAGACGACGCGCGTGCTGGCGGCGCTCGGGCGAGCCTACGCCGGCGGCGACGGGCGCTTCCACCCCGAGGCGGTGGCGCCCGAGCTGGCGGAGGTGGCGCTCTCCGCGGCGGTGATGGAGAGCGACACGCTCTTCGCCGAGGCGCTGGCCGAGCGGCTCGCCACCGTGAGCGCCGCGGACCTGCGCGGCCGCGTCCTCGACGCGCTCGGCGCCGCCCGCACCACCCCGACCTCCCTCCAGGTCTTGAAGCTCGTGGGGGACCCGCGGCTGCGCGTGGGCGAGCGGGCGCGAACCCTCTTCGAGCAGGCGCGCTGGCCGGAGACGCGCGACGCCGCGTGGCGCGCGCTGGAGGCGCGCTGGACGGTCCTCGCCGCGCAGCTCCCGGCGGGGCAGGCGGCGCGGCTGCCGTCCCTGGCCGGCGCGCTGTGCGAGCGGTCGCGCCTCGAGCCGGTGCGGCGCTTCCTCGAGCGGCGCGTGGACGAGGTCCCCGGCGCCCGGCGCGAGGCGGACGAGGGGCTGGAGCGGCTCGAGCTGTGCGCCGCCCTGCGCGACGCGCAGGGAGCGAGCGCGGCGGCCTGGGTCGAGCGGCGCTGAAGCGCAGCCACCGGCGCCGCGCGCGTCGTGCTATGGGTCGAGCCGCCCGTCCGCGCCAGAGCCCGATGACCCGAGAGCGCCTCCGCGACGCGCCGGTCCGTATCGTGCCGTGGCTCGTGCGCCGCCGGCGCGCGGTGCTCGGCGCGGCGCTCGTCCTCGCCCTCGCCGGCGCGTTCTTCTCCGTGCGGCTCTACGGCGATCTGCGCGCCAACGTCGAGGAGCTCCTGCCCGAGAGCGCCCCCAGCGTGGTGGCCGCGCGCGAGCTCGGCCCCCGCCTCCACACCGTCACGCACCTCTCCGTCGTGCTGCAGGGCGAGCGCGGCGACGCGCTGGAGCGGCTGGCCGACGACCTCGCCGCGCGACTGCGCCGGCTTCCGACCTCCATGGTGCAGTCGGTCGAGTACCGCGTCGACGAGCAGGAGGCGTTCCTGCGCCGCTATGGCGCGCTCTACCTCTCGCTGGCCGACATCCGCACGCTGCAGGCGCGGCTCGACACCCGCGTCGCCTGGGAGAAGCGGCGGCAGAACCCGCTGCTCGCCCTCGTCGACGAGGGCGAGCCGGACGCGCCCCCTGCGCTCGACCTCGGCGGGGTCGAGGGGAAGTACCAGGAGGCCGCCGGCGTCCTGGCCCGCTTCCGCAACGGCTACTTCCAGACGCCCGACGGGCGGCTGCTCGTGCTGCTCGTCCGTCCGCCCGAGTCGGCGAGCGGCCACGCCACGAACAAGGCGCTCCTCGACCAGGTCCGGGCGGAGGTGGCCGCGCTCGAGCCGCGTCGCTACGACCCGGCGGCGGTGGTGGGCTACGACGGGGAGGTCGCCGACCTCGTCGAGGAGCAGGAGGCGCTCGCCTCGGACCTCGTCTCCTCCACCGCCGTGGTGCTGGTGCTCGTCCTGGCCGCGCTCTGGACGTACTTCCGGCGATGGACCGCGCTCCTCGCCATCTCCGGCGCGCTGGCGGTCGGGTGCGCGGTGACCTTCGGCGCGTCGTGGTTCCTCGTCGGACACCTCAACGCCAACACCGCGTTCCTCGGGTCGATCGTGGTGGGGAACGGAATCAACGTCTCCATCATCGTGACCGCGCGCTACCTCGAGGAGCGCCGCGGCGGAGCGTCGATCGACGACGCCATCCTGCGGGCCTGGCGCGACACGCTGGCGCCGACCTTCGTGGCCGCGTTCTCGGCGGCCCTCGCCTACCTGTCGCTGGCGGTCACCGACTTCCGCGGCTTCAGCCAGTTCGGCGTCATCGGAGGCATGGGGATGGCGCTGTGCTGGGTCACCGCCTACGCCCTCCTGCCGCCGCTGCTCGTCACGCTCGATCGCCGCTCGCGCCGGACGTCCGTGGCGCCACATCGCCCGCTGGTGGGCGCCGTCGCCTGCGCCGTCCTGGCGCGCGGAGCGGGCGCGGTCCGGGTGGCGAGCGCGCTGCTCGCCTGCGCCGCGGTCGCGGCCGTGGCGCTCTATCCCGGCGATCCCATCCAGTACGACCTCTCCAAGCTGCGGGCGGCGAGGAGCGACCGGAGCGGCTCCATGCACTGGGGCCACAAGGTGGACGAGGTGTTCCGGGCCTACCTCACGCCCATCGTCCTGCGCGCCGAGACCGCCCCCGAGCTCGACCGGGTGGTCGCGGCGCTCGAGGCGCGGCGCCGCGCGCTCGGCCCGGATGACCCCATCCGCGAGATCCGCTCGCTCGCCACCGTCGTGCCGGCGGAGCAGGAGGAGAAGCTCCCGGCCCTGCGGCGCCTGCGCGAGGGCCTCACCGACGCCCGCCTGGCGCAGCTCGAGCCCGGCCTGCGCGGGAAGGTGCTCGCCCTGCGCCCGCCACCCGACCTGCGGGCGGTCACGGCGCGCGACGTCCCCTCGCAGCTCATCCTCCCGCTCACCGAGCGCGACGGCACGCTCGGGCGCGTGGCCCTCGTCTTCCCGCGGACGCTCGGGCCGCTCGACGCGCGCCTGCTCCGCCGCATGACCGATCTCGTCCGCGGCTCGATCGCCGACGCCGGCGCACGCGCGCAGGCGGTCGGTCAGTCGCTGCTCTTCGACGACATCGCCGCCGCCATCTGGCGCGACGGGCCGCGCGCCACGCTGGTCGCGTTCCTGGCGGTGTGCGCGCTGGTGGTGCTCGTCTTCCGGCGGGCCGCGCCGGTGCTGCTCGTGCTCGGCGCGCTCGTGGTCGGGGTGCTGTGGCTCGTGGGCGCGGCGGCGGCGGCGCGCGTCAAGGTGAACTTCCTCAACTTCGTGACGCTGCCCATCACCTTCGGCATCGGCGTCGACTACGCCGTCAACGTCGTCCAGCGCTGGCGCGCCGAGGGCGCCGGATCGCTCGGCCGGGTCCTGCGCGAGACGGGCGGCGCGGTGGCGCTCTGCTCGGCCACCACCGTCATCGGCTACGCCTCGCTGCTGGCGGCCGACAACCGCGCGCTGCGCGGGTTCGGGTTGCTCGCCTCGCTCGGTGAGGTGGCCTGCCTGGCCGCGGCGCTCCTGGCGCTTCCGGCCGCCATCCTGCTGCGCTCGCCGCGGGAGCGGCTGTAACGGTGCGTCATGGTGCCGGCTGACCCGAACGCGGGTGCTACGCTCCGGGGACCCTCGCTAGGATGCCTCGGATGGAGATCGCCCTCTCACGCTCGGAGAAGGCTCGCGGCGTCGTCAAGTTCCTCGGCGTGAAGCTCGCGCGTCGCCCGGTCTCCGTCTCGATCGAGGTGACGAAGCGCTGCAACGCCCGCTGCGGGTTCTGCGATTACTGGAAGAACGAGAGCCGGGACGAGCTCTCCGACTTCACCGACGTCGTCCGCCGCTTCGATCCGCTGGTGGTCGTGCTGACCGGCGGCGAACCCATGCTCCGGCGCGACCTCGCCGACGTGGTGCGGCGCATCCGCGCGCTGCCCGGGTTCCGCTACGTGGTGCTGCTCACGCACGGCGGGTTCCTCTCGGAGGAGCGCGTCCGCGAGCTCGTCGGCGCCGGGGTGAACCAGATCAACGTCTCGCTCGACTACCCCGACGAGCGCCAGGACGCGGAGCGCGGGCTCCCGGGGCTCTTCCGGCGGATGTCCGACGTCATCCCGCGCATGTCCGCCGCCGGGTGCCGCGTCTTCAACCTCGCCTCGATGATCATGGCGGACAACCTGGGCGAGCTGGAGCGGCTCGTGCTGCTCGCGCACGCCTGGGGCGTGAACGTCGCGTTCTCCGGCTACAACGACCTCAAGAACGGGAACCCCGCGGGCTTCGTGGCGCCGGAGCGGCTCGAGGAGCTGCGGGCGGCGTGCCGCCGCCTCGTCGAGCTGAAGCGGCAGTACCGGAACGTCCTCACCGGCGACTGGTTCTTCGAGAACCTCCCCAGCTTCTACGCCGCGCGCGAGTTTCCCGGGTGCACGGCCGGCCGCACCATGATCCACGTCGCCCCCGACGGCATGGTGAAGCCCTGCGCCGAGCTGCCGCCGGTGGCCCACTACACCGCGTTCGACCCGCGCCGCTACCCGGGTCCGGCCTGCGGCCGCTGCTTCGACGCGTGCCGCACCGAGCCCGAGGCGCCCCTCACGCTCCGGCGCGTGGGGGAGATCACCGGCCTGTGGTGAGCTCGGCGGCGCCGGCGGCGACGGAGGCGGGCGCGCGCCCGCGCGGGCGGGCGCCCGCGGTCGGTGCGGTGCTCGGCCTGGCGCTCGCCGCGGGCGCCATGGCGCTGCTCGGCGTCTCCTGGGCCGAGGTGCGGGACGCGCTCCGCGGCGCCGCGCCGGCGCCGCTCGTGGTCGCCGCGGTGGGGAGCTGGGCGCTCCTCGGGCTCCAGGCGCTCCGCTGGTGGGCGGTGATGCGGCCGGTGACCCCGGTGCGCTACCGCGACGCCTTCGGGGCGATGGCGGTGGCGTTCCTCCTCAACGCGGTCCTCCCCGGCCGCGGCGGCGACCTGCTGCGCGTGCAGTGGCTGGGCAAGCGCACCGGCGTCTCGCGCGCCAAGCTCCTCGGCACCGAGATCGTGGACCTGGTGAGCGACAAGTGGGGCTGGACCGCCGCCTTCCCGCTCCTGTGCCTGGTGGAGCCGCCGCCGGGCTGGCTCCTGCGCGCGCTCGGCCTCCTCGTGGCGGCGCTGGCGGCGGGATCGGCGGTGCTCGCGCTGATGGCGAGCCGCCTCGGGCGGCGGGCCGACGGCGCGTCGCGCGGCCCCGCCTGGCTCGGCAACCTGCGCGACGGCTTCGCGGCCCAGCGCTGGAGGCGGCTGCTCGCCGTGGAGACCGTCCTGGCGCCGCTGCCGTGGCTCTGGGAGACGCTGCTCATCGCAGTGGCCGCGCGCAGCCTGGGCCTCGCGCTCTCGCCCATGGAGGCGTTCGCCACCCTGACCGCCTTCAACCTGGCCATGGTCGTCCCCGCGCCCGCCAACGTCGGGAGCTTCGAGGCGGGCGGCGCCATGGCGCTCGTCGGCTTCGGCGCAGCGCGGCCCGCGGCCATGGCCTTCATGATCCTGTACCACCTCACCCAGCTCGTGCCGGGGGTGCTCCTCGGCGCCGCGGTCCTGGCGTGGCCCCGCCGCGGGGGCACCGGCGGCCCCGGGGTGCGCTGAGACCCCGCGGCCGCGGGGCGGCAGGCCTCGGGCCGGGCGCCGATCGCCGGCGGCTCCGTTCCTGCATTCTCCAGCGCCGTGCAACCGCTGACGGTGCCCAAGCGGACGGTCGAGGCCGAGATCGTGCTGTGCGACGGCAGCGGCGGCCGCTTCGCGCTCTTCCTCTCCGAGCACGCCTCGCGGCACGAGGGGCCGGAGGAGGTTGCGGACCTGCTCGAGGCCGACGGTGCGTTCCTGCCGGCGCGCGATCTCGCCTCCGGCCGGATCGCCTTCCTCCGGCGCGACGCCATCGCCGTGGCGGCCCTGGACGGCGTCGCCGAGGACCCGTTCGCGCTCGCGCCCGCCGAGCAGCACGCGCTCGAGGCGCGGCTCCCGGGGGGCCGAACGGTGCGCGGCGTGGTGTCCTACGTCCTGCCGCCCGACCGCGCGCGCGTCCTCGATCACCTGAACCAGCCGGGGGCCTTCCTCGCCCTGCACGGCGACGACGGCGTGGTGCGCCTCGTGGCGAAGCGCCACGTCGCGCGCCTCGACGCGCTGGAGCGCTGAACCATGCCCAGGCTCGACGCGTTCATCGAGAAGATGGTGGCGCGCCCGCCCTCCACGCTCGTGCTGGAGACGGGGAACGGCGCGACCCTGGAGAGCGAGGCGGGGAGGGTGCGGCTCATCCAGCTCCCGCTCACCACCGACCAGATCGTCTCGGCGGTGCGCGAGATCGCGCCGCCCGACGCGCCGGCGCCCCCGCGCGAGGGCAGCACCTCCTTCCGGTACCGCTCGCCACTTCGCGAGGTGGAGGTGAAGCTGGAGGCGGCGGGCGGGCGGGTGCGCGTCGTCGTCGCCGCCCTCCCAGCCCCCGCCCCCGCCCCCGCCCCCGCCC
>DASTGH010000127.1:0-2496 GCA_035719345.1 Anaeromyxobacteraceae bacterium
GAGGCGGCGCGCGCGGACTCCGCCGCGCTCGCAGCGCAGGCCCGGGCCGGCGCCAGGGCGGGGATGGAGCGGGTGGCGCGGCAGCGGCCGCGCCGCGGCAGCTGACGCCACCGGCCGCTCGCGCGACGGCGTCTCAGCGCTGCTCGCGCCGGAAGAAGACGGCTCCGAGCGGCGGCACCGTGACGGAGAGCGAGTGGTACCGCCCGTGCGCACCGACCGGTGACGCCTCCTGGCCGCCCAGGTTCCCGAAGCCCGCGCCGCCGTAGCCGGAGGCGTCGCTGTTCAGGATCTCGCGCCAGAACCCGCCGCCCGGCACGCCCACGCGGTAGGCGTGGCGAGGGACGGGGGTGAAGTTGAAGACGGCCAGGATCTCGGGGTCTCCCTCTCCGCCCTTGCGGAGCATCGACACGACGCTCGCCTCCGCGTCGTTGCAGTCCACCCACTCGAACCCGGACGGATCGCAGTCCTTCACGTGGAGCGCCGGGTTCTCCCGCAGCGCGCGGTTGAGATCGCGGACCCAGTCGGCCACCCCGGCGTGGGGCGCGGCGCGCGCGAGGTGCCAGTCGAGGCTCCGCTCGTGGCTCCACTCCGGCCCCTGCCCGAACTCACCGCCCATGAAGAGCAGCTTCTTCCCCGGCTGAGCCCACATGTACCCGTAGAGCAGGCGCAGGTTCGCGAACTTCTGCCAGGCGTCGCCCGGCATCTTGTCGAGGAGCGAGCCCTTCCCGTGCACGACCTCGTCGTGCGAGAGCGCCAGCACGAAGTTCTCGCTGAACGCGTACATCATCCGGAAGGTGAGCTCGTTCTGGTGGTACCGGCGGAAGATGGGCTCGCGCCGGAGGTACTGGAGCGTGTCGTGCATCCAGCCCATGTCCCACTTCATCCCGAACCCGAGGCCGCCCACGTGGACGGGACGCGACACCATGGGCCAGGCGGTCGACTCCTCCGCCACCGTCTGCACGTCCGGGTGCTCGGCGAAGACCACCTCGTTGAGCCGGCGGAGGAAGCCGATCGCCTCGAGGTTCTCCCGCCCGCCGAACCGGTTCGGGACCCACTCGCCCTCCTTGCGCGAGTAATCGAGGTAGAGCATCGACGCGACCGCGTCCACGCGCAGCCCGTCGACGTGGTAGCGGTCGAGCCAGAACAGGGCCGACGAGAGCAGGAAGCTCCGCACCTCGTTCCGCCCGTAGTTGAAGATGTAGCTGTCCCAGTCCGGGTGGTGCCCCTGCCGCCGGTCCGCGTGCTCGAAGAGGTGCGTCCCGTCGAAGTAGGCGAGCCCGTGCGCGTCGGCGGGGAAGTGCGACGGCACCCAGTCCAGGATGACGCCGATCCCGCGCCGGTGGAGCGTGTCCAAGAGGAACATGAAGTCCTGCGGCGAGCCGTAGCGGCTGGTCGGCGCGAAGTAGCCGGTGGTCTGGTAGCCCCATGACCCGTAGAAGGGGTGCTCCGTCACCGGCATGAGCTCCACGTGCGTGAAGCCCATCTCCGTGCAGTGGTCGGCGAGCCGCGGCGCCAGCTCGCGGTAGGTGAGCGACCGGTTCCCCTCCTCCGGCACGCGCCGCCACGAGCCGAGGTGCAGTTCGTAGATGCTCATCGGGCTCCCGAGCCCGTTCCGCGCCCGCCGCGAGGCCATCCAGGCGCCGTCGCCCCAGTCGTACGACAGGTCCGCCACGATCGACTGCGTGCCGGGCGCTGCCTCGTGCTTGAAGCCGAACGGGTCGGCCTTGTCGGCGGCGTATCCCTCGTTCCGCGATCGCACATGGTACTTGTAGGTCGCTCCGGCCCGGACCCCGGGCAGGAATCCCTGCCACACGCCGGACGGGCCGAGCGGCCGCAGGACCTGGGCCGCCTTGTCCCATCCGTTCCAATCGCCCATGACGCTGACCCGCTCGGCGTTCGGCGCCCAGATCGCGAAGGACGTGCCCTCCACGCCGTCGATGGTCACGAGGTGCGCCCCGAGCGCCCGGTAGGCCCGGTGGTTCGTGCCCTCGCTCCACAGGTGCAGGTCGACGTCGCTCGGGCCGCCCTTCGCCCAGACCTCCGGGCCATGCGCCGCCGGCGGCGGCGCCGGGGCCTCGGGCGCCCTCCGCGCCGTCACCGTGCGCGCCGCCGCGCGCGGCGCCTCCCGCGAACCCTTCCTCGGCACGGCGTCCTCCTCGTCGGCCGCGTCGGCGGCCAGAAGGTCCTCGATCCCCTGCAGCGGCAATCCCACCCAGGCCGGGCGGTGGTTCAGCTCGTACGCCAGCTCGTAGACCGCCTTCTCCACCAGGAACAGGTCGAGGAGGTCGCGCAGCTCGGCCGGGTCGCGCGGTACGGCGGCGCTCCCGCGCGCGACCTCCAGCCACGCGCCCAGGAAGCGCGCCGCCACCCCCACGTACCAGCCGCGCGCCCACCGCTCGGCGTGCGCCCGGTCGCCGGCCCCCGGGCGCGCCAGGTGCGCCGTGAGCCCCGCATGCGCCGCGTAGTGGAAGGAGCGGATCATCCCGGCGACGTCGC
>DASTGH010000128.1:0-7319 GCA_035719345.1 Anaeromyxobacteraceae bacterium
GCTGGTCGCCGGCGTCGTCCTCATGCAGTACGGCTCCGGCCCGGTGCGCGGCTTCGCGGTCACGCTCATCATCGGCCTCGTGGCATCCATGTTCACCTCCATCGTCGTGACCCGCGCGATCATGGAGTACTTCACGCGCCATGAATCGGCGCGGCTGAGCGTCTAGCGATGCAATTCAAGACCTTCGACATCGTCCCCCACGGCACGAAGTTCGACTTCGTCGGGAAGCGCCACGTCGCGGTGGTGCTCTCGATCGTGGTGAACCTCGCCGTGCTCCTCTGGACCATCCCCGCCATCCACGGGCTGAACTTCGGCGTCGACTTCGCCGGCGGCACCGAGATGGAGGTCCGCTTCGCCCAGGCGGTCGACCCGGGCGAGATCCGCAAGGGGGTCGAGGCGCTCGGCTTCAAGGATGCGTCGGTCCAGACCTACGGCGCGGACAGCGAGCACACCTACCTCATCCGCGTCGGCCGCATCGCGCTCCTCACCGCCGAGGACGTGAACCGGGTGAAGGAGGCGGTCAAGGCGAAGTTCCCGCTCGCCGCCGAGCCTGCCTTCAACCCCGACGTGGGCGACAAGATCGACTTCCAGTTCCAGGGGACGCCGCCGGCGCCCGACGCGCTCAAGGCCGCCGTCGAGTCGGCGGGCGTGCGCGTGCGCGAGGTGCGCGAGGAAGCCGGCCTGTCCGCGGGCACGCGCTCGTTCGCGGTCGTCACCCAGGGCATCCAGGACAAGATCGAGCGCGACCTGTCGGCGCGCTTCGGCGCCTCCAAGCCCGAGGTGCGGCGCGTCGAGTACGTCGGCCCGGCCGTCGGCCGCGAGCTCCGCAACCAGGGCTTCAAGGCCATCCTCTACGCGATGGGCCTCATCGTCGTGTACGTCGGCTTCCGCTTCGACTTCCGCTTCGCGCCGGGCGTCATCATCGCCCTGCTCCACGACGCCATCATCACGCTCGGCTTCTTCGCCTTCAGCGGGCGCGAGTTCAACCTCACCTCGGTGGCGGTCATCCTGACGGTGGTCGGCTACTCGGTGAACGACACGGTGGTCGTCTACGACCGCATCCGGGAAAACCAGGGCAAGATGAAGGGGAAGGCGCTCGGCGACCTCGTCAACGCCTCCATCAACGAGGTGCTCGGCCGGACCTTCCTCACCTCCTTCGCCACCGCGCTCTCCCTCATCGGCCTCCTCGTCTACGGCGTGGGGACGATCTGGGACTTCTCCATGGCGATGCTCGTCGGCATCATCTCGGGCACCTACTCCACCTGGTTCATCGCCGCCCCGATGACGATCTGGCTCGAGGAGCGCGCGGCCAAGAACAAGGCGGCCCCGTCGAAGCCTCAGCACCAGCCGGCGGCGCGCGCGGCGCGCTGAGCAGGCTCCGCCGCGCTGGCGGGTGTGCGAAGGCCCGATCGCCGCGAGGCGGTCGGGCCTTCTTCGCGTGGGGACGGGGAAGGGGACGAGGACCGGTTCCCGGGGGATGGGCCGCCCTCACCCCTCCAGCGAGACGCTCCTCAGCCGGAGCGCGTTCGCGATCACCGTCACCGACGAGAAGCTCATCGCCGCCGAGGCGATCATGGGCGAGAGCACGATCCCGAGCACGGGGTAGAGCACCCCCGCGGCGACGGGGATGCCCACGGCGTTGTAGGCGAACGCCCAGAACAGGTTCTGCCGGACGTTCCGCATCACGGCGTGCGAGAGGCGGTGCGCGCGCACGATGCCCATGAGGTCGCCGCGCAGCAGGGTGATCCCGGCGCTCTGGATGGCGACGTCCGTGCCGCTGCCGAGCGCGATCCCGACGTCGGCGGCGGCGAGCGCGGGCGCATCGTTGATGCCGTCGCCGGCCATGGCCACCACCTCGCCTTCCGCCTGCAGCCGCGCGACGAGCTCGGCCTTGCCCGCCGGGAGCACGTCGGCCTCGACGCGCTTGATCCCGACCTTCTGCGCCACGGCCTCCGCCGCGCCGCGGCCATCCCCGGTGACCATGACGACGCGCATCCCCTCGCGCCGGAGCGCCCGGACGGAGGCGGCGGCGCCGCGCTTCACCTGGTCCGCCACCTCGATGAGGCCGGCTGCCTCGCCGCCGACGGCGACCAGCAGCACCGTCGAGCCGCCCCTCCGGTAGGCCACGGCGCGCTCGGCGATGGCGCGCGCCTCGATGCCGAGGGACGAGAGGAAGGCGGCGGTCCCGACGGCCACCGCGCGGCCGTTCACCTCCGCCGTCACGCCCTGGCCGGGAACCGCCCGGAAGGCCGTCGCGTCCGGCAGCGCCAGCTCGCGGGCGCGCGCGCCCTCGACCAGCGCCGCGGCCAGCGGGTGCTCGCTCCCGCGCTCCGCCGCGGCGGCGAGGCGCAGCAGCTCCATGTCCGGCACGACGTTGAAGGCCACCGCGCGCACGAGCCGGGGCTTCCCCTCGGTGAGCGTGCCGGTCTTGTCGACGAGCACGGTCGTCACCTTCTCCAGGCGCTCCAGCGCCTCGGCGCTCCTCACCAGCACGCCGGCGGCGGCGCCGCGCCCGGTGCCCACCATGATGGCCATGGGCGTCGCCAGCCCGAGCGCGCACGGGCAGGCGATGATGAGCACCGCCACCGCCGCCACCAGCGCGTGCGCCAGCCGCGGCTCCGGTCCCAGCCGCGCCCAGGCGGCGAAGGCGAGCGCGGCTGCGGCCACCACCGCCGGCACGAACCAGCCGGCCACCGCGTCCGCCAGGTGCTGGATGGGCGCGCGGCTGCGCTGCGCCTCGGACACCATCCGCACGATGCCGGCGAGGACCGTGTCCTTCCCCACGCGCTCCGCGCGCATGACGAACGAGCCCTGCACGTTGAGCGTCGCGCCCGTGACGCGCGCGCCCTCGCCCACCTCCACCGGCACCGGCTCGCCGGTGATCATGGATGTGTCCACCGCCGAGGCGCCCGAGAGCACGACACCGTCCACCGGCACCCGCTCGCCGGGCCGGACGCGGAGGCGGTCGCCCGGGCGCACCTCCTCCACCGGCACGTCGTGCTCGCCGCCGTCGTCGGCGAGGCGGCGGGCGGTGCGCGGGGCGAGGTCGAGCAGGGAGCGGATCGCGCCCGAGACGCGGCTCCGGGCGCGCAGCTCGAGCACCTGCCCGAGGAGGACGAGCTCGACGATGACCGCCGCCGACTCGAAGTAGATGGGCACGGCGCCGTGCGGGCCGCGGAAGGCGGCGGGGAAGGCCTCCGGTGCCAGGAGCACCGCCAGGGCGCTGAACCCGAAGGCGGCGGCGATCCCGAGCCCGATGAGCGTGAACATGTTGAGACGGCGGGAGCGGATCGACCGCGCGGCGCGCTCGAGGAAGGGCCAGCCGCCCCACAGCACCACCGGCGCCGACAGCGCGAGCTGCAGCCAGCCGTTGACGCGCGGGCCGAGGAGGTGATCGGCGCTCCAGGGCGCCGGCAAGAGGTGGCTCATCCCGAGCGCCAGCACGGCGGCCGCGGGCGCGAGGCAGAGCCAGAAACGCCGGCTCATGTTCTCGAGCTCCGGGTTGCGCTCGTCGAGGACCGGCATGCCGCCCTCGACGAGTGGCTCGAGCGCCATCCCGCAGACCGGGCAGGGCACGGGCGCGTCCTCGCGCACCTCCGGGTCCATGGGGCAGACCCACACGACCTTCCCGCCGGGCGGGGGCGCGGCGGCGGCCGCCTCCTTCGGCATCCCCCCGGGCCCGTGCTCGAGGAACTTCGCGGGGTCCGCCTGGAAGCGGGCGAGGCACCTCGGGTTGCAGAAGTGGAACGTCCGGCCCTCGTGCTCGAGCGAGCCGCCCCTCGGTGACCGGGGGTTCACCTCCATCCCGCAGACCGGGTCGATGGCGAACCAGCGCTCGGGCTCGGCCAGGAAGCGTTCGCGGCAGGCGTCGCTGCAGAACAGGTACCGGTAGCGCCCGCGCTCGACGACGCCGCCGGCGGGGTGCTCCTGATCGACCTCCATCCCGCAGACCGGGTCGCGTTGCGGGACGGTCGTCGGAGCGGAGGCGGGCGAGGAGGTGGCGGTCGTGTCCATGGCCTGGATCAGTTGTAGCCGATGTCCCGGGCGGGAGGCACGGTGGACAGTGGGGCACCCGCGCGACCGCGACGGCGGCGGGCTCACCCCACCGGCGGCTGGGCGCCGGCGGGTCCGAGCCAGCGGGCGACGATGCGCAGGACGTCGTCGATCTCGAACGGCTTCTCCAGCCAGCCGTCCGCCTCGATCTCCTCGGCGCGGGCGCGGGCGTCCTCGGCCGCGGTGACGACCACCACCGGCGCGGCCCGGCCGTGCCGCTCGCGGAAGGCGCGAGCGAACTCCCACCCGTTCATGACGGGCATGCGCATGTCGAGGAGGACGAGCGCCGGCATGCGCTCCGCGACGAGCGCCAGGGCCTGCGCGCCGTCGGGCGCGGTGCGGACCTCGTACCCGGCCTCGGCGACGATCATCTGCAGGAGCGAGGCGAGGTCGGCGTCGTCCTCCACGACGAGCACATCGCATCGCTCGCGCATCAGGCGCGTTCCTCGGGAGCGAGCGGGAGGCTGAAGCTGAAGGTCGAGCCCCGACCCTCCTCGCTCTCGAACCAGATCCGGCCGCCGTGCCGCGCCACGATCTCGCGGGAGAGGTCGAGGCCCACGCCGAGGCCGCCGTAGTCGAGCGGGGTGCCGGCGTGCGCGCGGTAGTACCGCTCGAAGATGCGGGCGCGCCGGTCGGCCGGGATGCCGAGCCCGTGGTCGCGCACCCAGACCACCGCCTCGGCGCCCTGCCGCGCCACGGCCGCCTCCACGTCGCCGCCCTCGGGCGAGAACCGGACGGCGTTGGCGAACAGACTCGCCACCACGTGGCCGATGCGGGCGCGGTCGGCCAGCACCGCGGCCACCTCGGACGGCTCCACGAAGATGCGCCGGCCGTCGCTGTGAGAGGCCATCTCCCGGGCGGTCTCGCGGACGAGCGCGGCGAGGTCGAAGCGCTCGCGCCGCAGCTCGGTCCCTCCGGCGCGGAAGCGGGAGACCTCGAGGAGCTGCTGCACCATGCGCGTCAGCCGCTCCGTCTGGCGATCGATGACGTCGAGCGCGGCGGGGTCGCCCTGGCCGCGCTTGCGCATGAGCTGGGCGTACGCCTTCACCACCGCCAGCGGCGTCTTGAACTCGTGCGCGGCGGTGGCGAGGAATTCCTCGCGCTCGTCCTCGAAGGCCTTCACCTCGCTCATGTCGCGCATGACCGCCACCGCGTAGCGCGGCGGCTCGTCCTCGCGGCCGCGCAGCGGAGCCGCCGAGACCGAGATGAACAGCTCGCGCCCCTCGAGGCTGCGGAGCTCCGCCTCGTAGCCGGTCACCGTCTCGCCGCCGAGGGCGCGCCGCACGGCGGACCCATCCCAGCTGACGGTCCGTCCGTCGGGGTGGCGCATGCGCAGCCGGGCGAGCAGGTCCGCGTACGGCTGGCGCAGGTCGGACGCGCTGCCCGCGCCGAGGAGCGCGACCGCGGCCCTGTTCACATCGGCGACGGCGCCGGTCCGGTCGATGACGAGGACGGCGTCGGTCATGCCGTCGAGCACCGCCCGCACCTCCTCGTCGAGGACGCGCCGCTCCGCGAGCTGCCGCCGGGACAGGGCGAAGAAGAGCCCGGCGGTGGCGAGCACGAAGAGCGCACCCTTCCACGTCTGGAGGGCGTCGCGGCGGGCCGCATCGGCCACGAACAGCTCGAGCACGCGATCGGACAGCAGCACCCATCCGACGCCGAAGACGAGGTAGACCCCCACGAGCCGGGTAGGGGTCATCGCCAGCCGGCGATGCAGGGCGCCGCGCCAGGGTGTCACCCCTCCTGTGTACGGGATCGAGAAAGCCGAGTCAGGCCCTCGACCGGGGCGTCAGGCTTGGGAATCGCCGGCGGCGCGCTCGCATCGAGCGAACAGGTCGAGCTGGCCGCCGGGCCGGCGGAAGGTCGTCGGCGCGCCATCGGGCTCGCGCCGCGAGGCCAGCCCAGCCCGGCGCGCGGCCGCCTCGAACAGCGCCGCCACGGCCCCGGCGTACGGGCCGTCTCCGCGCTGCCGCCACCCGAATCGCGGATCGTACAGGGAGCCACCCCGGGTCTCGCGGATCCGATGGAGCACGCGGTCGGCGCGGTCGGGCATCGCCGCCCGGAGCCGTTCCTCGAACACCGCCTTCACCGAGCCAGGGAGGCGCAGGAGCACGAATCCCGCCGAGCGCGCGCCGGCGGCGGCCGCGGCCTCGAGCGCGGCCGGGATCTCCTCGTCGTTGAGTCCCGGGATGACGGGCGCCACCATGATCGAGACCGGGACCCCGGCGCTCGCGAGCCGCGCCATCGCGGCGAGGCGGCGCGCCGGCGCTGCGGCGCCCGGCTCCAGGGCCCGGGCGCGGCGCGCGTCCAGGAAGGGCAGCGAGATGGCCACCTCGGCGCGCGCCTCGCGAGCGAGGAGAGCCCACAGGTCGAGATCGCGCTCGACGAGCGCCGACTTCGTGATGAGGGCGACCGGATTGCGGTAGGCGGCACACACCTCGAGGCACCCGCGCGTGAGCCGCAGCGACGCCTCGAGCGGCTGGTAGGGATCGGTCACACCGCTGAACACCACCGTCTCGCCGCACCAGGAGGGTCGATCGAACGCCTCGCGCAGCAGCTCCGGCGCGCGGAGCTTGGCCACGATGCGCGTGTCGAAGTCGGTGCCCGCGCCGAAGCCGAGGTACTCGTGCGTGGGGCGCGCGTAGCAGTAGGCGCAGGCGTGGCCGCAGCCGCGGTACGGGTTCACGCTCCAGGTGAAGCCGACGTCCGGGCTGTCGTTGCGCGCCAGGATCTCGCGCGTCGCGTCCTCGTAGACGTGGAGCGCTGCCGTCGGTGGCTCGCCGAGGAAGTCGACGGTGGTCGGCGTCCAGGGGTTCGGGGGATTCGAGACCGGGCGCGGCTTCATCCTGAACGAATGTTTAGGCTGATGATTGATTCAGATCAAGACGGCGACCCACCCGGGCGGCGGTGCGTGCGGTGGACGCGCCGGCGGGTGGGCGCTAGCAGGACTTTCCGCTACCCGGGAGTTCGGTTGCCGGAGGGCCCTCATGACGCGCATCGATGCCGCGCTCACGCTCCTGGCGGTCCTGGCCCCGGTCGCGGCCGCGGCGGCCGACGTCAAGATCGTGCAGCACGACGAGCGGATCCCCTCCGTCGATCGCGGCGTCGAGCTGTTCGTCCGGATGAAGGCTGCCGAGGGTAAGACGGCGGTCGGGCCGGACGAGGTGGTGCTATTCGTCCATGGAGCGACTTACCCGTCCACGCCCGATTTCGACCTTCAGTACAAGGACTACTCCTGGGCCGACTGGATGGTTCGGCGCGGGTAC
>DASTGH010000129.1:0-3468 GCA_035719345.1 Anaeromyxobacteraceae bacterium
GGCTGGGCGGCCGGCGCCTCGCGCGCCGCGCCGTCGTGGGCGGCGAGCTCCGCGGCGCGGCCGACGAGCGCCGCGAGATCGAGCGGCGCGCGCAGGTACTCGTCGGCGCGGGTGCGCGACTGGCGGTGCGCCTCGATGGCGGCGTCGGTCGCCTCGCTGGTGTAGAGGATGAGCGGCACGGAGGCGAGCGAGCGCTTGATGCGGTTGCACACCGAGAAGCCGCTCATGTCCGGCAGCTCGGCGGCGAGGAGGATGAGGTCCGGCCGGCTCGCCTTGCAGCGGTCCACGGCCGGCTCCCCGGCCGCGAGCGTCGTCACCTGGAAGCCGGCGGGGGTGAACGCGCGCCGGACCGACTCCGCCAGCTCCGGATCCGACTCGATGAGGAGAAGCTCCCGTCCCATGGAGACGCCATGCTAGCGCGGATCGCGCCCGCCCATGAAGGTCGGGGCCGGATCCTGTAGGTTCCCGTCGCATGCCGAGCGTGACGCTCACGGTGGAGGTCGCCGAGGGGGAGGCGGACGATATCGCCGGGCTCCTCCTCTCGGAGGGGGCGGAGGGGGCGGAGGTCCGCGAGGCGTCGGTGGCGCCCATGCCCGGCGCCCCCCGCCCGCCGCCCGGCCGCGCCCACGTGGTCGCGTTCTTCGCCTCGCGGCCGGCCGCGGAGGACGCCGCGGCCGCGCTCGGCCTCGCCGGCGCGGTGGCCGAGGTGCCGGAGGAGGACTGGAGCGAGGGCTGGAAGCGCGATCTCGCCCCCTTCACGGTCGGTCGCATCTTCATCCGCCCTTCGTGGGTGGCGGCGGGCGCGCCGCCCGGCGCCGTCGAGGTGGTGCTCGACCCCGGCATGGCGTTCGGCACCGGGACCCACCCCACCACCGCGCTCTGCCTCGCCGCGCTCGACGCGCTCCTCGCTGCGCGACCGCAGGCGGCCGTCCTCGACGTGGGCACCGGGTCCGGCCTGCTCGCCATCGCGGCGGCGAAGCTGGGCGCGCGCCGGGCCGCCGGGACCGAGAACGACGCCGTGGCGCTGCGCGTCGCGGGCGAGAACGCCGCCCGCAACGGCGCGGCGCTCGAGCTCCACCTCGCCGCCCCGGACGAGGTCCCAGGCCGCTTCGAGGTGGTGGTGGCGAACATCCTCGCCAACACGCTCGTGGAGCTGGCCCCGGCGCTCGCTCGCAAGGTGGCGCCGGGGGGCGTGCTCCTGCTCTCCGGCATCCTCGCGGGCCAGGAGGACGAGGTCCGCGCCGCGCTCGAGGCGGCCGGGCTCGCCCACGACCCCGGCCGCTCGGCGGCGCAGGCGGAGTGGCGGCTCGTCGCGCTGTCGAGGCCGGCGTGAGCGCGCGGCGCGTGTTCGTCCCGCGGGAGCGGATCGCGGACGGGCGCGCGCGCCTCGAGCCGGCCGACCTCCACCACCTGCGCGACGTGCTGCGGCTCGGCCCGGGCGCGCCGGTGGAGGTGTTCGACGGCGAGGGCGGGGTCCACGACGGGCGCCTCGAGGGCGATGCGCTGGTGCTCGGTCCGCGCCGCGACGTCCCGCCGCCCGCCGCCCGCGTGCACCTCGCCTTCGCGCTGGCGCGTGGCGAGCGCTCCGACCTCGCCGTGCAGAAGGCGACGGAGCTGGGCGTCTCGCGGCTCCTCCCCTTCGAGGCGGCCCGCTCCGTCGTGCGGCTGGAAGCGGCGCGCGCCGTGGACCGGCAGCGCCGCTGGCAGCGCATCGCCGCGGAGGCGGCGCGGCAGTGCGGCCGCGGCGACGTGCCCGAGGTCGCGCTCCCGGGCTCGCTGGCGGCGGCGCTGGCGGCGATCCCGCCCGGGTTCCGGCTGCTCGTCTTCCACGAGGGCGGCGGGGAGCCGCTGCGCGCGCTCGTCGACCGTGCCGCCCCCGGCCATGCCGCGGTGGTGGGGCCGGAGGGAGGCCTCGCGCCGGAGGAGGTGGAGGCGTGCCTGGCGGCGGGAGGGCGGCTCGCCACCCTCGGCCCGCGCATCCTCCGCTTCGAGACGGCCGCCATCGCCGCCGTCGCGCTGGTGCAGCACCTGGCGGGCGACCTCGGGTCGTGAGCGGCGGCAGACGTTTCCTTGACGGACGGCACGGCCGCGCGACACTCCGTGGATGCGCTGCCCCCGCTGCGACTCCGGGATCGCGGCCGCGGCGGCGGCGTGCCCTCGCTGCGCCGCGCCGCTCCTCCTCGCCGACGAGCCCGCCCTCTCCGCCCTCGACCGCGAGATCCGGATCGACCGCCGCGGCCGGGCGCGCGACCTCGAGCTCGAGCAGGCGGAGGCGGCGTGCCCCGAGATCGAGGAGGGCACCGTCGAGATCCACCTCCCGCGGGCGCCGACGGCGCGCCGCCTGGCCGCGGCCGCCATCGACGCCGCCGTGGCGCTGGCCTTCGCCGGGCCGCCCCTGGCGCTCGTCGCGGCGGCGCTCCCCGGCGGCGGAGGCCCGGCCGCGGTGCTGCCCCAGGCGGCGGCCCTGGCGGCCGTGATCGCCTTCGCCCACGCGGTGCTCGGGCACGTGCTGCTGGGGGCGACCCTCGGCAAGCGCCTGCTCGGCCTGCGGGTGGCGGGACCCGACGGAGCACCCCCCTCGCTCCCGCGCAGCGCTGCCCGCGCCGCCCTCGCGCTCGCCGGCGCCGTCCCGCTGGGCCTCGGCCCGGCCGTGGCGCTCTTCACGCGGAGTGGACGAGCGCTCCACGACCTCGCGACGCGGACGGTGGTCGTCCGCGCGCCTTGACCCCGCCGTGGCGAGGTGCCTACAACCCGGAGGCGTGCCGGCCGACCTCGCCGCCCTGCTCGCCGACGCGGGGCTGGTCTCCGCCGAGGGGCTGGAGCACGCCCGCGCCCGCCAGCGCGAGGCGGGCGGCGCCCTCGACACCGCGCTCCTGGAGCTGGGGCTGGTGCGCGAGGAGGCGCTTGCGCCGCTCCTGGCGCGCGCCTCCGGCCTCGCCCCGGCACCGGAGGGGCTCCTCGCTCCCGACCCGCGCGCGCGGCGCGTCTTCCCTGCGCGCGTCGCGGAGCGCCACGGGCTCGCCCCGTACCGGCTCGAGGAGCGGGAGCTGTCGGTCCTGGCGACGTACCCCGTGGACCTGGCTGCGGTCGACGAGATCAGCTTCATGCTGTCGCTCGACCTCGTGCCGCACGTCGCGCCGGAGTGGCGGGTCCGCGAGCTCATGGCGCGGGTGTACGGCGCGGAGCTGCCGGAGCGGTTCGCGAGGGTGAGGGAGATGGTGGAGGCGGCCGAGAGCGCTGCCACGACCAGCATCGCCGGCGAACAGACCCCCTCCCCCGCACCAGCGGGGGAGGGATGGGGAGAGGGCCAGTCCTCGACCCCATCCCAGACCCCCTCCCTGACCCCCATCCCGACCCCCGTGCCCGTCGAGGCCGAGCCCGCCGAGGACGTCGACATCACCGTCGATGACGAGCTTCCTCCGCCTCCGCAGCAGGCGGAACCGCTCGCGGCGGCGCTGGCGCAGGTCG
>DASTGH010000130.1:0-4981 GCA_035719345.1 Anaeromyxobacteraceae bacterium
CTCGGCGGCGCAACCTCCTTGAGCGTCGGCTCTCCGGACGTCACTGGCGCGGGCGCGCTCTCCGGAGCTGCTGCGGGCGCGGCATCCTCGGCGACATGGACCGCATCGCTGGCGGAGACGAGCGCGAGCGACGGCTGCGCAGGCGAGGCCGCGTCGATGGGTGCGGTGCGATCAGCGCTCCACTCCCGGTACACCTTGTAGACCGTGCCGTAGCTCGCCTGCTTCGCGAACGCAGCGTGCGCCGCGCGTGGGCCGAGCCCCTTCTCGAACAGCTCCCGGAGCCGCTCCACGAGCTTCGGCGTCCGCACCGTCCAGCCGCCGCGCCGGCCGTAGTCCGCGACCGCGCGAGCGCCGCCGCGCTTCAGGCGCGTGGCCACCCGCCCCACCGTCGCGACCGACACCCGAAACGCCAGCGCCAGGTCCTCGTGAGAGGCCTGCTCCATCACCACCGCGATGTACACGTCGCGCGAAGCGACGTCGTCGCGCCCGTAGACGCCGAGCAGCTCGCCGCGGACGAACACGGCGCAGGTGCCATCGTCGTGCTGCTCGACGCACCCGCCGCGCCCGAACCAGATCCGACTCGGCTCCGCCTCTGCCACGCCCGCCAGCATCGCATCGCTCGCCGTCGCGATCATCGCCGTCGTCGTAGCACCGCCGGCGGCGGCCCCATAGATCCCCGCTTGGATCGTTGCTCGAGCTGCGCCGCAGCGAATTTCCGCTCACGCAAGCTGACCGATGGCCTGGCGCTCAACCCTGCGAACTTCGATCACTCTGCACGAATGGGACGGCGCGGCGTCCGAACTCTGGAGCCCGCGTCCCTGCTGCGAGGCACACGTCGTTGCCCCCCTCGCCTCCATAGCCGGCGCCTGCGCACGGTGCGTGCCGGGCCGCCGCGGCCGAGTGCGCGTAGCGCTGCGGGCCGCGCTCCGCGTCCGAGCACCTGCGCTCCTGGCTCTCCTAGGCAAGCCGCCCGAACCTCGCTCCCTTCGTGAAGCTCGGGCGCACCCTCCGTCAGTATCGCAACGGCGTCATGGCGGCGATTCGCCTCCGCCTGGCCAACGGCAGGATGGAGGGCCTCTGGAGCAGAGCGTTGATGGCCGGGGGCAGTTAAGTGCCGATCTGTCCGTACTCCGGCTTCCCGCCGCGCTCGAACCGGTGGTATGTCCCGCCCTTGCTGCTCATGACCGACTCCACGAGTTTGAGCGCCACCGGCACCGTGCCGCTGGCGAAGAGCCGCTTGCCGGAGCCGAGCACCACGGGGAAGATGAACAGACGGTACTCGTCGATCAGGTCGTGCTTTAGCAGGGTCTGGAGCAAGTCGGTGCTGCCCCACGTGTGCACGGTCCGGCCGGGCTGCTGCCGGAGCTTCCGGATCTCGGCGACCACCTCGCCTTTGACCAGGCTGGAATTGTTCCAGGTGACGCGCTGGAGGCTGCGTGATACCACGTGCTTTGGCCGCGAGTTGAGCGCCGTCGCGATGAGGTTGTTGGGATCGGTGACCTTGGGCCAGTAACTGGCGAATATGTCGTAGGTCTTGCGCCCGAGCAGGAAGCCGTCAGCGTCCGTGATCCCCTCGGTGACCAGCCGTCCCATGTCGTCGTCGACATACGGGGCTTGCCAGCCTCCGTGCGGGAAGCCGCCGTCGCGGTCCTCGTCGGGACCGCCGGGAGCCTGCATGACTCCGTCCAGGGTCAGAAATGCATTCACGACGATCTTGGGCATACTTTCGTCCTCCACCACGACCCGATGGCTGCGACCACCGTGTTTACCCGGGTTCTTCACCAGACCATCTCGCGCTTCCCACGAGAGGCTGTCGGCCTTCTGGAGCGCGACTGCAGGCCGCTCTCCTCTCTGATGGCCGTCCGGCGGGTCAGGACGCGAACGTCATGTCCGGCGTCACGTAGCCGCCGGACGATGTGATGCCCGAGCGTGCCTGTGGTCTGCAGACCCATTACTGACCCGTCATCAGATTTGCATCGCGTGCGAGCACCCATGAGCCGCTGGCTCGTCGGAAGAGCGACAACGTGCGGCCCGAGCGTCGGGACGACGTGCCGTCGCGCGAGACCACCTTGACCGTGACACGGCTGATGCAGAACGCCCAGTCCCCCAGCACGCGGAGCTCTTCGACGTCATTGCTTCCTTCGAGCTTCACGTCGCGCATCGCGCGCGCCTGGGCCGCGAACTCCTGCTTCCCGAACGGCTCGCGACCAGGAAGGAGAAATACAGCGTCATCGGCCATCAGCCTCAGTACGGTCTCGACGTCGCCCGCACTGCTGGCCGCCATCCACTGCGACATGACCCCGCGGACCGCTCGTTCGTCATCGGACATGCCTCAGGTATGGATACGGCGCTCGCATATGCACTGGGCAGCCGAGGGAGCGCCAGCCACCAAGAGCCCCGGTATGGCGCCCCCTTTGCGCGCCGCATGACGGCCGTGTGTAGCGCCTGTCCGTCCCATCCTGCGGATGATGTCCCGGGCTGCCTTGGCCACCGCTGGTCTGCACATCGGGGGTACAGGCTGCCTCGCGGTCACGCCTGCCCACGCCTGACCGTAAGCCACGCTCGAACCGATGCGGGCGAAAGCGCGAATCCGATCGCCAGGGCCAAGAGCTGCACCGGGACGACTACTGCCCTTCCGTGCGCTCGAAACTCGAACACCGGATCGAGGAACTCCGGCTCGATCCGCAGGTCAGCGTCGAGCAGGTCCCGTGCGACAGCATTCAGCGGCCCCACCACCGCCCACAGGAGGCCGGTGTCCGCTGGATCTCCGAGGCCGAGGCGCAGCCGGAACTGCAGGCCGTTGATGTGGGCTGCGCGGAGGAGATCTCCCGTGAAGCGGCGGACCCGCTCGCGAAACGCGGGCTGCCGCAGCACTGCGACGACGCCGCCGGGCCGGACGCGCGCCCTTCCCGGCGCTCGCCGCTTGCCGAGCTTCGGCTTCGCCGCCGCGCTACCCACGATCTCGCTGACGTGGGGAAGGTCGATGCGGAGCCTCACGAGGCCAAAGAGGCAGCGGATGCCGAGCTGGGCGTTGAACGCCTCGACGCCTTCGAGGCGAAAGGCCACGTGGATGGGGACGGCGAGCACCGCCACGAAGCCGAGCAGGAGTCCGAGGACGATGAGCACCGGGTTCCGATCGTGCGCGTCAGCCGGCGCGGTCGTCCGCAGGCTGCTTCTTTGCGAACTTCAGCGCGACGTCGCCCGCCTTCTCCAGGAGCGACGCGGCGGCGCCCTTGATCGACTCGACGCGCACGCCGTCCTTGTCGATGACGACGAGCGCAACCGGCTTCACGCCGCCACCTCCGCCGGTGCCGCCGCCGCTCCCTCCGCCCTTCTTCGGATCGGTGCCCTCGCCTGCGCCGACGGCGAACCCGAAGCCGACGCTGACGAGTGGGATGAGCGTGTGGCCATCCACCGTGATGGGCTCGCCGACGACGGTCTTGGTGCTGAGGATTCGCTCGATCTCGCCGACTGCCTGCTTGAACAGGTCGTCCATGTCCTTCATGGCTTCCTCCCAGCACGAGGATGAGCCGCCAAAGGGGCGAGGGAAAGAACAGCCGCGTGGGCCCCCCGAGAGAGTCGCGTTCGAAACCGCGCGATCGATGAAGAGGACGATCATTCCCGTGGATCACGAGATCCGGTCGTACGCGATGAGCGGGAGATCTCGCTCTGCGGCGACCTGCCGAACTCACCGAAATGCTCGTCGGACTGCTTTGTCCGAGCGACGGATGACGGACGCCCTCATCGCGAACGCTGCCCGGCCGCGCGGGTGAGGTACGCTCTCCACCTCCTTGGGTTCGCGAAGGCTCGCCACCGCCGCCACGATGAGAGCGGGCAGCGCCTCGGGTGAGGTGGGCTGCGCTACCCGATGGGGCGCGCCAGCGCGGTGCGCATCCCCTCTCGTCGCCGAGCAGGACCAGAGGGATTGTGCGAATCGCCAGGCAGCCAGCACCCAAGAGCCCGCAAATCGAACATCAGTGCGATTGCCCTTTGATACTGATCAACCTTCGCGCAACGCATGCGGCTCTCCGATGTGGAGCCGAATTCGAGCGTGCTCTCTTGGGCCGGTTTCAGCGGCGCTCGCGCTGGCGTAGCATTTCATCCGTGGCGCTTCTCATTCATCTCCTGAACGCTGGACAGCCCCTCTGCGGTGCGGTCCGACAGCTCCTGGGCACCCGAACCATCGAGCAAGTGACCTGCACTCGCTGCGCGGCGTTGCTCCCATCGGTTCACGCGAGCGACCAGAGCGACCGCGGGCTCACCGCGACCTCCAAGCATGTTGCGGATCGAGCACGGCATCCGGATCTCGCGTCGATCCGTCCCGGGCCCGTGCGCGCTCACCACACCTAGAGTGCGGCAGCACCTCGACCAGCTCACGGCCGGACGCGCCCGGGCGGTCGCTTGCTCGATCACGAGACGCGCGACGGGGCGCACCGTCGCCGCGGACGCTGCTCCGGATGTACCGGCATACGAGGCCTCGATCCCATCAGGCGTGAAGGTCGGCGACGTGTGCCGGCAGCTCGGGATCGTGGAGAAGACGTTCTACCGCTGCCGAGAGAACGCGCGCTCGGGTTCCCGCGGGCCAGCCACCGATATGTCTCGACCCGCAACGACGCTCCTGAGCTGGTGGCCAAGCTGCGCGCAGTCGCGATCGAGCGGCCACGGTTCGGGTATCGCCGCCTGCACCTGATGCTGCGCAGGTCGGGGCTGATGTTGAATCACAAGCGCGTCCACCGCCTCTACCGGTTGGAAGGGCTCACAGTGCGCGTCAAGCGCCGGAAGCGGCTCGCGGCATCGCCGCGCGTCGCGCCGCCACCTCCAATCCGCCCAGGCCAGCGGTGTCGATGGACTTCGTCTGCGACCACACGGCGGAAGGCTTGCGGTTTCGCGTGCTCACGCTCGTGGACGACTTCAGCCGCAGGTCGCCGGGGTTGCTCGTCGAGCGCAGCATCAGCGGTACCCGCGTAGTGCGCCAAGGCAA
>DASTGH010000131.1:0-2021 GCA_035719345.1 Anaeromyxobacteraceae bacterium
CCCGCTCCTGCAGGAACGAGGAGTTGAGCCCGTGCAGCGAGGGCGCCGTCATGAGGCGGAGCGGGCCCGGCTCGGCCGCGGCGTGGGTGGGGAGGGCGCGCAGCATGGGCTCGGGGAGGCGGGGGTTCAGGATCTCGACCTTGCCGGACGGCGTGCGGAAGCGCGCCTTCGCGCCCGGCTCGAGCGCGAGCGGCACGCCGCGGCCGGCGTCGAGCGCGGCGCGGTCGAGCCCGTCGCGCATGGGGGCGGGCCGCGCCAGCAGCCGCTCGACGAGCTCGTCCGCCGAGAGCCGGAAGAACGGGTCGTCGAGCCCCATGGCGCGGGCGAGCAGCGCGAACACGTCCCAGTTGGCCTTGGCCTCGCCGACCGGCGGGATGGCCGGCCGGGCGCGCTGCACCACGTACTGACCGTAGGCTCGGTACAGGTCGGCGTGCTCGAGCGACGAGGTGGCGGGCAGCACCACGTCGGCGAAGCGGGCCGTGTCGGTGAGGAAGCGCTCGTGGACGACCGTGAAGAGGTCCTCGCGGCGCAGCCCGGCCAGGACGGCGTTCTGGTCGGGCGCCACCGCCGCCGGGTTCGAGTGGTAGACGTGGAGGGCCATCACCCGGGGGCCGTCGAGCTCGGTGAGCGCGTGGCCGAGGCGGTTCATGTTGACGAGCCGCGCCGGCCGCCGCTGGAGGTCCTCGCGCGTCACCGCGCTCGTATCGAAGGCCTGCCCCGCCGAGGTGCTGCAGAGCACGCCCGCCCCGCGCCGCGCGAAGGCGCCGACGAGGGCGCCCACGGCCACGATGCAGCGGACGTTCATCGACCCGTTGGCGTACCGGGAGAGCCCGCTGCCCACGCGCAGGAAGGGCGCGCGCGCCCGGCCGACCGCGTGGGCCAGCTCCACCACCGCCTCCGGCGCGACGCCCGTCTCCCGCGCGGTCCGCTCCGGCGTCCAGGCCGGGAGCACGTCCCGGACGAGCTCGGCGTGGCCCTGGACGTGGGCATCCACGAAGGCGCGGTCGACGAGCCCATCGCGGTCGAGGACGTGCATCACGCCGAGCGCCAGCGCGCCGTCGGACCCGGGGCGGACGAGGAACGTGCGGTCGGCGATCGCGGCCGTGGGCGTCCGGTAGGTGTCGACGAGCAGGATGCGGCCGCCCCGGGCGCGCGCCGCTCGAGCGCGCGCCACGAAGTGGAGGTTGGTGGCGAGCGCGTCGAGGCCCCAGAGGACGACGAGGTCGCTCTCCACCGCCTCCTCGGGGTCGACCGCGACCGTGTCGCCCAGGATCGCCTTCCAGCCGGCCTCCTTGGCCGGGGAGCAGATGGTGCGGTCGAGCCGCGAGGCGCCGAGCGCGTGGAAGAAGGCGTGGCCGGCGTTGCGCTGGACGAGCCCCATCGTGCCCGCGTAGGAGTAGGGCAGGATCGCCTCCGCCCCGTGCGCGGCGGCGATCTCCTTCCAGCGCGCGGCGATGGTGGCGATGGCCTCGTCCCAGGAGATGGGGCGGAAGGCGCCCTCCCCCTTCGCCCCGGCGCGGAGGAGCGGCCTCGTCAGCCGGGAGGGCGCGTGCACCGTGCGCTCGTAGCGCGTCATCTTGGGGCACAGGGAGCCGCGCGACCACGGGTGCTCCGGATCGCCGCGCACCGCGACCGCGCGCCCGCCCTCCGCCTCGACGATGAGGCCGCAGGTGTCGGGGCAGTCGTAGGGACAGGCGGAGCGGTGGAGCGTGCGCATGAGGCGCGGATGATACCGCACGGGAGCGCGCGCCTCGAACCGCGGGGCGCCTCACCCCCCGAGGCGCTGCAGCGCGATCCCGGCCGCGACCACCATGGAGGCCGCGATGCGCCGCGCCCCGAGCGGCTCCCGCAGCCGGAGCGCCGCCACGAGCGAGCCGAACACGACCGACGTCTCACGGAGCGCGGCGACGGCGGCGATGGGTGCGCGCGTCATCGACCAGAGCACGAGCGCGTAGGCGGCCAGCGCCGCGGCTCCGCCGGCGAGGGCCAGGGCGGCGCGGCGGCGCAGCAGCGCGGCAGGC
>DASTGH010000132.1:0-10802 GCA_035719345.1 Anaeromyxobacteraceae bacterium
GGAGGCGCCGCGCGGCGTCTCCGCCCTTCGCTCGTCCGGCCCGTTCGATGAAGCGATGACCCCACGGGGATTCGAACCCCGGTTACAGCCTTGAAAGGGCCGTGTCCTAGGCCTCTAGACGATGGGGCCGTCGACGCAGAAAAGATCGCTGACGTAGCGAGCGCCGCCGGTCGCGTCCAAGGAAACGCCGGCGGCGCACGCCGCACATCTCGTTGACCCCACAGGGATTCGAACCCCGGTTTCAGCCCTGAGAGAGCCGCGTCCTGGGCCACTAGACGATGGGGTCGCTCGCGTAGGTACCGAATGGGCGACCGGGTGTCAATCGGCGCCCGGCGCCGCCGCGGCACCCCGGCCCCGGAGGGCGCGGTGCCGAGGCGGCGCGAGGCTGGGTTAGGGACCCACCGCCGTCACGATGGCCTGGAGCTGCGCGTCGGTGAGGCCCTGGGTCATGCCCATGCTCTTGATGAGCGACAGGGAGATGCCCTTGCCCTCGAGGTTGCTCGAGGCGAGGGCGCCGTGGCAGCCGGCGCAGCTCGCCGCGTACAGGGCGGCTCCGTCGGGAGCCGGCGCGGGCGGGACGAAGGTGCACGCCTGCGAGAGGACCGGATTCCCGCCCACGCAACCGGTCGGAGACGAGGAGAGGACCGTGCGCGTCTGGGTGTTGCTCGACTGACAGGCGCCCCACGCCGAGTAGGTGAATGCCGTGCAGGTCGGCGCCGACGGCGGCGGGGGCTGGGCCGTGCCGCCCGGGATGTTCTCCGGGTGGAGGACGCCGGAGGCGAGGTCGGTGAGCGGTGCGGAGTAGATGACGCCGCCGGTCGCCCGGTTCGCGACGACGAGCTGGCCGTTCGAGATCGTGAATCTCAGCTCGCTCAGCATGGCGCGGAAGGCGCGCGACTCGTCCCAGCCGTCCCCGAAGCGGATGCCGTAATGATCGAACAGGGGCTTCAGGACCGTGCGCAGCTTGGTCAGCGTGGACTCGTAACGGCCGGAGCGGTCACCCTCCTCGCCGTCGCCGCGTACGTAGATGGTCCGGTGTTTCAGGATGCTGCGGTGATGACGCCATGTGCTGAACACGGCGCCGCCCCATCGCGGCGCCGCCTGCGCAGGCGGAATTTACGCAGCGCGTCGCGACAAGGGGCTGGTCGCCGGCCACACCAGCCGGCGCGCCGCCGGGCGCGCACGCAGGTAGGCGGCGGTGCCGATCATCACCCCGAGCGAGGCGGCTCCGCCGGCCAGCGCCCAGGCGAACGCGGGGAGGTCGACGTAGAGCGCCAGCGCGCCGAGCGCGGCGAGGGCGCACCACCCCAGCGCCAGCACGCCGCGCCAGGCGCGCAGCTCCGCCAGCCGCCGCGGGTCGAGCTCGGCGAGCCGCTCCCAGAGCACCTGCTCCTGCCGCCAGTAGGTGTAGACGACCGGGATGATCTCGAGCGTGAGGAACGCGCTCGTGAGCAGCCCGCCCACCATCGGCGCCGCGATGCGCTTCATGACGTCGGCGCCGGAGCCGGTGGCCCACAGGAGCGGGACGAGGCCGGCGAGCATGGTGGCCACCGTCATGAGCTTCGGCCGGACGCGCTGGACCGTCCCCTCCATGTGCGCCCAGACGATGTCCGAGAGGTCGCGGATCTTGCCCGCGCGCCGCCGCCGCTCGTAGGCGTGGTCGATGTAGACGATCATGACGATGCCGGTCTGCGCGGCCAGCCCGACGAGCGCGATGATCCCCACCCACACCGCCGTGGAGAGCCGGTAATCGAGGAGCCAGAGGAGCCAGATCGAGCCCACCAGCGCGAAGGGGATGGAGAGCAGGACGATGAGGACCTCGGTCAGGTTCCGGAAGTGCAGGAAGAGCAGCACGAGCACGATGAGCAGCGTCGCGGGGATGACGAGGCGCATGCGCTGCGCCATCTCCTGCATCTGCTCGTACTGGCCGGTCCACCTGAGGAACGTGCCCTGCGGGAGCCGGAGCGAGCCGTGCTCCAGCGCCTCGCCCACCGCGCGCTTCGCGTCGTTCACGTACCCGCCGACGTCGCGCAGCGCCGGGTCGATGTCCACGTAGACGTAGCCGACGAGGAGCCCGCCCTCGTCGCGCACCATGGGCGGCCCATTCACGATGCGGATGTCGGCGACCTGCCCGAGCGGCACGAACGCCTGGCGCGAGGCCCTGGCCGCGCCGGCGGTGCCGCCGAGGCCGCCGAGCGTGTCCTGGTCGGACACCGCCACCCCGGGGTCCCACTCGATGGCCGGCGCGTCGGAGAGGGTGCCCGGGATCCCGCCGCGCCCGCGCCGGGGCGCCTGCACCGGCGGCGCGGCGCCGCCCTTCATCTCGCCGCCCATCTGCGCGAGCAGGAGCGCCGGGATGCGCGGCGCGGGGAGGGCGCCCATCTTCCCCTTCGGGCCGCCGCCGCCGATCGGCACCAGCACGCGCTTGAGGCGCTCGACGTCGCTGCGCAGGTCCTGCGGGTAGCGGACGTTGATGGAGAACCGGTTCCGCCCCTCGACGGTGGTGCCGATGGGCGCGCCGCCGATGGCCGCCTCGATGGTGCGCTCCACGTCGCCGACGGTGATGCCGTAGCGCGCCAGCGCGTCGCGGTTCGGCACGATGTCGAGGTAGAGCCCGCCCTCGTTCCGCTCGTAGAAGACGCTGCGCGTCCCGCGGATGGGCGCGAGCAGCCCCTCCAGCGCCACCCCCACCTTCTCGATCTGGGAGAGGTCGGTGCCCATGATCTTGACGCCGACCGGCGTGCGCACGCCCGTGGAGAGCATGTCGATGCGCGCCTTGATGGGCATGGTGTAGGCGTTCGTCCAGCCGGGGAACTGCATCGCCCGGTTCATCTCGGCGGTGAGCTCCTCGAAGGTGATGGGCGTGCGGTCCGGCCAGAGCGGGCGGAGGACCGGCGCCAGGAACCCGGGCGCCCAGGACGACCACCAGCGACGCCGCTCGAGCTTCCGCCACTCCGCGACCGGCTTGAGGCGGACCGTGGTCTCGACCATGGTGAGCGGGGCCGGGTCGGTGGCGGTCTCGGCGCGCCCCGCCTTCCCGAAGACGCTCGCCACCTCCGGGAAGCCGCGGAAGACGCGGTCCTGGATCTGCAGCTGCTTCTTCGCCTCCTCGATGGACATGCCGGGGAAGGTGGTCGGCATGTACAGCAGGTCGCCCTCGCCGAGCGGCGGCATGAACTCGGTGCCGAGCTTCAGCGCCAGCGGCACGGCCGAGAGCACCGCCAGCAGCCCGATGAGCACCGTCGAGCGCGGGTTGCGCAGCGCCACGAAGACGAACGGCCGGTAGACGCGGATGATGGCGCGCGAGACGGGGTGGCGCGCCTCGCTGCGGATCCGGCCGCGGATGAGCAGGTCGCGCAGCGCCGGGGCGAAGGTGATGGAGAGCACGGCCGCCGACAGCATGACGAACGTCTTGGTGTAGGCGAGCGGCCTGAAGAGCCGCCCCGCCTGCCCGGTGAGCGTGAACACGGGCAGGAAGGCGACCGCGATGATGAGGAGCGAGAAGAAGATGGCGGGCGTCACCTCGCGCGCCGCGGCGGCGAGGAGCGCGTGCCGATCGGCGCCCGGCGGCGCGTGCTCCAGCTTCTTGTGCGACGCCTCGATCATGACGATCTCGGCGTCGACGGTCGCGCCGATGGCGATGGCGATCCCGCCCAGGCTCATGATGGTGGCCGGGATGTCGAGCAGCACCATGGGGATGAAGGCGATCGCCACGGCGATGGGGAGGGAGACGACGGGGAGGAGCGCCGAGCGCACGTGGAGCAGGAAGAGGAGGATGACGCCGGCGACCACCAGCGCCTCCTCGACCAGCGCGCGGCGCAGGGTCGCCACCGACCGCTCGATGAGCCCGGAGCGGTCGTAGGCCACCTCCACCCGCACGCCGGGCGGCAGCGCGTGCTCGAGGTCGGCGATCTTGGCCTTCACCCGGCCGACCACGTCGAGCACGTTCTCGCCCCAGCGCACGAGCACGATGCCGCCCACCGCCTCGCCCTCGCCGTTCCACTCGAGGAGCCCGCGGCGGATCTCGGGGCCGAAGCGGACCGTGCCGACGTCCCGCACCAGCACCGGCACGCCGTTCGGGCCGCGCGCCTTGACGGCGGTGCGCTCGATGGCGCCGAGGTCCTGCACGTAGCCGCGGCCGCGCACGTAGTACTCGCGGCCGGCCAGCTCGATGACCCGGCCGCCCACGTCGCTGTTGGAGTCGCGGATCTTGGCGACCACCTCCTCCAGCGTGACGTCGTAGGCGCGCAGCTTGTTCGGGTCGATGGTGACCTGGTACTGCCGCTGGAAGCCGCCGACGCTCGCCACCTCGGCGACGCCCGGTACCTGCCCGATGGCGTAGCGCAGCGTGAAGTCCTGGAACGTGCGCAGCTCGTCGAGCGCGTGCTGCCCGCTCCCGTCGACCAGCGTGTACTGGAAGCCCCAGCCGATGCCGGAGGCGTCCGGCCCGAGCACCGGGTTCGCGCCCTCCGGCAGGCGCGCGCGGATCGAGCTCATGTACTCGAGCACGCGGCTACGGGCCCAGTAGAGGTCGGTGCCCTCGCGGAAGACGACGTGGACGAACGACATGCCGAACATCGAGTAGCCGCGGACGTCGGCCACGCGCGGCGCGGCCACGAGCGACGAGACGATGGGGTAGGTGACCTGGTCCTCGACCAGCGTTGGGGAGCGGCCCATCCACTCGGTGAAGACGATGACCTGCGGATCGCCGAGGTCGGGGATGGCGTCGAGCTTGGCGCCGCGGACGGCGACGAGCGCGGCGGCGGTGGCGATGGCCACGCCCAGCAGCACCACCAGGCGGTTGCGGGCGCAGAGCTCGATGATGCGGGCGACCATGGCGGGGCGCGGCTTACAGCCGCCGGTCCTCGTCGCGGTGCCCGCCGTCGTGCTCCCGGCGCTCCTCGCGCGCCGCGGCGGCCGCAGCCGGCGCGAACCCTTCCACGGCGGCGCGCAGGCGGCTCTCGGAGTCGACGAGGAAGTTCGCCGACGTGACGACGGCGTCGCCCTCGGCCAGCCCCTCCAGCACCTGCACCTTCCCGTCGCCGCGCGCGCCGAGGCGCACGACCCGCGGCTCGAACCGGCCGCCCGGCCGCGACACGAACACGTACTGCACCTCGCCTGTGTCCACCACCGCGTCGCTCGGCACGGCCAGGCCGTCGGTGGCATCGAGCGCGATGACGACGTCGCCGAACATGCCCGGCTTGAGCCGCAGGCCCGGGTTCCTGAACTCCATGCGCGCCTGCAGCGTGCGGCTCTCCGGGTTCACCGCCGGGTAGATGAACTGCACGCGCCCGGCGAACGACTCGCCCGGGTAGGCGGAGAGCAGGAGCTGCGCGCCCTGTCCGACGCGGACGCGGCTCATGTCGCGCTCGTACACGTCCGCCACGACCCACACGCTGGAGAGGTCGGCGATCTGGAAGAGCTCGGTGCCGGGCTGCAGGTAGAGCCCGGGCAGCGCCGCCTTCCGCGCCACGTACCCGGCCACCGGCGCGCGCAGGGGGAGGGCCAGCTGGGGCTGGCCGGCCTGGCCCACGCGGACGATGTCCTCCCTCGCGATCCCGAGCAGCTCGAGCCGCTTGCGCGCGTCGGCGTCGAGCGAGCCGCCGATGGCGGCGCCGCCGGTCGCGCCCTGCTTGTCCGCCCACTTGGCCGCGTTGATGTAGACCTGCTGCGCGGTGAGGAGCTCCGGGCTGTAGACGGTCGCCAGCACCTGCCCCTTCTCGACCTTCTGCCCGGTCTGCGTCACCTCCAGCGACTCGACCCACCCGGTGAAGCGCGCCGCCACGATGGCGAGGTGCGACTCGTTCGCCGAGACGAAGCCCACGGTGCGGAGCTGCGGCGCGAGCCGCTGGCGCGTCACCTTCGCGGTGCGCATGCCCATGAGCTGCGTCCGCTCGGCGCCGATCTCGAGCGGCACCAGGCCGGGCGGCGCGCCCCCCGGCTTCCCGGCGGGCCCGGGGCGGAGCACGAGCTTCATCCCGCCGCAGCGCGGGCAGCGCGCCTCGGGGTCGTCGCTCTCGATCTCCGGGTGCATCGGGCACCAGAACTTCTTGGACGCAGCCGCAGCCGCCGCCGGTGGCGGCGCGCTCGCCGCCTGGCGCGAGGCGTCCACGAGGACGAGATCCATCCCGCAGATCGGGCAGTCGCCCTTGCGGTCCTGCACGACCGAGGGATGCATGGGGCACATGTACGCCGCGGCCGGGCGGGAGAGGCGCGCGCCGATCCCGGCCCACGAGGCCCAGGCGCCGAGGGCCGCGATCGCCATGAGCCCGACGAGCGCCCAGCGGACGGCCGCGGCGGCGCGCACGCCCGGCGGAGCGTCCTCTTCACCTTCCGGCAAGGCCTCGCCGGCGCGCTCCTCGTCCGGCGTCGCGTCCCGCTCGCTCATCGGAAATCCCTCGGTCGAGCGGCATCGTACCCGCTCCCGAGGCGCCGCTGCTCCCCGGCGCCGGGGGACACGCGGCCGCGCCGCCGGTCTCGCCCCGCGAGGAGGTGGGTGCGAGGCACACCTGCGTCCGGGCGGCGGACGGAGGGCCGCGGGGCGGACGCCGCGGTCGCGCGCCTCCGGCGCCTCACGGCACGCCGCGGCGGTCCTGCACTTGCACCGGGCGCGCGGCCATGCGGATCGCGGCGGCGCTGGCGGCAGCGGTGGTCCTCGCGTGCGGCGGCGCCGACGCGCCGGAGCCCTCGGACGGAGCCCGGGTGGTCCGGCTGGCCACCTGGAACGTGCACGACCTGTTCGACGAGGTGGACCGCGCGGCACCTCCCGGCGCGCAGGACCTCGTGCCGACGCACGCCGAGGTCGAGGCGAAGCTGGCCCGGGTGGGCGCGGTGGTCGGGACGCTCGATGCCGACGTGGTCGCGTTGCAGGAGGTCGAGAACCTCGACCTGCTCCGCCGCCTGGCGCAGGGGCCGCTGGCGGGGCTCGGCTACGACGCCTTCCTCGTCGAGGGAGGCGATCCGCGCGGCATCGACGTGGGCGTCCTGTCCAGGGTGCCGGTGCTGCGCTGGGTCAGCCACCTGGGAGACCGGGCGGCCGACGGCGCGCCGCTCTTCGCGAGGGACCTGGCCGAGGTGCACCTCGGCGTGGGCCGGGCCGAGGTCGTCCTCGTCGCGGCGCACCTCGTGTCCCGCCTCGACCCGTCGAAGGACGGCCGTCGCCGCGAGCAGGCGGCGCGAGCGCGCGCCGTCGTCGACGCGCTCGCCGGCAGCCCGGCGCGGCCGCTCGTCGTGCTGATGGGCGACCTCAACGACCTCGCCGACGGGTGGCCGCTCGCCCCGCTGCTCGCCGACCGAGGCCTCGCCGACCTCGGGGCCACCCTGGGGCCCGCAGGATGGACCTGGGCGGGGGGCGGCCGGCGCGAGCGCATCGACTACGCGCTCGTGCCCCGCGCCCAGGCGTCCACGGTCGCGAGCGTTCAGGTCGTGGCCGGTACCGAGGTCGAAGCGGCCAGCGATCACCGGCCGCTGGTGGTCGACCTCTGGCTCGGTCCGGCCGGGGCGTCGCAGCCCAGTGGGGGGCAGACAACGTCGGGCCTGGCGCGGTACGATCTGTGGATACCCTGAGGTGAGTGATGCCCAAGTCGCCCGCCAAGGCGCAGACGGCGCCGCCGCTCACGCAGCCCGAGCGGCTGGCCCGCAAGGAATACCTGAAGAACGACGCGGCTCGCCTCGAGCGGCAGCTCCGCGAGACGCAGGAGCAGATGGCGCGGCTGCTCGACGACTGCGAGCACACGGACGCGAACGGGCGCAGCGCGCTCATCGGCGGGCGGACCAAGGTGTGCGCGCACTGCGGCCGGGTCGTGGCAGCGCACGGCGAGAAGCTCTGGGGCTGAGGGGCTGAGCCGCCCCTCGGCGAGCTCATCGCCGGGGGCCGTCACGACCCGCTCCGCCGGGGCCTCGGGGCTCGGTGACGCGCTGTGGCGGCGCGGCGTTTTCGATCAGGTCGGCCGGCAGATGCGGACGAGCGCGTCGGCCAGCGTGCCGATGTCGAACGGCTTCGCCAGGAAGGCGTCGGGGTTCGCGACGAGGTGGAACTCGCCGGGCCGGAGCCCAGTCATGGCGGCCACCGGGATCCGCGCCCAGCGCGGATTCTCCTTCATGCGGCGGAGCACCTCCTCGCCCGAGATCCCCGGCATCTTGATGTCGAGCAGGACGAGGTCGGGCGGTGGGTCGTGCGCCAGGGCTCCGAGCGCCTCCTCGCCCGATCGCACCGCCACCACGTCGATGCCCTGCAGCTCCAGGAACTCGGACAGCAGCTCGGTCAGCGCCCCGTCGTCGTCGACCACCATCACGCGCTTGCAGGAGAGGGTCTCGCCGAGCGTCGCCTCAGCCGTCATGCCTGGCAGGGTGCTCACGCTGTGACCCGCCGTGAAGCGTCGGCTGCCGTGCGGCGCGGCGGAGGGGCGACCGGTGGGGCGCCGGCAGTGCGGGCGGGCAGGCCACGGCCGCGGTGGAGAGGAGCGACTCCACCCGGCCGGCGACGTGCTCCCACGTGAGCCCGCCCAGCACCTTGGCCCTCCCGGCGGCGCCGAGGCACGCGGCGAGCGCGCGGTCGAGGAGCAGGCGCTCCAGGGCCGCGGCCAGCGCCGGCGCGTCGGCAGGCGGCACGAGCAGGCCGGTCCGGCCGTCGTCGATGATCTCGGGGACGGCCTCGGCCTGCGGGCCGACGCAGGGGAGCCCGCACGCCATGGCGTCGAGGAAGGCGAGGCCGTACGGCTCCCGTAGCGTCGGCATGGCGAAGGCGGTGGCGCGGGCGCAGAGCGCCGGCAGCTCCGCGACCGGGACCCGCCCCAGGGAGGCAGCGCCCTCGGGCAGGTCGATCGGGCCGTGGGGGCCGGCGACGAGGAGCCGGGCGCCGGGGACGCGCCGGCGCAGGAGCGCGAAGGCCTCCGCCAGGAGCGGCCCGCCCTTGCGCTCCCACTCCTTGCCGATGAAGAGCACGGTGCGACCGTCGTCGCGGCGCTCCGGCGCGCGCGGCACGACGTTCGCGCCCGCGCCGACCACGGCCACGCGGCCGGGATCGACCCCGTAGTCGCGGACGAGCGAGCCCTTGACGCGCTCGGAGAACGCCGCGATGGCGGCGGCGCCGAGGTACACGGCACGCTCCCGCGCGCGCCACCCCGCGCCCAGATCGACGGCGTGAGCGGCGCCGGCGTCGGTCGCGCGGGCGAGCGCCGCCGTGTAGTCGCAGAGCAGCACGTACGGCAGCCGCGGCGGCGCGCCCGGCGAGAAGAGCACGCCCGCCTGCAGGACGACCTGCGCCGCCGGCTCCATCGCCGCGAGGAGCTCGCCGGCGCGGCGCGAGTGGACGTCGAAGGCGTAGCAGGTGTTCCACGCATGGTGAAGTGCGCGCCGGCCGTAGCGCGCGGCCGAGAGCGCGAGGTTCCAGGCGACCTGCGGGGTCATGCGCAGCGCGCGGCTGCTCGGGTGGCGATGGTCGAGCGGGCCGGTCGCGCGCAGGTGCGTGACCGCGTGCCCGCGATCGGAGAGCGCGGCGACGAGGCGGTCGGTCACGCCGCTCTGATCGGAGTAGCTGAGGTACGCGATGTCGAGCGCCATGCCACCCAGAGGGTGCGTATCGCGCGGGGCGGAGAGAAGAGACCCGCCGGCGGCGCCCGCGCGGGGCTTGCCGCGGCAGGTGGCGGTGGCTCGCCGGGTGGCGTCGCCGGGCTGGGCTGTAGGGCGCGAGGGACTCGAACCCTCAGCCAACGGCTTAAAAGGCCGCTGCTCTGCCATTGAGCTAGCGCCCCGGATCCTTGATACCAGAAGCCGGATGCGCGCGCCGCAGCCCTCCGGCTCGCCCCCATCCGCCTCGCCGGCGACGGGGACGCCAGCGGAGCGTGGGATCCGGAGCGGCTGCAGCAGCTCGTCGGCAACCTCCTCTCCAACGCCGTCGAGTACCGGGCGCCCGGCGAGGCGGTGACCGTGGCCTGGCGCCGCGTGCCGGACGGGGTCGCGCTCGAGGTGAGCAACAGGGGTCGCCCCATCCCCGCGGAGCGCCTCCCCGGGCTCTTCGACGGCGCCTGGCAGCACCGGACCCGCGACGGCGCCGGCGGGACCGGCCTCGGGCTCTTCATCGCGCGCGCCATCGTGGCCGCGCACGGCGGCCGGATCGCGGCGAGGTCCGACGAGCGCGAGACCGTCTTCACGGTCCACCTCCCGGGCGCCGCGGAGCCCGCGCCGCCGCCCGGCTCCGCCGAGCGGCCGCCTCCATGACCCGGAGGTGGGGGCGGACGCGTGGCGCATGGCGTGCAGACGTGCGGGGAGAAGCTTGAAACCGCACGCCGCTCGCCCGCACCGGGAGCGGGTGCCGTCGGACCCTGGGTCGGTTCAGGGGAGTCCGTGGAGCACCAGATGGCCGAGGCTCACGCGCCGCGCATCCTCCTCGTCGACGACGACTCCATGGTCGGAGCCGCGCTGACGCGCATCCTTGCGCCGTTCCGCGTCACCTTCGTGCAGAGCGCGGTGGGCGCGCTGGCGCGCCTCGAGGCGGGCGGGCGCTTCGACGCCATCGTCTGCGACATCCACATGCCGCGCATGGACGGGATCCAGTTCCACGCCGAGGTGGCGAAGCTCGAGCCCTCGCTGGCGGACCGCATGATCTTCGTCACCGGGGCCGCCTCGAGCGCGAAGGCCCAGGCGTTCCTGGAGCGCGTGCCGAACCGCTGCCTGACGAAGCCGTTCGCCGCCGACGACCTGCGGCGCGCGGTGCTGAGCGCCGCGGCCGGCGGCGCCGGCGCGGGCGGGAGCCAGGCGTGAACTAAGCGCCGGCGCGCGCGCCGCTGCCGCGGGCCGAGAGC
>DASTGH010000133.1:0-3688 GCA_035719345.1 Anaeromyxobacteraceae bacterium
GTGCCCGCGCGTCCCGTATCGGCGCTCGTGAGCGACGGCGAGGGAGCGCTCCGCTCCGGCGACTTCCGCCGCGCCGAGGCTCTCTTCGCCGAGGCATCGGCGCGGGAGCCCGGCGCCGTCCGGCCCGCCGTGCTCCACGCCAGGGCCGTCTTCCAGCAGGGCCGGTTCGAGGACGCGCGCGCGCTCGTCACCTCCGCGCTCGCCCGCGGCGACGACGCCGAGGCGCGCGTCCTCGACGGGCGCCTCCACGTCATCGCGCGCCGCCTCGAGGAGGCCGCGCGCGCGTTCGAGCGCGCCACGGCGCTCGCGCCCGGCGATGCCGCGGCATGGTCGGCGCTCGCGGCCGTGCGGCTCGCGCTCGGCGACGACCTCGGGGCCGAGGACGCGTACGCGGCGTCGGCGCGCCTCGCACCCGCGGACGCGGAGGACCGCCTGTGGACGGACGTGCTGCGCGCGCCCCCCGACCCGGCCCAGGTCCAGGAGGCGCTCGACCGCTGTGCTCGCGGCACGGCCGCGTACATGGCCGGGAAGCTCGGCGAGGCGGCGCACGAGCTCCGCGCGGTCATCGGCACCGTGCCGGCGTTCGCGCACTGCCGGTCCGAGCTCGGCAAGATCCTCGCCAGGACGGGCGATGCGCGCGCCGCCGAGCATAGCTTCCGCGACGCCATCGCCTCGTACCGCGCCGGCCAGGGCGCGCTCCGGGCCGACACGGAGGGCCTCCTGGCGGCGCTCCTCGCCTCGCAGGACGGGCGCGCCGCCGAGGCCGTCCCGCTCGCACGGTCCGCGATCGCCGTCCGGGGCGAGCGGCCCGCGCTCCTCGACGCGCTCGCGCAAGCCTGCGACCGCGCGGGCGACCGGGCGTGCGCGCGTGAAGCCTACGCGACGCTCCTGGCCGCCCCCGGGCCGCTGCCCGCACAGCGTCGCGAGATCGCCTCCGCGCGCCTCGAGGCGCTGGGCCGCTGACGGAGTTGCTCCGGATGCCGGCGAAGCCGGGCGAGCGCTGCGGTCGCACTGCCGCGAGATAGGCGCCTCGGCGGGGCCCGTTCCAACCGTTGAACCGGCCCTCCGCATGCCGCTCTGTCGTGCGTGCGGCAGCATCGTCGACGCACCCGGCTTCACCGCGAGGCGCCGCCGTCGCCAGCAGCGCTCGATTGCCCAGGCAGCTCGTGGAGGGGGGCCAACATGACGAGAGGTCAGTTCCGGACGCGATGTCCGATCGCGACGTTCACATTCCTATCCGCCCTGCTCGTCGCCGCGCCAGCGCGGGCGGCGCTGGAGCGCGTCGGGCCCATCCAGCCGGCCAACGGCTATCCCGCGTGGTAGCAGGACACGACCGGCCTGATGCTCGAGTACTGCGGCCCGACCAACTCGACCACCGGCGTGTCCGATCCGGCCGAGTACAACGGCGGCTGGTGCCTCATGCTCCCCACACCGCCGCCGGGCAACATCCTGGGCGGCCTGCCCGAGGTCGCCGTTCGCCGGACGAGAAACGGGAGGTCGGGTCACGTGGAGCTCGATCTCGCGCCCGGCGAGCTGCGGGACCTCGAGGTCGTCCTGGAACCCGGCCAGGCGATGGAGAGCGCGTCCTGGATGCGCGAAGCGGGTCCGCCGAGCTGGCCGCGTCCGTGATGGTCATGTCGTGAAGTTTCCTGAACGGCCCATCCGCTTTCTGCCGGTTTCGCGACATCGCGCACACGCGTAGACGCTGAAGCGCCTCCGGACCGACCGCATCGACCTCTTCTACCAGCACCGCGTCGATCCCGGCGTGCCGATGGAGGACGTGGCCGGCACCGTCAAGGACCTGATCGGCGATGGAAAGGTCCGGCACTTCGGCATGTCGGAAGCAGGCGTGCAGAGCATCCGCCGCGCGCATGCGGTCCAGCCGGTCGCCGCTCTCCAGAGCGAGTACTCGCTCTGGTGGCGCGAGCCCGAGAAGGAGCTCCTCCCGGCGCTGGAGGAGCTCGGCATCGGATTCGTCCCGTTCAGCCCAGACGTCATTCGCGAAGGACGACTTCCGGAACGTCGTCCCGCGCTTCTCGGCGGAGGCCCGCAAGGCGAACCAGGCGCTCGTGGACCAGCTCTCGAGCATCGCAGCGGCGAAGGGGGTGACTTCCGCCCAGATCGCGCTGCCGTGGCTCCTCGCGCAGCGCCCGTGGATCGTGCCCATCCCGGGCACCACGAAGTCGCACCGTCTCCAGGAAAATCTCGGGGCGGCATCGGTCGAGCTGACGGGGGAGGACCTGCGCCGCATCGGGGAAGCCCTGGCGAACATCCAGGTCCAGGGCGCTCGCTATCCCGCTCATCTGGCCGCGCGGTCGGGCCGATAGGACGCCCGGATGGCCATCGCGGGTGATCGACGAGGGAGCGCCCCGGTGAGACGGCCTCGTCGGGGCGCCGCATCGGATCGTCCGTACGTGATCTGCCACATGGTGCCGTCCATCGATGGCCGCATCGTGACGGCGAGCTGGCCCGGGTCGCGGATGATATCGGCGGAGTACGAGCGCGTGGCGGCGAGCCTCGACGGTGACGCGTGGATCATCGGCCGCGTCTCGATGCAGCCGTACGCGGGGAAGGCCCGTCTGCCGGCGAGCCGCGCGCACATCCCGCGGACCGACTTCGTCGCACGCGAGGACGCGCCGTCGTACGCGATCGCCATCGACCCTTCCGGCAAGCTCCGGTGGCAATCGGGCTCCATCCACGGAGACAGCGTCCTCATCGCGCCCGTCGCGGACGGCGTGGTCGGGACGCCGACGCTCTTCGATGCGCCCGGACACCGCACGCCTCCGCGGCGCCTGAAGCTCGTCTCGGTGGAGCGCCGCCGCGGCGGCATGGTGTGGGTCCGCTACCGGGTGCAAACGATGGCGACCAAGCGTTGAGCCTGGCCGAGGAGGGTCGAACGGGGGACTTCAACGCAAGGCCGAGCTGGCTGCATCCAGAGCTGCCTGCTTCTTCTTCTCGTGCTTCTTGGAGATCGACAGCGTCGATACGGGCCCTTCACCCGTCTTGAAGACGCGTCGCCTGCGCAGTCCCGGAAGAACCAGCAACGACGTCGCGACCACCGCCCCGAGCAACAACCACGTCATCTTCGCGTCCTTCGTGAGAGTCCCCACCCCTGGAGATGACATAGCACCGGATCGCGGGCTCGGCTGCCTGTCGTGAGGGGGGCCCGGGAATTCGAGGAGTTCCCGAAGCAGATGTAGTTCCGCCGTTCCGCGCGCCCGTCGGCGGCAGCGCTGCAGGTGATGCTCTCCGCGGGATGGATGGAGGCGCGCTCCGGGCCTCTCACTGCGGGAAGGGATCCAGCTGCTCGGGAGTCAGGAGCGCCTTGAAGGCGGCCGGCAGGTTCTGGACCCAGCCGTTGTACACCACCGGCACGGCCATGACGCCCTGTCCGCCCATGCCATCATGGGCGACGATGCGATCGTCCGTTGCGGTGCCGGGCAGCGTCCGCAGCAGGATCCTGCCCACCACCGCGGCCTGGGTCAGGTCCCCGCTGCCGGTGGGATCGGGATCGACCACCTGGTGCTGTCGAGGAAGTTCGCGACGTAGCGCGTGTCGGTGTACCACCACCGTGGGTCAAGGGAAGACCCCTGCGTGGGGCGGTGAGCCGTCGCGCGTCGAGCGCTCTGCTGTGGAGCCGCGCCCAAGGTATACCCCCGGACCATGGAGCCGCTCGCGCTGCTCTTCG
>DASTGH010000134.1:0-2024 GCA_035719345.1 Anaeromyxobacteraceae bacterium
CCACCGCGCGCGCCACCGGCGCGCCGCTCCACACGTCCGCCAGCGCGCCGGCGACGTGCACGCAGGCCACCGCGGCGGCCAGGGCCGCGTCGGGCGCGGCGGCGCGCGCCGGGTCGTGGGAGCCGCGGGCGGTCTCGACGACGAGGGGAGGGAGGTTCCAGCGCGAGACGAGGAACGCGCTCACCTCGGCGTGATCCGCGCCCAGGGCCGCCTGCTCGCGCTCGACGAGGCGCGCGTGGTCGCCGCCGCTCGCGGCCACGATGCGCCCGTAGTCGCCGGGCATGACCTCGTCGAGCGCCAGCATGCCGAGGTCCTGGAGCAGCGCGGCCAGGAACGCCTCCTCGCGGTCGAGCCGCGCCTCCTCCGCCAGCAGGCGCGCCGCCAGGGCCGAGAGCAACGCGCGGCGCCAGTAGCGGTCGTGGTCGAACCCGTTGCGGGTGGCGCGGCGCCGGGAGGAGACGAGCGAGAAGCTGAGCGCCAGCGTGAGGACGCTGTTCGTGCCGAGGAGCGTCAGCGCGCGGGTGAGCGTCGTCACCTTGCTGCGCGCCGCCACCGAGACGGAGTTCGCGAACCGGAGGATCTTGGCCGCGAGCGCCGGGTCACGCTCCAGGAGCTTCACCACCTCGGGGAGGTCGATCTCCTCGCGCTGGCACAGCCGCACCACCTCCACGGCCACGGCCGGGAGGCTGGGCAGGGTGGGGCAGGCGAGGATGCGCTGCTCGAGCCGGGCGTCCATGTGGGTCCAGGTCGACGGGCGACCTCGGACCCGCACGTGCAACGGACAGACCGCGCCGGGCGGAGGAGCGGGCGGCCGCGACCCGGCGCGGCAAGGGCGCGCCCTCCCGTGCGGATGCGGGCCGGCGCGCCGCGCGGCGGTGCGCGCCGGGCGCGGGGTCTGGGGCTGGAGCCCGGGTGAGGAGACACCCGGGCTCCATGCCGACTCCCCGGCGCCGGAGCGTTACTTGGTCGCGTCGTGGACGCTCTTCTTCGCCTTGTGCGCCGTCTTCCGCGCCTTCTTCTTCGTCTGCGCGGTCTTCTCCTTGGCGGTGTCGCTGGCGTCGTCCATGTGGTCGCCGGCCGTCTTGTCGCCGGGCTTCATGTCGCGCGCGGCCTTGCTGGCCTGTGCCTTCTTCTCGGTGGCGGTGTCCTGCGCGTCGTCCGCCAGCGCCGGGGCGGCGAGCCCCATGGCGGAGCCGAGCGCGATCGCCTTGAGCCAGTTCCTCGTCATCGTGTGATCTCCCCCTCGGGCGCGTCGCGCGCCCCCGGAAAGCTAGGTACCGGACGCGCGGAGCGGCAGAGGGGCGCCGCCCTCGCCGTCCCGCGGCGGGCCCGCGATCCCTCGCGCGGGGCTGTCGCCCGCGCCCGGCGGTGCTAAACGTTCGGGACCCCGCCCACCCCGGAGGAGCGATGGCGACCGTCCGACCCTTCCGCGCCCTGCGCCCCGCGCCCGAGAACGCGGTGCGCGTGGCCGCGCCGCCGTACGACGTCGTGAGCACCGCCGAGGCGCGCGCGCTGGCCCGGGGCAACGCCGACAGCTACCTGCGGGTCTCGCGCCCCGAGATCGACCTGCCGGAGGGCACCGACGAGCACGCGGCCGAGGTGTACGAGCAGGGCCGGCGCAACCTGGCCGAGCTCGTCGAGCGCGCCGTGCTGCGCGCCGAGGCCGAGCCCCGCCTCTACGTGTACGCGCAGCGCATGGGCCCGCACCGGCAGACGGGCGTCGTCGCCTGCGCCTCGGTCCGCGAGTACGTGGACGACGTCATCAGGAAGCACGAGAAGACGCGGGCCGACAAGGAGGACGACCGCACCCGCCACATCGAGGAGCTGCGCGCGCACGACGAGCCGGTGTTCCTCACGTACCGCGCCGACGCGGAGATCGACCGCCTCGTCAAGGAAGGGACGGAGGCCCCGCCCGTCTACGACTTCGCCACCGCCGACGGCGTGGAGCACAAGCTCTGGGTCCTCGGCCGCGAGGCCACGGCGGCGCTCGCCGCGCGCTTCGAGGAGGTGCCCGCGCTCTACGT
>DASTGH010000135.1:0-2011 GCA_035719345.1 Anaeromyxobacteraceae bacterium
TGAGCGTGTCGAAGCTGGCGGAGGCCACGTTCACGAGATCGACCAGCGCCGCCTGGACGTTCACGACGGGGTTCGAGGTCGCGTTCGTGACCGTGACGCCGGCGGGCGTCACGGAGGTGGCCGGGATCTCGACGTGTCCGAAGTAGTTGCCGAGCGCATCGCCCACGAGCGCGATGCTCGGGACGCCGGACCCGGTCATGAAGATTTGCTGGCCGGGCGCGGACACCGCGGCCACGTCGATGGAGGTGATCCCGGTGGTCGGGTTCCGGGAGTAGGTCGCGCGCTTCACGCTCGTCGGCGTGGGGATGGGCGAGGTCCACTTCTGGCCGAGGACGTTGGCGAGTGGCGTCTGGATGAAGTCGTTGCCGACGCCGTCGAGGTTCGAGCCGACGGGGCCGTCCACGCGCACGAAGTTCGTGCCGAAGGGGCTGCCGGTGTAGGTGTGGAGGAAGTTCGGGTCGCCGACGAACGACTCGACCTTCCCGGCCGCGTTCGTGACGCTGAGCACGAGCCCGGGGTCGACGAAGTCCCACTGCAGGAACGGCCCGAGCCGGCCGGCGAGCGCGCCGTCGAAGTTCATCAGCGCCGCCAGCGGGATGTCGTTCGTCCAGAAGATGCCGCGCGGCCCGAGGTCCGCCGCCTTCACCGTGAAGATCTCGACGCCGTACGGGTGGGTGACCTTGTAGGTCCCGGGCACGGAGACGGTGGCGGTGACGCGGATGCGCCCGAACACGGTCTCGGTGCCGTGGACCGGCTGCCCCAGCGGCAGGTACGCGCCCTCGAGCGCCGCGATGTAGCGGAGCGAGAAGCCCTGGGTCGCGCCCTTGCCCATCACGACGTTGAGGTCGTTGTAGAAGATCTCGGGCCCGACGTTGCCGGCGAAGCCGGTGGGATCCGGGTTCGCCGGGAAGCACAGCGGCTTGCCGCCGGCGGCTCCGTTCGGCGAGGGCGTCTGCGACAGGCACTCCGAGAGCGCCAGGCCGTTCAGGTCGCGGTACCACTGCGGGAAGACGAGCGTCGGATCGCCCGGACCGTGGTCGAGGAGCGTCGCGCTCGCGGTCGAGGCGCAGAGGACGGCCACCGCCGCCGCGGAGCTCCGCAGCAGCCACTTCGTGTGCGACGTCATGTTTTGCCCTCCAGCGGGTGCCGTCCGTGCGTGACGGGGCCCGTCGGTCCATTCACGGACGGTCACCAGGACCGCCCTCGTCCCACCCCGCGGCGCCGGATTGACCGACGTCCAGAGGCCGGACGACGCGAGGATGGGTGCCGCCTTGGCATGCGGCAACTCGCCTGGTCTCCTGTCACGGCCTCTGCATCACCCCATGGCGTCAGGCGACACACGCGAGCCGGGCGCCGTTCCGAGGCGTTCCCGATCGACCGAGAGGCGATCCGACGTGCGCTCCACCACGCTGCGGGAGAGGAGAACCACGCGGCCGTGTCCCTCGTCCATGCGGCGAGCACCCGCGTGCGCGCCACGGGCGCGAGTGGCGCGGATGTGCATACCCAGAACGGGTCAGCCCCACAGGAACGGACGATTTTCCGCCGGTGAAACACGTCCGCGCGGCTGAAGTCCTCTGACCGTGGGACGCCGCGACCCCGTCCACCTCGGCGCCGCCCGTGAAACGAGAGGACCCGGCCTCCCTCGCGGGAGACCGGGTCCGGGTGCTGCCAGGGACGTGCTGCTCAGGCCACCACTACTTCAGCGCCACGACCCCCGAGAGCGACCCGCCGTTCGACGTCTGGCAGGTGAAGATGTTCGTCGCGTCCGGCGGCGGCGTGGTGAGCGGCGGCGGGACGAGCGAGAACTTGCCCGTCGCGTCGACCGGCGCGGTCCCGATCTTCGGGCCGACTGCGATGCCCTTCCCGACCCAGCAGGTCACGTTGCCCTAAATGTTGATTGGGCTTTTGCACTTGGAATAATTGCTATCATAACAATGACTGTAGGCAACTTGGCAGCAATAATGCAAAAGAATCTAACTAGAATGCTTGCATATTCTAGTATTGGTCATGC
>DASTGH010000136.1:0-5492 GCA_035719345.1 Anaeromyxobacteraceae bacterium
GGGTCGCGGAGCGCCACCTCGCCGTCGCGTGGCGCCCGGTCGAGGTGCTGGTCCTCGAAGGAGGCGGGATCCTCCAGCGCCTCGAGGTGCGTGAGCACGTGCGTCCCCGGCAGCGCGGCGCGCACGTCCTCCTCCAGGCGCTCGACGAGCTCGTGGCCCTGGCGCACGGTCCAGGCGCCCGGCACGAGCACGTGCAGGGAGACGAAGCGGCGCATGCCGGCCTGCCGGGTGCGCACCGCGTGGAACTGCAGCTCCGGCCCGGCGTGCCGGTCGAGCACGGCCCGGAGCGCCGCCTGGTCGTCCGGCGGCAGCGCCGCGTCCAGGAGCCCCGTCGCCGAGCGGCGCACGATCTTCACCCCGGTCCAGACGATCTGGGCCGCGACCGCCATGGCCACGAGGGGGTCGAGCCGCTGCCACCCGGTGAGCGCGACGAGGCCGACGCCGGCGAGCACGCCCGCGGACGTCCACACGTCGGTGAGGAGGTGGTGCGCGTCCGCCTCGAGCGCGATCGAGCGATGGCGCCGCCCGGCGCGGAAGAGCACCAGCGACACCCCCAGGTTGACGAGCGAGGCCGCGACGGAGACCGCCAGCCCGATCCCCACCTGCTCCAGCGGCCGGGGCGCGAGGAGGCGGGGCGCGGCGGTGACGGCGATGGCGGCGGCGGCGCCGAGGATGAGCACCCCCTCGAACCCGCTCGCCAGGTACTCGGCCTTGCCGTGGCCGTGCGCGTGCTCCTCGTCCGGCGGCCGGGCGGCGAGCGTCAGCATGAGGAGCGCCATGACCGCCGCCGCCAGGTTCACGACCGACTCGAGCGCGTCGGAGAGGAGGCCGACCGAGCCGGTGAGCCGCCAGGCGACCGTCTTGAGCGCGATGGTCACGATCGCCGCGGCGATGGAGAGCCACGCGTAACGCGCGAGCGACGGAGGGGGGGTGGGAGCGATGGTGGGCATGCGCGCCGTGATTGTGCGACGCCCGGCGGGGCCATGGAAGGGACGTGCGGCCGCGCCGCCCCGGACGCACGGGAGAGCCATGACCGAACGCACCACCTCGGACGTCATCGAGCCGCAGCTCGTCAGCGACGGCCTGCACGAGGAGATGCCGGGTGTCCCTCACGAGGGGCGCGGGATGATGCGGATCGCGGGCGCCTTCACGAGCGCGGCGATGCGGGCGCCCGGCCGGAGCGCGAGGCGCGTGGCGCTGGCGCGCGTGACGAGCGCCACCAACCGGAATCCGCAGTCGAGCGTCACGCGGACGAGAGGACCTTCCTCGACGACGGCCTGCACGGTCCCGGCGAGCTCGTTCCGGGCGCTGGTGGCGGCCGTGGGCGCGGGCTCGAGCGTCACGTCCTCGGCGCGGATGCACGCATACGCATCGCCCTCGACGGACTCCGGCTCCACCGCCCAGAGTCGAGCACGGCCCACCTCGACGAGGGCCAGCCCCTCGCGCCTCTCGACGATCCGGGCAGGCGCCACGTTCTCGGTGCCGACGACGCGCGCGACGACGAGGTCGGCCGGCGCGCTGAAGACCTCGTGGACGGCACCCACCTGGCGTACGCCGCCGTCGGCGAGCACCGCCATGCGGTCGCCCAGCGCCAGCGCCTCGACGCGGTCGTGCGTGACGACGATGGACGGGATCATGGCGTGTGCGAGGAGCGCGCGCAGCTCGCCGCGCAGCTCGGCGCGCGTGGGCGCGTCGAGCGCCGAGAGGGGCTCGTCGAGGAGGAGGAGCCGCGGCCGGGGCGCGAGTGCCCGCGCGAGCGCGGCGCGCTGTCGCTGGCCGCCCGAGAGACGGTCGGGTCTGCGGTGCAGCAGCTCCGAGATCCTGAGCAGCTGCGCCATCTCCTCGACGCGCGCGGCGCGCTCGTCTGCCGGCGAGCGGCGCAGCCCGTAGCCGATGTTCGCCGCGACGGTGAGGTGAGGGAAGAGCGCGTACTCCTGGAACAGGAAGCCGACGCCGCGCTGCTGGGGCGGGACGGATCGGCGAACCGCGCCGTCCGCCCACACCTCGGCCCCGAAGCGGATCGTGCCCGCGTCGGGCAGATCGAGTCCGGCGAGGCAGCGGAGCACCGTCGTCTTTCCGGAGCCGGACGGGCCGAAGAGCACCGTCACGGGCGACGCATCGAGCCGCACCTCCAGGGCCGCGCGCACCGTCGGCCCGCGCGCGAACCGCCGCTCGATGTCGAAGGCGAGCGTGCTCATGTCAGCCGAGCAGGGAGCGGCGCTGCAGCGCGTAGGTGAGGACCAGCACGGCGAACGACACCCCGAGGAGCAGGAGCGAGGTGCGCCCGGCGGATGCGTAATCGAGCTGCTCGACCGCGTTGAAGATGGAGATGGAGAGCGTGCGCGTCTCGCCCGGCAGGTTGCCGCCCACCATGAGCACGACGCCGAACTCGCCCAGCGTGTGGGCGAACGTGAGCACTGCGCCGGCCACGACGCCCGGGAGGGCGAGCGGGAGCGTCACGCGGCGAAAGGTGGCGAGGCGCGACTCGCCGAGGGTGTACGAGGCCTCGACGAGACGCTGATCCACGCGGGCGAGCGCCGCGGCGAAGGGCTGCACCGCGAAGGGCAGGCTGTACAGGATCGAGGCCACGAGCAGGCCCTCGAAGCTGAAGGCGAGCGTGTGGCCGGTGACGGCGATGAAGGCGCGGCCGAGCGGGGAGTGCGGCCCGAACGCGACGAGGAGGTAGAAGCCGAGCACGGTGGGCGGCAGGACCAGCGGCAGGGCCACCACGGCCTCGACCAGGATCTTCCAGCGCCAGCGCGTGGTGGAGAGCCAGTGCGCGATCGGGAGCCCGACGGCCAGGAGCGCCAGGGTGGTGAGCGACGAGAGCAGGAGGCTCAGGCGCAGCGCCGCGAGATCCACGGCGCTTTACCTCGCCGGCAGGTCGTAGCCGAACCGCTCGAGGACTTCCTTCGCTCCTGCTCCCGTGATGAAGGCCGCGAGCTCGCGGGCGAGGGCGGCTTCCTTCGCGCCCTTGATGACGACGCCCGCCTGCTCGATGCGCTCGTAGCTCGAGGCGGGCACGGGCCAGGCGCGCCCCTCCTCGGAGAGGGGCGGCGTCTTCGCGAGCGACAGCGGGACGAAGCCCGCCTGCGCGTTGCCGCTCTGCACGAACTGCGCGGTCTGGGAGACGTTCTGGCCCATGACGATGCGGTCCTCGAGCTTCTGGAACAGCCCGGCCTTCTTCAGGGCGGCGCGCGCCGCACGGCCGTAGGGGGCGACCTCGGGGTTCGCGATGGCGATCTTCTGGACGGAGAAGTCGTCGAGCGCCGCGAGCCCCTTCCCCTCGAGATCGACCTTCGAGTCCTTCGGGATCCAGACCACGAGCTTGCCGTAAGCGTACGTGAAGGCCTTCCCGTCGGCGAGGCCCTTCTCCACCACCTTGGCGGGGAACTCCGCGTCGGCGGAGAGGAACAGGTCGAACGGCGCGCCATTCGCGATCTGCGCGAAGAAGTTGCCGGACGCGCCGAAGGTCGACTTCACCTCGACGTCGGGGTGCGCCGCCTGGAAGCGCGCGGCGATCTCGTCGAAGGCGGGCTTCATGTTGATGGCCACCGCCACGGCGACGGACCGCCGGGCCGCGTGCGTGATCCCGGGCAGGGCGAAGGCGGCGGCGAGCAGGAGCGAGCGGAGAAGACGCATCCGGTGATCTCCGTGAGTTACATTAGCCTACATACCTCGACGAGGCGCTCGCCGCCGAGGGCATCGACGCGCGGCCCGTCCACGCGAGGTCGAAGATCTGCGCCTCCCATCTGGAGGTCGCCTGCGCGCGAGGCGTACGGGCTCCTCGTCCGCGCCAGGGACCTCGGTGCCGAGCCTGTCGTGCGCCTCTGCGAGGTCGCCCAGAGCGACCGGTTTCGGAGCGAGGTTGCCAGGATCCCGGGTTACGATCCGACCGGAGCGGGTGAGATCAAGTACGACGCGGGGTGAACGGCGAGCCGTCGCGACGCCCTACGCCCCTCCGCGTCCCCGCCGCGCCGGCACCATCGCCATCAGCGCGTCGTACACCGGCGCCGGCAGCGCGCCGAGCGCGCGCACCGCCGCCGCGAAGGGGAGGGGGAAGCTCACCCTCGCCTCGCCGCGCTCGATGCCGCGCGCCATGGCGCGCACCGCGTCGTCGAGCTCCATGAGGAAGGGCATCGTGAACCCGTTCCTGGCGGTCATCGGCGTGCGCACGAACCCGGGGTAGATGGCCACCGCCTTCACGCCCGTGCCGCGCAGGTCGAGGCGGACGCTCTCCATGAACGTGTGGAGCGCCGCCTTGCTCGCGCAGTACGCGGCGTTGCGCGGCAGCCCGCGGAACGCGGCGAGCGACGAGACCGCGGCCACCGTCCCGCGGCCGCGCGCCACCATCGCCGGCAGCGCCGCCGCCACGGTCACCGCGGCCGCCGAGACGTTCACGTCCAGGATCCGCTTCACCAGCCGCCAGTCCATGCGCCGCGCCGAGGTGAAGCCGCCCACGCCCGCGTTCGCGACCACGAGGTCGAGCGCGCCGCCCGCCGCCTCCTCGGCGGCGCGCACCGCCGACGCCAGCGCCTCGGCGTCGCACACGTCGAGCGGGACGGGCACGATGCGTCCGCGCGCACCGCTCCCGGCGGCGTCCCGCGCCAGCTCCTCCAGCTCCGGGAGCCGGCGCGCCACCGCGTGCACCGCCGCCCCGGCGCGCGCGTAGTGCAGCGCCAGCCCGCGACCGAGGCCGCTCGACGCTCCGGTGATGAGGACGTGCTCGAACGTCATCGGGCCTCCGCGGCTGGTGGACCGAGCAGGCTACACCGGGCCCGGGGTGGACCGGCGCCCTTCATGGGACCTCGCGTCGCGCGCCCCGGAAAGTCCGACCCGGCGCGCTCCGGTGGCGGAGAATCGCGAGCATGGACGCACCGGCACGCGAGCCGATGGGCGCCGTCGACGCGGCGTGGCTCCGCATGGACCGCCCCGAGAACACCGCCGACGTCGTGGCGCTGCTCCGCTTCGACGCGCTGCCCGCGGCCGCCCGCATCCGCCGCCTCGTCGAGGAGCGGCTCCTCGCCTCCCGCCGCTTCCGCCAGGTCGTGACGCCCGACGGCGCCTGGCAGGACGACCCCGCCTTCGACCTCGACCGCCACCTCACCCGGCGCCGCCTGCCGAGCGTCGCCGCGCTGCGCGCGCACGTGGGCCGGACCGCCAGCGAGCCACTCCCTCGCGACCGCCCCCTCTGGCGGCTGGAGCTGGTGGCGCTCCCGCGCGGCGGCGCCCTCGTCGCCAAGCTCCACCACTGCATCGCGGACGGGTTCGCGCTGGTGAGCCTGCTCCTCGCGCTCTCCGACGAGGGCGGTCCCCCGGCGCCGCCGCCGGGCCACGTGCTCCCGGCCTTCCGCCGCTTCGCCCCGTGGCTGGAGGGACCGGCGGCGCTGGCGAGGGACCTCTCCCACCCGCGCCGCGCCGCGGCGCGGGCGCTGGACGTGGCCGCCCTCGCCGCCGCGGTCGTGCGCATCACCGCGCTGCGCGCCCCGCCC
>DASTGH010000137.1:0-2225 GCA_035719345.1 Anaeromyxobacteraceae bacterium
GCCTGGAGACCGTGCTCGAGGCCATGCGGGTGCTGCGCCGGTTCCCCGGAGCCGAGCTCGCCATCGCCGGCAACGTCCCGACGTCCTCCGGCTACGGCGCGTTCGTGCGCGCGCGCATCGCCCGCCTCGGCCTGGCCGGCCGCGTGAAGCTCCTCGGCTACCTCGACGCGCCGTCGCTGGCGGCGGAGCTGGCGACGTCGCACGCGTACGTCATCGCCTCGACGGCCGAGAACAGCCCCAACAGCCTGTGCGAGGCGCAGGCGGTGGGCACGCCCTGCGTCGCCTCCTACGCCGGCGGCATCCCGAGCCTGGTGGAGGATGGGCGGACCGGGCTCCTCTCCCCGCCGGGCGACGCGCCGCCGCTCGCGGCCCAGCTCGAGCGCGTCCTCGACGACGACCTGCTCGCCGCGCGGCTCTCGGCGGCGGCCCGCGAGGAGGCGGCGCGGCGGCACGACCGCGCCGCGGTCGTGGCCCAGCTCCTCGGCGCCTACCGCGCCGTCGTGGGCGGCGCGCCCACCGGCGCGGAGCCGCTCGCTCCCGCGAGGACCGCATGAGACCCGTGAACCGCGACACGCTCCCGCACCTCGTGGCCACCGCGTTCGACCACGCGCGCGCCGCCCTCGACACGCGCGCCGCCCGCGCGCTCGCGCGCTGGTGGGGCATCGCGGTGGGGGCCGGCTCCCGTTTCTACGGGCTGCCCATCCTGCGCCGCCACCCCGGCTCGCGCATCCGCATCGGGGCGCGCTGCGAGCTGCGTTCGGCACGCTGGTCGAACCAGGTCGGGCTCGCCCGGCCCTGCATGATCTCGACGCTGGCGGAGGGCGCGGAGGTGGAGATCGGGGAGGGGTCTGGCCTCTCCGGCACGGTCATCGGCGCCGCCCGCAGCGTGGTCATCGGGCGCGGCGTCCTCTGCGGCGCGAACTGCACCATCACCGACACGGACTGGCACGCCGTCGACCCCGACGGCAGGCGGGAGGCTGCTCCGCGCAGCGCGCCGGTCGTGATCGAGGACGGCGTGTGGCTCTCCATGAACGTCACGGTGCTGAAGGGCGTCACCATCGGCGAGGGAACGGTGGTGGCGGCGGGGAGCGTCGTCTCGCGATCGCTCCCGCCGCGCGTCGTCGCCGGCGGCTCCCCGGCCGTCGCGCTGCGCCCGCTCGGCACCGGCCAGGCGGCCTGAGGGATCGTGCGCGACGACGTCCAGGCCGCCCGGCCGCTGCGCGTGGGGATGGTGACGGCGACCTTGCCGCCGCCCGGCGCCAACATGACCGGCACGCCGGCGCACGTCCTGAAGACGGTGCGGGCGGTGCGCCGCGCCGGCGCCGAGGTCGAGGTGGTGGAGGTCGACCTCGCCGCGGCGGGACGGCCCCTGGGGCTCGCGCGCGCCCTGGCGCGGGCCGCCCGCGACCTCGCGCGGGCGCGGGCGGACGTCCTGCACGTCCACGGGTGGCTGCCGTTCGCGCTCGTGCTCCCCGCGGCACGCGTGCTCCATCGCCCGGTACTGGTGGAGGTCCACGGTCTCTACGTCGCCTCGCGGCGCGGCGATCCCGCGGCACGGCCGCTCCGCTCGCGCCTCGCCAAGGCGCTGGAGGGTCCGCTCCTCGCCCGGGCGGACCACGTCCTGGCGCAGGCGCTGGCGATGCGCAACCTCCTCGTCACGGGAGGGCTCGGCGCGAACCGGGTGAGCGTGCTCTACCCCGGGCTCGACACGGCCGAGTTCTCCGGGTTCGCAGGCCCGCCGCGCCGCGTGCCCGGCGCCACGCCCGGCGAGCGGGTCGCCCTCTACGTCGGGTCGACACACGCGTACCAGGGCCTCGACCTCCTCGCGGCGGCGCAGCGGCGGTTGCCGCCGGGGTTCCGTGTCGGGCTGGCCATCTCGCGCGACGCCGGCACGGCGGAGGACGTGCTGCGCCGCTTCGGCTTCGACCCGGCGCGGACCACCGCCCTCCACCCCGAGTCGGCGACGGACCTCCCTGCGCTGCTGGCGGGGGCCGACGCGCTGGTGCACGCCCGCCCCGATCTGCCCGACAACGTCAACGTGCAGTCGAAGCTCGGGCTCTACCTCGCGAGCGGGAAACCCATCGCCGCCACGGACGTCGGCGACTACCGCGCGCTCCTCGGCGGCGCGCCGGGGTGCGTGCTCGCGCCGCCCGAGCCGGGCGCGCTCGCGGCCGCCATCGCCCGCGCCGCCTCGGACGAGGACGTCGCCCGCGCCGCGCGCTGGG
>DASTGH010000138.1:0-6613 GCA_035719345.1 Anaeromyxobacteraceae bacterium
ACGGCGGCGAGGCGGCTCGCGCTCGCGCACCGGAACGGCACCGTCGGCTCCCCCGCCAGCGCGCGGAGCGCGTTCTGCGCGGCATGGCGCCCGGCCTGGGCCGCGGCCTGTGCCGTGCCCGGGACGCGCCCCTCCCCCCAGGCGATGGTCGCGGCGTCGCCGACGGCGAACACGCGCGCGCAGCCCGGGAGCGAGAGGTCGGGCCGCACCTCGAGGCGCCCGCTGCCGTCCAGCGGCGCGCCCACCGCCTGCGACAGCGCCGCGCCGCCGATGCCCGCCGCCCACAGGACCGTGCGCGCCGAGATGCGCTCGCCGGGCAGCCGCACGCCCTGGCCGTCGAGGCCGGCGGCCGCCGCGCGCGTGCGGACCTCGACGCCGGCCCGGTCGAGCAGCGTCGCCGCGCGGCGCCCCACCGGCTCCGGGTACGAGGGCAGCACGCGCTCGCTCCTCTCCAGCAGCAGGACGCGCGCGGCGCGGCCCGGGTGGCCCGCGGGCAGGCCCCCGACCAGCTCGGCGAGCCCGCCCGCCAGCTCCACGCCGGTCGGGCCGCCGCCCACCACCACGAACGTGAGCCATGCGGCGCGGCGCACCGGATCGGCCTCGGCGCTCGCGGCCACGAGCGCTCCGCGCACCCGGCTCCGGATCTCGAGCGCATCGTCGACGGAATGCAGCGCCGGGGCCAGCGCGCGCCAGCCGTCGTGGCCGAAGTACGTCGGCGAGCCCCCGGCCGCCAGGACGAGGGCGTCGAAGCCGAGCTCGCCGCCGCGGAGCACGAGCCGTCCCGCGCCGGCGTCGACGGACACGACCTCGTCCACGCGCACGGCCACGTTGCGCTGCCCGCGAAGCATCTCGGCGAGCGGGGCCTCCACCTCGGCCGGCCCGAGGTCCCCGAGCGCCACGCGGTAGAGGAGCGGCTGGAAGACGTGGCGGCCGCGCCGATCGACGAGGGTGACCCGCACCGGCGCGCGCGCCAGCGCTCGCACGGCTGCCAGCCCCCCGAAGCCGCCGCCCACGACGGCCACCCTCGCCCCTCGCGCCGCCACGGTATGGAACGCTGGCCTCCCCTCCACCCGCACGCAACCTCGCCGCGGGCCCACGCGTGGGGCCTCCCGCCCGGCTCGCCGGGGCAGGGCGGTTCTCGGCGCGCGCGCGGCGCGCCATCTTTGGACCTCGCGCATGGCGGCGCCGGCCCCACCCGATCCGCTGTTCCGCACGGCCGAGGTGGCCGCGCGCCTCCTGTGCCGCTGGCACCGCGCCGAGCTCGATGGCGCCGCGCGCGTGCCGGACGGTCCGGCGCTCCTCGTGGGGAACCACGGCCTGTTCGGGCTGGAGACCCCGGTGTTCCTGTGGTTGCTGCGTCGCGCCACCGGCCGCACCCCCTGGGCGCTCGCCGATCGAGCGCTCCTCGGCGGGCCGCTCGCCCGGCCGTTCCGGCGGTGGGTGCGCAGCGTCCCGCGGACGTTCGGCAACGCCCGCCGCCTCCTGGCCGACGGCCACCTGCTCGTGTCGTACCCGGGTGGCGCCCGGGAGACGTTCAAGGGCCCGCACGATCGCCACCGGGTCCGCTGGGAGCGGAGCCTCTCCTTCGCGCGCCTCGCCATCGCGGCGCAGGTGCCGGTGGTCCCCTTCGCCGGCCTCGGCGTCGATGACGGCTTCGTGAACCTTGGCCGCGTGCGCGCCGCGCGGGCCCTGCTCGGGCGCCGCGCCTCGCCGCTGGCGCTGGGCGTGGGTCCGCTGCCGTGGCCGGCGCGGCTCCACTTCGTCCTCGGACGGCCCATCGCGCCGCCCGCGGACCCGTCGGGCGCGGCGCTGCTCCGGGCCGCCGCCGAGCGCGCCGTCCTCACCCTCCTCGCCTCGCACGGCACGCACGCCGTGCCCGCGCGCCCGGCGGCCGTCGTCCCGTGACCGCGCCGAGCGCGTCCGCCGGCGCGCGCCCGGCGCGAGGCGGCGGCGCGCGAGGCCCACCGTTAGACGAGCGGCATGGCCGAGCCGGGCGACGCCATCCGCGGTGAGCTGGCGGCGTTCCTCGAGGCGCTGCAGGACGAGATCTGCGGTGCGCTCGAGGCCCTCGACGGCTCCGCCCGCTTCGGCCGCGACGCCTGGCAGCGGCCGGGCGGAGGCGGCGGGGTCACGCGCGTGCTGCAGGACGGCGCCGTGCTGGAGAAGGCCGGCGTCGGCTTCTCCCACGTCTCGGGCGAGCTGCCCGAGGCGTTCGCGCGCCGGCTCCAGGGCGAGGGGCGGGAGTTCGCCGCGGTCGGGCTCTCGCTCGTGCTCCACCCGCGGAGCCCCATGGTCCCCACCACCCACGCCAACTACCGCTTCATCCGGCAAGGGGCGAAGGCGTGGTTCGGCGGCGGCAGCGACCTCACGCCGTACTACCTGTTCGAGGAGGACGCGGCGCACTTCCACGGCACGCTCCGCGCCGCCTGCGACCGGCACGACCCCGGCCACTACTCCCGCTTCAAGGAGGCCTGCGACCGGTACTTCTGGCTCCCGCACCGCGGCGAGGCGCGCGGCGTGGGCGGGATCTTCTTCGAGAACATGGGCGGCGATCCGGCGCGCGAGCTGTCGTTCGTGAAGGACTGCGCGCGCGCATTCCTGCCGTCGTGGCTGCCCATCGCCGAGCGGAGGCGCGAGGAGCCCTGGGGCGATCGCGAGCGCGGCTGGCAGGAGCTGCGGCGCGGCCGCTACGTCGAGTTCAACCTCCTGCACGACCGCGGCACCATCTTCGGGCTCGAGACCGGCGGACGGGTCGAGTCGATCCTCATGTCGCTCCCGCCGCGCGTCCGCTGGGAGTACGGCCACGAGCCCGAGCCCGGGTCGCGCGAGGGCGCGCTCCTGGAGGTCCTGCGCCGCCCGAGGGGGTGGGCCTGATGCAGCTCGGGCTGCCGGGCTTCGACGCGGGCGGGCCGGCCGGGTTCGTGTACCAGCCCGACCTCCTCGCGCCGGCGGAGGAGGACGCGCTGCTCGCGCGGGTGCGCCCGCTCGAGCTGGGCGAGTTCGTGATGCACGGCGTGGCGGCGCGGCGGCAGGTGCGCATGTACGGCTGGGACTACGCCACCGGCCGGCGTGTCCTCACGCCGGGCGAGCCGATCCCGGCGTTCCTGCTGCCGCTGCGGGAGCGCTGCGCGGCGCTCTCCGGGCTCCCGCCGGACCGGCTCGAGATGGCGCTCGTGATCCGCTATCCCCCCGGCGCCGGCATCGGCTGGCACCGCGACGCGCCGCAGTTCGGTCGCGTGGTGGGCGTCTCGCTCGGGGCGCCCTGCCGCATGCGCCTGCGCCGTGGCCCGGGGCGGCCCTCGACCGAGGTCGTGCTCGCGCCGCGGTCGGGCTACGCCCTCGCCGGCGCCGCCCGCTGGGCCTGGCAGCACCACATCCCGCCGGTGAAGGCGGAGCGCTACTCCGTGACCTTCCGCTCGCTGAAGCGCGATCGCAGCTGACGTCGCAGGCGCGCGGCGCGCGCCTGGAGCCGATCGCAGAGCCGCCGCGCCCAGGGCGACTCCCGCCCGAGGAGGGCCAGCCCGCCGATCACGAGCGGGATGCCCGGGCCGGGCAGCACGAGGAGCAGCGCGCCCGCGACGAGGAGTGCCCAGCCCCCGACCAGCACCGCCCAGCGCCGCGCCGCGGCCCTCACGCGCCCTCCGGACGATGGCCGAGCCCCGGGTCCGCCGGGCGGGCCCGCCGCCGGTTCTTCCACAGCGACGCGGCCACGCCCGCGGCCAGGATGCCGGTCACCACCCCCAGCGAGACGGCGGGGGGAATGTGCACCCAGGGGGCGGCGATCATCTTCACGCCGACGAACATGAGCACGGCCGCGAGCGACGGCCTGAGGTAGGTGAAGCGCGCCACCGCGCCGGCGAGGAGGAAGTAGAGCGAGCGGAGCCCGAGGATGGCGAAGATGTTCGAGGTGAAGACGAGGTAGGGATCCGTCGTCACGGCGAAGATGGCGGGGATGGAGTCCACGGCGAAGATCACGTCCGAGATCTCGATCAGCACCAGGGCGACGAGCAGCGGGGTCGCCACGCGCCGCCCCCCCTCGCGCGTGATGAAGCGCGCGCCGTCGAAACGTGACGTGCTGGGGAGGACGCGGCGCACCGCACGGAAGACGCGGCTCTGCTCCGGGTGGGCCTCCTCGCCGGTCCCGAGCAGGAGCTTCGCCCCGGTGAGGACGAGGAACGCGCCGAAGACGTAGACGACGCCGTGGAATCGCGCGAGCAGGGCCGTGCCGCCCCAGATCATGGCGCCGCGCAGGACGAGCGCGGAGAGGATGCCCCAGAACAGCACGCGGTGCTGGTGGACCGCCGGGATGCCGAGCGGCCCGAACAGCACCACGAAGACGAAGATGTTGTCGACCGAGAGCGACTTCTCGATGACGTAGCCGGTGAGGAAGGCCATCCCGCTGTCGGCGCCGTCCCGCACCCAGACGAGCGCGGCGAAGGCCATCGCCAGCCCGACCCACACCGTGGACCAGGCGAGCGCCTCCCTCGGACGCACCTCGTGCGACCGCCGGTGGAAGACGCCCAGGTCGAGCGCGAGCATGGCGGCGACGAAGGCGAGGAAGCCGCCCCACTCCCACGGGCCGTGCTGCATGAGGTCCTTTCGCGCGCCGCGGGGGGCGCGCCGTGCCCATGAGTATGCACCGCGCCGGGATCTCACCATTTCAATGTTTCGCGCCGGGAATTCGAGTATTCGAATGACATGGAATGGCTGAACTACCACCACCTCCTCTACTTCTGGACCGTCGCCCGCAACGGCAGCATCGCGCGCGCGGCGGAGGAGCTGCGGCTCTCCCAGCCCACCATCTCCAACCAGATCAAGACGCTCGAGGGTTCGCTGGGCGTGAAGTTGTTCGAGCGGCAGGGGCGCCGGCTCGTGCTCACCGACGTCGGCCGGACGGTGCAGCGCTACGCCGACGAGATCTTCCGCACCGGCCGCGAGCTGCAGCTGGCGGTGAAGGGGCTGCCCACCGGCGAGCGGCTCCGGCTGGCCGTGGGCGTCGCCGACGTCATTCCCAAGGCGGTGGCGGAGCGCCTCCTCCGGCCAGCGGTGGCCAAGGTCCGGGACCTGACGCTCGTCTGCCGCGAGGGCCCGCTCCCGCAGCTGCTGGCGGCGCTCGCCCTGCACGAGCTCGACGTCGTCCTCTCCGACAGCCCGGCCACCGAGACGGTCAAGGTCAAGGCCTTCAACCACCTGCTGGGCGAGTGCGGCGTCGCCTTCCTCGGCACCCCGGCGCTGGCCGGTCTGAGGAAGAAGTTCCCGCGCTCGCTCGACGGCGCCCCCGCGCTGCTGCCCGCCACCGGCACCTCGCTCCGCCGCGGCCTCGACGCCTGGTTCGAGGCCCAGGGCGTGCGCCCGCTGCTCATGGGCGAGTTCGACGACACGGCGCTGCTCAACGCCTTCGGCGTCCGCGGGCTCGGCTTCTTCCCGGTGCCCTCGGTCATCTCCGAGGAGAGCTGCGATCAGATGGGGGTCGTCTCCCTCGGGCACACGGACGAGGTGCGCGAGCGCTACTACGCGATCACCGTGGAGCGGAGGCTCCGCCACCCGGCGGTGGTGGCCCTCGCCGACACCGCCCGCGAGGAGACCTTCATCGCCGCATGATTCACGCGCTCTAAGTTTGGCGCAGACATTTCGTCATTTTCTAACGAGCCGCTCCGCCCTACGTTCCCCGCGCCCGCCCCGTGCGGCGGACGCGGAGACCTGCACATGAACCAGCTCAAGACCGTCCTGCTGCTCGGGGTGCTCTCGGCGGCGCTCGTCGCCGTCGGCGGGCTCGTCAGCCCCGGAGCCCTCGGTCTCTTCCTCGCCCTGGCGGTCGCGATGAACGTGGGGGCGTACCTCTGGTCGGACCGGATCGTCCTGCGGCTGCACGGCGCCCGCGAGGTGTCGCCGGCCGAGGCGCCGGGGCTGCACGCGCTCGTCGACGAGCTGTGCCGCGGCGCCGGCCTGCCCCGGCCCAGGGTGTGCGTCATCGACGACCAGCACCCCAACGCCTTCGCCACCGGCCGCGGACCGCGCCGCGCGGCCGTGGCGGTGACCACCGGGCTCCTCCGGCTCCTCGACGAGCGCGAGCTGCGCGGCGTCCTCGCCCACGAGCTGGCGCACGTGAAGAACCGCGACGTCCTCGTCGCCACCGTCGCCGCCACCCTGGCGGCGGTCGTGACCCACGCCGCGCACGCGCTCGGCTTCGCCGCCATGCTCGGCGGGGGGCAGGAGGAGGAGGAGGGCGCCGGCGGCGGCCTCCTCTTCGCGCTGCTCGCCCCGCTCGGCGCGATGCTGGTGCAGATGGGGATCTCCCGCTCGCGCGAGTTCATGGCCGACGAGAGCGGCGCGCGCCTCACCGGCGATCCGCTGGTGCTGGCGAGCGCGCTGGAGAAGCTGCACGCGGGCGCCGGAGCCGTGCCGTCCGCGGCCCCCGTGCCGGCGACGGCCAGCCTCTTCATCGTGAGCCCGTTCACCGGCGCCGGCTCGGCGCTCCTGCGCTGGTTCTCGACGCACCCGCCGGCGGAGGAGCGCATCGCCCGCCTGCGCGCGCTCGCGGGCGAGATCCGGCGGCCCGCCTTCGCGCCGCGGGCGGGCGACCTCGCCGCCTCGCGGCTCGTGCGCTAGGGCC
>DASTGH010000139.1:0-8496 GCA_035719345.1 Anaeromyxobacteraceae bacterium
CGTCGCGCGGGGGCGCGGTCCGGTCGCGCCGGACCGCGTCGAGGACGCGGTTCCGCGCCACGGCCAGGAGCCACGCCCCCGGGCGATCCGGGAGGCCATCCCGCGGCCAGGTCTCGAGCGCCCGCGCGCAGGCGTCCATGAACGCGTCCTCGGCACGCTCGAAGTCGCCGGAGAGGCGGATGAGCGTGGCGAGGACGCGCTGCCGCTCCTCGCGGAAGAGGCCGTCGAGCGTCCGTTCCAGCATCGGCACGGGCGGCGCGCGGGTGAGCCCGCCTAGGCCGGGCGGCCCGGGATCTCCATGATGGGCCGCACCTCGATCGACCCGGTGCGAGCGCCCGGGCAGCGCCCCGCCCACCTCAACGCCTCGTCGAGGTTCGGCACGTCGATCAGGTAGTAGCCGCCGAGCTGCTCCTTCGTCTCCGCGAACGGGCCGTCGGTGGTGAGCACCTTGCCGCCCTTCGACCGGACGGTCGTCGCCGTGCGCGTCGGCTGGAGCGGGTCGCCGAGCAGGTAGGCGCCGGCCTTCTTCATGTCGATGGTGTAGGCGAACCACTCCTTCATGCTCGCCTCCCGGTCGGCAGGGGTGACGGGCCCCGGGTTCCGCTCGTCGTCGTAGATCAGCAGCATGTAGCGCATCGCCTTCTCCTCTCGGCCGCGTCCGCGGCGCCGTTTCATGACGTCGACGCCGGAGGTGCGCCGTTCTCGACGCCACACCCACCAGGGACGGGGCGATCCGCCGGTGCTACAACGGGGAGGCATGCCCGGCGCGTCCGCCCGCGAGAAGCCCATCCTCGGCATCGACCTCGGCACCACCAACACCTGCGTCGCGCACGTGCGGAGCCGGATCCCGCGCGTCGTGCCCACGGACAAGGGGAGCCTCGTGCTGCCGAGCGTGGTGGCGCTCGGCGAGCGCGGCGACATCCTGGTCGGCGGCGTCGCCAAGGACCAGATGGTGACGAATCCGAAGAACACCATCTACGGCGCGAAGCGGCTCATCGGCCGCAAGTTCGCCTCGAAGGTCGTGCAGGAGCTGCGGGGCTACTACTCCTACGACGTCGTCGAGGGGCCGGACGGCGACGCCGCCGTGCTGCTCGGCGGCGAGGTCCGCACGCTTCCGCAGATCTCCGGGATCGTCCTCTCGCACCTGAAGAAGATCGCGGAGGCGTTCCTCGGCCGCGAGATGCCCCAGGCCGTCGTCTCCGTGCCCGCGTACTACAACGACAACCAGCGGCAGGCGGTGAAGGAGGCGGGGCGCCTCGCCGGCTTCGACGTGAAGCGCATCGTCAACGAGCCGACCGCCGCAGCGCTCGCCTACGGCTTCAACCGCGGGCTCGACCAGAAGGTGCTCGTCTACGACCTGGGTGGCGGCACCTTCGACGTCTCGGTGCTGCAGCTCTCCGGCAACGTCTTCGAGGTGCTGGCCACCGGCGGCGACACCTTCCTCGGCGGCGTCGACTTCGACTACCGCATCATCGACTTCGTGCTGGAGGGGTTCTGGCGGGAGCACCGGGTCGACCTCGCCAGCTCGCCCATCGCCATGCAGCGCATCAAGAGCGCGGCGGAGGCGGCGAAGATCGACCTCACCCTCATCCCCAACGCCGGCATCGAGCTTCCCTACATCGAGGAGAAGAAGGGCAAGCCGCTCGACCTGCGCGTGGCGCTCTCGCGGCAGCAGCTCGACGATCTGACGGTGGACCTCGTCGACCGCACCTTCGAGATCTGCGACCGCGTGCTCTCGGAGAAGGGGCTGCGGCCCTCCGAGATCGACGAGGTCATCCTGGTGGGCGGGCAGTCGCGCATGCCGCTCGTGCAGCAGAAGATCCAGCGCCACTTCGGCAAGCCGCCGCGCAAGGGCGTCCACCCCGACGAGTGCGTGGCGCTGGGGGCGGCGCTGCTCGGCGATTCGCTCGACCAGATCGACTCGGTGACGCTCGTCGACGTGCTCTCCATGCCCATCGGCGTGGCCACGGTCCAGAACCGCTTCCGCCGCGTGCTGGAGAAGAACAACGCCATCCCCTGCTCGCGCTCCTTCCGCCTCCCGCCGCCGCGCGAGCCGGGGCAGCCCATCGAGCTCGACATCTACCAGGGCGAGTCGGACGACATCGTCGACAACGAGTTCCTCGGGTCGATCCGCCTGCCCGCGGCGGCGACCGGCCGGCGCGTCGACTTCAAGCTCGACGAGGAGTGCCTGCTCAAGGTGACGTTCGACGATCCGGCGCAGGGCATGCGCGCCATCGACTTCGCCACCCGGGACACGCCCGAGGCGCTGCGCCGGGCGCTGGCCGAGGCGTCGGCGCGGACCGCCGAGGCGCTGCCGCCCGGCGTCGAGCAGGAGGTGCGCCGCGGCGGGGGCCTGTTCGGCTGGCTGCGGCGCGGGTAAGACGGGGCGGTGCTCTTCCCTTCCGAGTCGTGGCTCGCGGCCGTGGTCGCGGCGGTGAATCGCCACCCGGACCTGCCCGCCGCGCTCGCCGGTCTGGGCCGCGATCTCGCCGCCGTCATCGAGGCCGACCCGCCCGCGCTGCCCGCGCCGGTGGCCGCCTACGCGCGGCAGGTCGGCGGCCGGATCGCGGGCGTGCGCGTGCTGCCCGATCCGGACGATCTCTACGAGCTGGAGCCCGCCTACGTGGTGCGCGCGCCGTACGGCGTGTGGAAGGCGCTGCTGCGCGGCGACGACCCTGTCAAGGCGGCCCTCAGCGGCCGCGTCCGGGTCGAGGGCGACCTGCAGGCGCTGGTGCGCCGCGCGCATTACCGCTACGTGGTCGACGCCGCGCTGGCGAGCATCGCGACGGAGTTCGTCGACGAGCGAGGGGGTCGAGGGTGAAGGGTCTAGCCGGGTTCGTGCTGGAGCAGGGCGCGCGCGTCGTCGGGCGCGCCGCGGGCGCCGTGCTCTCCGACCCGCGAGGCCAGGAGGCGCTGGCGCGCGCGGTCGGGCTCGCGCAGCGCGGGCGGCAAGTGTTCGAGGCGGTCCAGGAGCGGGCGCTGCACGCGGCGGGGCTCGCGGCGCGGCCCGACTACGCCGAGCTCCGCAAGCAGGTGGCACGCCTGAAGCGCAAGGCGCGCGAGCTGTCCGAGCAGCTCGACGCGGCGAGCGCGGGCGCCGGCGCCGGCTCCGCCGCGGGCTCTCGCGCAGGCGGCGGCGGCGAGGGGACCGGCGGCGCCGGTTCGCGTTGACACCCCCCAGGACCGTCGGCATACTCCGCCCCCGTTTCAGGACGGGCGCTTAGCTCAGCGGTAGAGCACCGCCTTCACACGGCGGGGGTCGCTGGTTCGAAACCAGCAGCGCCCACTCGGAAGGGCCGGGGACCCCCCGGCCCTTTCTTCTTCCGCCCTGCTACCGGCACGTCGCGGCGACCATCCGCTCCGCCATCTCGCGCACCGCCGGCGCGAGCTCCACGCGCAGGGCCCGCTGCCACGCCGCGCAGGCCTCGGCCCGGCGATCGAGCGTGGTGTACGCCTGGGCGACGTAGAGCTGCGTCGCGGACTGGTCCGGGTCGGTGGCGACCGCGCGCTGCAGCAGCGGGAGCGCGCCCGCGGCATCGCCGCGCTCCGCCAGGATGCAGCCGAGGAGCGCGAGCGCCGGGCCGTGCGCCGGCTGCAGCTCGACCGCGCGCCGCGCCATCGCCTCGGCCCCGGCCGCGTCCCCCACCTCGCGCCGCAGGTTGGCGAGCGTGAAGGTGGCGTCGGGGTCGCCCGGCGCGAGATCGAGCGACCGCTGCAGCGCGCGTGCGGCGGCCTCGCGCCGGCCGATGCGCTTCAGCGCCAGGCCGAGGCTCCGCAGGACGTAGCCCTCGTCCTCCGGCGCGGCCCGCGCGCCGCCGTCGAGCGCGCGCTGGTACTCCTCGATGGCGCGCTCCGGTTCTCCGCGGTCGGCGTGGGCGTCGCCGAGCTGCAGGTGGGCGCGCCAGTTGCGGGGCGCCTTGGCGGCGGCGTCGCTCCACAGCGAGAGGCGGCTCTCCCAGGCGCCGTTCCGGTGCCAGGTGAGCCCCGCCAGCACCAGCCAGACCGCCGCCGCCGCGGCCGGCGCTGCGGCGCTCCACCGGACGCCCGCAGCCGAGCCGAGGCGCTCGCCCGCGGCGCCGAGGGCGGCGAGGATCCCCCACAGCGCCAGGTACAGGCGGTGCTCGACGAGCGCGTCGGCGAGAGGGACGACGCTCGAGCTCGGCGCGAGCACGAGGAAGAACCACAGCACCCCGAACGCCGCCACGCGCGCCGCGGCGGCGTTCGCAGCCTCCCATCGCCGCGCCCTCGCCACCAGCGCCAGCGAGCCCGCGACCAGCGCGAGGACGAGCGCGGCGCCGGCGAGCACCTCACCGTCGATCTCGCGCGCGAACGGGAAGGCCCAGTCGACGTTCTGTCCCGCCGGCCAGAGGATCAGGCGCAGATAGGTGGGGACGACCAGGGCCTGCGTCCGGAGGTACGTCCCCGGCCCGACCTGGGGGAGGTCGAGGCCGGCGTGCCGCGTCCCGGCGACCGCGTGCAGCGAGGCCCAGGCGAAGGCGCCTCCCAGCGCGAGCCACGGCAGGACCATGCCCAGGCGCGCCCACGGCGGGCGGAGCGCCGCGCGCTCGGTCGGGCCGGGCACGACGGCGCCGAGCAGCAGCCAGGCCAGGGGCGCGGTGGCGGCGATGGGCTTCGTGCCCAGGCCGAGGGCGAAGGCGGCGGTCGCGCCGAGCCAGGCGGCTCCGCCAGCGGCCGTCGGCCCACGCCGCTCCGCCTGCAGCAGGAGGAGCAGGGCGCCGAGGTAGAAGGCGGAGGCGAGCACCTCGGCCCGCTGCACGACGTAGCTCACCGCCTGGGTCTGCAGGGGGTGGAGCGCGAAGGCGCCCGCCACGAAGAGCGCCACGCCCGCGGGCCGCGCGGCGCCGGCCAGGCGCAGGACGGCACGGGTGAAGGCGAGGACGAGCGCCACCGTGACGAGGTGCAGCGCCAGGTTGGTGACGTGGTAGCGCCAGGGGTCGAGGTGCCCGGCCGCGTAGTCGAGCGCAAAGGTGAGCGCCGCCACCGGGCGGCCACCCTGGAGCAGGCCACGAAGCGACCCCGTCGCGGCCGCCGCGAGGTCCTTCACGCCGGCGTTGTCCACGATCGCGTGGAAGTCGTCGAACTGGAACTCCCCGCCGAGCGCACGCGCGTACGCGAGGACCGCGAGCGCCATCGGCGCGAGCAGGAGCCACGGCCGCGGCCCCTGCGCCGGCGACGGCGCGCGGGGCGGGTCGGCCCGGGTCGGCACCCGCGGCGACGTGGCGTGGCGGCGTCGCGCCATGAGCGCGCCGATCTTCGTCGCCCGCCGCGGTCCGCCGCAAGGCGGGCGAGGCGGCGGGCCGCGGCCCGCGCGAGGCGTCTTCCGGGCTTCCCTCCGCGGGCGCCGCGTCGGAGAATCGACGGAGGCGACCATGGACATCGACCTCACCACGATCCTCGTCGTCGTCCTCGTCCCGACGCTGCTCACCATCCTGCTCACCGGCCCCGGCATGTGGAGCGAGAAGTGGGGCTGGGGGTGGTTCGAGGAGAAGAGGCGGCGGCCCCCCAAGGAGGGTGGTCGACCACGGCCGCCGGGCTGAGCGCGCCGCTACGAGCTCGCAACGGGAGCGCCGCTGGCGATCGCCTTCAGCCGCTCCAGCACCGCGCGTCCCTGCGCATCCTTGCACGCCGGGCAGGCGGGGCTCGCGAGCGCCTGCTCCACCGTCTGCGCCACCGCGCGCGCGCTGTCGCGCTGGCAGCTCGCCAGCATCGCCTCGGTCGCGGCCAGCTGCGCCTGCAGCTTCTCAACCATCTCCAGGAGCTGGGCCGCGAGCAGCGCGGCGTCGAGCCCGCCCTTTCCACACTCGGCGCGGATCTCCGAGATCTGACGCGGGCTCAGCCTCATGGTACAAGCCTACGTCGGGCATCCCGTGTGAGGGTATGCCGTGGACGTGCGACGCGTCCGTGGGGAGGACGCGCCCGTACCGCGCGCCGGGGTCACGCTCCCATACCGGTCGAGAGAGGCCCATCGGGGACCCTCGCCCGGGTCATATGGACTTGTCCGGTCGTCTTTCGCTCGTTAGGCCCCCTGCCTGCGGGCAGGGAGGGGGTTCCCGTTGCCGAAGGGCTCGAACGGTCAGTCCGCCGGCGGCCGCGTCTCCAGCGCAGGCGGCGCCGAGGTGCCGTACCGCGCGCTCGTCGAGGCGATGCGCGAGGGCGCCGCCACCGTCGGCCGGGAGGGCGAGATCCTGTACTGCAACCCGGCGCTCGGCCGGCTCCTCGGCGAGCCGGCCGAGGCCATCCGGGGGCGCGCGTTCCGGGACCAGGTCGCGCCCGCGTCGCTGGCCGCCTTCGATGCCCTGGCGGCGGGCGGCGGCGGGGAGGCCGAGCTGGGCCTGCGCGGCGGGGAGGGAGGCACCGTCCCCGTCCACCTGTCCGTGCGGGAGATGCGCCTCGAGGGCGCGACCCTCTTCTGCATCGTCGCGAGCGAGCTGCGCGCCGGCGCGGCGGAGCGCGAAGGGCTCCTCGGGCAGGTCCAGCAGCTCGTGGCGGAGCTCCGCCAGGCGCTCGAGGCGCGCGACGAGTTCCTCTCGGTCGCCTCGCACGAGCTGAAGACGCCGCTCACCGCGCTGAACCTCCACGTCGACGGCGTGCTGCGCTACGCGAGCCACCTCGCGCCGGAAGCGCTCGCGCCCGCGCTCCGCGACAAGCTCGCCGCCATCGAGCGGCAGGGGCGGCGCATCGCCTCGCTCGTCAACGACCTCCTCGACGTCTCGCGCATCCGCGCCGGGCGGATGGAGCTCGCCCTCGAGGAGGTGGACCTCTCCGACGTGGCGCGCGAGGTCGTGGAGCGCGTCCGCGGCGAGGCGGCGCTGGCCGGCTGCGAGCTCGACGTCTGGGCGCCGCCGGGCGTCGTGGGGCGCTGGGATCGCAACCGGCTCGACCAGGTGGTGACGAACCTCGTCTCGAACGCGATCAAGTACGGGAAGGGCAAGCCCGTCGCGGTCCGGGTGGAGCGGGGCGCCGGCGTGGCCCGCCTGGCCGTCGCCGACCAGGGCATCGGCATCGACCCCGCCCACCACGAGCTCATCTTCCAGCGCTTCGAGCGGGCCGTGTCCGGCGCCGAGTTCGGCGGGATGGGGCTCGGCCTCTGGATCACGCGCGAGATCCTGCGCCGCCTGGAAGGCACCGCCCGGGTGGAGAGCCGGCTCGGCCACGGGGCGCGCTTCGTGGTCGAGCTCCCGCTGGAGCGGGCCGACCGGCCGGGCCCCGGCGGCGAGGGCGGCGACCCGCCGCCGCAGGTGGAGCCGTCGCGCGGCGCGTGATACGACCTCGCCATGCGCGTCGGCTACCTCGGGCCGCCCGGGACCTTCAGCGAGGAGGCGCTCTCGCGCTGCGACCTCGCCGAGGGCGGCGAGCGGCGCGACTACCCCACCATCGCCCAGGCGTTCGAGGGCGTGCTGAAGGGCGAGGTGGAGGCGGCCCTCCTGCCCATCGAGAACTCGCTCGAGGGGAGCGTCGTGGCGACGCTCGACCTCCTCGTCCATCGCCCCGGCGTCCGGATCCGGCGCGAGGTGCTCCTCCCCATCCGACAGAACCTGCTCGCCCGGCCGGGCCTGGCGCTCTCGGACGTGAAGCGCGTCCTCTCCATCCCCATCGCGCTGGCGCAGTGCCAGGCGTGGCTGCGCGCGCGCCTGCCGGGGATCCCGCAGGAGTCGGCGCCCTCCACCGCCGATGCCGCGCGCCAGGCGGCGGAGCGCGGCGACGCGGCGGCGGTGGCCTCGCGCGCTGCCGCCGAGCGCTACGGCCTGGCGCTGCTCGCCGAGGGCATCGAGGACGGCGAGGGGAACACCACCCGCTTCGTCCTCGTCGCGCGCGAGGACGAGCGCCCCACCGGCCGCGACCGGACCAGCATCGCGTTCACCCTCGACCGCGACCGCCCGGGCGGGCTGTACGAGGTCCTGGGCGAGTTCGCGCGGCGCGGGATCAACCTCTCCAAGATCGAGAGCCGCCCCAACCGGCAGGCGCTCGGGCACTACGTGTTCTTCGTCGACTTCGAGGGGCACCGGGCCGAGTCGCGCGGCGCCGAGGCGCTGGCCGGCGTGCTGGAGCGGGTGCACGCGCTGCACCTGCTCGGCTCGTACCCGCGAGGCTGAGGTGGCGGGCGAGCTCGCCGGTGCGCGCGTCCTGCTCCTCGCCTCGTCGGAGGTCACGCGCGAGCTGGTGAAGGTCTACCTGGCGGAGGGCGGCGCCGAGGTGGTGGAGGCCTCGGACGCGCGCGGGCTGGCGGTCGCGCTCGGCGCCTACGCGCCGCAGGTCGCGATCGTCGATCTGGGGCCCGCCGCACCCGCTCCGCCCGACGTCGTGCCGCTGCTCGCCGGGCGAGGCGTGGACGTGCTCGCGCTCGCCGGGCGCGGCGACGGCGGGCGCGCCGAGGCGTGGCGCACCGCCGGCGCCGGCGTGCTGGAGAAGCCGCTCGCCCCCGACGAGGTGCTCTCCGCGGTCGCGGCGCGGCTCGCCCGTCACCGCTGACGCCCC
>DASTGH010000140.1:0-3652 GCA_035719345.1 Anaeromyxobacteraceae bacterium
GGATCGTCACCGGGTACACGTACGTCTGCCGCCGGAAGACGTGCCGCTTCAGCGAGGAGCGGGAGGACGCGGAGATCCGGCCGTGTCCGCGCTGCGGGTTCAAGCTCTTCATGAAGTCGGAGGTCGATCGGCTCCGGTTCGGGATTGACCAGCTCGCGCCCGGGATTCCGAAGGAGCGCCCTTCGACTCCGGGCCGCTTCGCGGCCCTACGCTCAGGGCGAACGGGGGAGGAAGCTGGCGGTGCTTCGCACCCGTTCGCCGGGCGTGGGACCGTCCTTGGTATCCCGGTGGTATCCGCCGCTCCGGCCAGAAATCAGAAGGCCGGGACCCCTGCGCATGTGCGCGAGATCCCGGCCTCTTCACTGGCGGGGTGTACGGGACTCGAACCCGTGGCCTCCGGCGTGACAGTCGAGATAGTCACATGGCAGTCGTTAGTAATACATCGCAAGAGCCAGCAAACATTGAGTGTCGCGCCGCGTCGAGTGGCGTCGATTCGCCCCCGTTCGCCCCGATTCGCTCGAATCCGGTTACACCTGGGTTACAGTCCGGATCCGCACTCGTGGTCCCACAGGAGCGGCTCCTCAGCGTGCGGGAAGTCGCCGCGCGCCTGGGCGTCTGCACGTCCACGGTCTACCGGCTCTGCGCGGAGGGGAGGCTCGTCCACGTGCGCGTCGCGAACGCGATTCGCATCGCGCCGGCCGATCTCGGCGCTCCCCTTGCGCTGCGTCACCATACGACCTAGTAGTATGGTAGAGTCGCGCACGTGAAGCGGCGCTTCGTCGAGTCGCGCGGCTTTAGCGAGGACCGGAAGCGGCTCGAGCGTGACGGCGAGCTCTCGGACGAGGACATGCGCGCGCTCGAGCAGAGCATCCTCGCGGATCCCGAGGTCGGCGACCTCGTTCCTGGTACGGGTGGTCTGCGCAAGGCGCGCCTGGCCCAGCGGGGCGTACGGCGTGGGAAGCGAGGCGGCGTGCGCGTCTACTACCTCGACCTGCCGCGGCGCGGCGTGTGCCACCTCGTGGCCGTCTTCGGGAAGCGTGAGAAGGTGGACTTGTCGGCCGCCGAGCGGAAGGCGGTCGCGGGCCTCGTGCAGCGGATCAAGGAGGAGCCGTGAAGCGGAAGACCAAGGCGAGCGCGTTCTCCAAGATCAAGGCCGGCCTCGAGGATGCGATCGCGTTCCATGCCGGCGAGCGTCAGCTCACCGTACGTGAAGTCGAGCTGGAGCCGCCGGCGCCGATGGGGGCCAAGGAGGTGCTCGCGGTGCGTAGGCGGATGCGCGTGTCCCAGGCGGCGTTTGCGCGCATCCTCAACGTGAGCCCCCGGACCGTGCAGGCGTGGGAGACGGACGCGAGGCGGCCGTCGGACGCGGCGCTGAAGCTTCTCAGCGTGGCGGAGAAGCACCCGGAGGCACTGCTCGGTTGATGGCGCACGGCCGCTGACTGACGGTGGCCACGAGGGGGGACGGAAGCTAGATACCGAGCGCCCTCACGGAGGCCGCTACCGGCAGGGCACAGAAGCGCAAACGGCCCTGCCGGCTGCACGCGGCGCGCGCACGAGGTCGTGGACGGAGTAGACTTGCCGCGCAACCGCCCACTCAGAGCGTGACGGGTCCGCAGGAGCGACGTCCTGACACCACCCAGGCGCCCACGTCCGAGCAGCGGCACCGGACGCGGACGCGCGCGTCCGCGAAAGCCGGAAGCCGAGGCGCCGCACGCCGACGCGAACCCGCGGCGCCCTGCTCCGGAGGACGGCCTGCGCCGACGGTACGAGCGGCTGCTGAAGCAAAATCAGCGGCTGCTCGAGATGCTCCACGCGCATGCGGACGAGCGCAACGCCGGGGCGGCCTTCGCGACCGCCGCCATGCGGTCGCCGATCACCGGTCACGTCTACCTCCGCGGCGACACGGTCATCGCGCAGAACCGTCGTTTCATGGAGATGGTGCGCTCCGAGCGTGGACCCTGGCAGGCGGGCTCCGGGCCCCTCCGCCCGACGCTTTTGGACGTGGTGCGCGCGCAGTCGGGCGAGCTCCGGAAGGGCGCAGAGGTCGTGCGCCATACGCGCGCGGACGGCGAGCGCGTGGTCGAGGTCCGGACCGAGCAGATCGGGGAAGTGCCTTCACGACTGGTCGCGGCGACGGTGTTCGACGTCACGGCCGTGGCGAACGCGGCGCGTGCCGCCGAAGCGGCCCGCAGCTCTGCCAAGGTCGAGGCACTCCAGGAGACGAGCCGGAGGAAGGACGAGTTCCTGGGGATGCTCTCCCACGAGCTGAGGAACCCGCTCGCGCCCATCCGGAACTGCGTGTACATCCTCGGCCGCGTCGATCCCGCGAGCGACCAGGCACGCCGCGCCCAAGAAGTCTTGCAGCGACAGGTCACCCACCTCGCGCGGCTCGTCGACGACCTGCTGGACGTGACGAGGATCGAGCGCGGCAGGTTCGAGGTCCACCGCGGCGACCTCGATCTGTGCCAGGTCGTCCGCCTTGCCGCGGAGGACCACCGCAGCGTCCTGCAGCAACGGGGCATCGCACTCGAGGTCGACATCCCCGGTAAGACCGTTCACGTCGACGCTGATGCCGGTCGCATCGCGCAGGTGGTCGGCAACTTGCTCCACAACGCCGCGAAGTTCACCAAGGACGGCGGCCAGGTCACCGTGTCCCTGTCGCGGCTCGCGGGCGCGGCCGAGGTCAGCGTTCGTGACACGGGCGTGGGGATGGACGCGGACCTCGTGCAGCACGTCTTCGAGCCATTCACGCAGGCCCGGCAGTCGCTCGCCAGGACCGGGGGCGGCCTCGGGCTCGGCCTCGCGCTGGTGAAGGGTGTCGTGGAGATGCACGGCGGGACGGTCCACGCCGCGAGCGATGGGCCTGGCAAGGGCTCGGAGTTCGTCGTGCGCCTCCCGCTCGCGCGGCAGACGGTGGAAGTCGGCGAAGCAGGGCGTCCGCCGGCGTCGCCGGACGTGACGAGCTCGCGGAGCGTCCTCGTCGTGGAGGACAACCCGGACGCTGCCGCATCGCTGGCCGAGATCGTGAAGATGTTCGGCCATCACGTGCAGGTCGCGTACGACGGCCCCACCGCACTGAAGATCGCAGGCGTGAGCCGACCGGAGGTCGTGCTCTGCGACGTCGGCCTGCCCGGTATGAGCGGGTACGAGGTGGCGCAGGCGCTTCGAGCGCGCGGCGGGCCTGGGCCGCAGCTCATCGCCGTCACCGGGTACGCCCGGCCCGATGACGTGACGCGCGCGATGGACGCGGGGTTCGACGCCCACGTCGCGAAGCCGCTCGACCCGGAGAAGATAGAGCGACTGTTGGCACGCCCCCCCCCGCCCGGGGCGTCACGCTGACCGTGGCTGGGCCTGCGCCCGGACGAGGCGTCCGCGTGCTCCTGCTCCCCGCCGCCTACAGACCGGGTCCCGCGCTGCGCCGTCGAGAGGGGCACGCGCCGGGGCCGCCAAGGATCTCGTGAGTCGAGCATGGTCGCGGTCCGCCTCGCGCGCCGCCAACCCTGACGCCGAACCCCGGCGACAGCGCCTGATGCCCGGGGTCGTCGGCCTCGGGACGGCTGCCGGTATCAATGTTGGGTCCACGGTACGTGACTCAAGCCCGGGATCGCACGAGCCCGGCCCCGCCGCCCTCGTTGTGTCGTATCACTCCTCG
>DASTGH010000141.1:0-2009 GCA_035719345.1 Anaeromyxobacteraceae bacterium
GAGCAGGCCCGCACCGGCCAGGCCGAGCGCCACGAAGATCGTGCGCGGCGCGGTGAGCGCCTCGAGCGCGCCGGCGAGCGCCGCCGCGGGCGTGGGGGGTCCGCTCGCCCGCTGCGCGCCGGCGCCGGCGCGCGCCATGGCGAGCGCGAAGAGCGGCGCCGCCCACGCCATCGCCCACCGGAAGAACGCGACGAGGAGCCCGGGCGCGACCAGCCAGGCCGACCGGCCGGCGGCGCGCGCGCCGAGCGCGACGGCCTGGAGCGCGGATGGTGCAGCCACGCCGGCACCGTACCGGCGGCCCTGGGGCCGGGCAAGCGCCCCGAACGTCCCAGGGGCGATCCGTTTGCCCTGAACGCCGGTCCCGTGTATTCTGCACCGGTGTTCAGGAGGAGGATCGCCATGGCCATCGCGCTCACGGACCGGCAGCTCGAGGTGCTCCGCTTCATCGCGACCGAGATCGAGGAGCGCGGGTACCCTCCCACCATCCGCGAGATCGGCGAGGCGCTCGACATCGCGTCCACGAACGGCGTGAACGATCACCTGAAGGCGCTCGAGAAGAAGGGCTTCCTGCAGCGGGATCCGGTGAAGTCGAGAGCGCTCATCCCCACCTCGGCGGCGCGCGACGTGCTCGGGCTCGACGAGCGCGGCAAGGTCGTCTCGCTCGCGGCGCGGCGCGAGGCGAAGGCGAGCGCGGCCGGCCGGACGGTGCAGATCCCCATCATCGGCCGGGTCGCGGCCGGCCAGCCCATCCTCGCCGAGGAGCACGTCGAGGACACCGTCCAGGTCGACAGCTTCTTCCTCGGCACGAGCAAGAAGGTCTACGGCCTGCGGGTGCAGGGCGACTCGATGATCGGCGACGGCATCCTGTCGGGCGACTACATCTTCGTGAAGAAGCAGCTTCACGCCGAGGACGGGGACATCGTCGTCGCGCTCATCGACGACGAGGCCACCGTGAAGAGGGTCTACTTCGAGGGGGACCGCGTCCGGTTCCAGCCGTCGAACCCGCGCATGGCACCCATCTACGTCCGCCGCGAGGACTTCCGCAGCACCATGCTCCTCGGGGTGGTGGTGGGCGTCTACCGGAAGATGGCGTAGCGACCCACGCCGGGTCGCCGGCTCGGGTCGGTGCCACGCGGCGACGTCGGGCGCGCTGGCGCCTGCTCGGTCGATCACCCAGCGTGCGTGCCGACCTGCGCGTGTCGAGGACGCACCCCGCGCGTGCGGAAATCCGTCATTTCCTGCCCAAGAGGGGCGATTCTGGGCGCTTACGGTCGCTCGACCCCGTGCCTTACCTTGGCCGCGGGCCAGGGTGAGTCTGGCGAGGGAGGAGCGGGGATGGGGAAGACGAAGACTCGGCTGGAGATGGCTCGACTCGAGTACCGGGAGGCGCTCGAGGCCGCGCGCGCGCGCCCCACGCCCGAGGCGTGGGCGAGGCTGCTCACCGCGGGCAAGGAGCTGTCGGCCGTCACGGAGCCGCGGTCGACGCGGAGTGGGCGGAGGAGCCGCAAGAACACCGTCCCGACGATCCAGGACCTGGAGGACTCCCCGCAGCAGCGCCCGGAGATGGAGCTGGAGATGGAGTGAGGCGGCGGGCCGCCCTGGTGGCGGCCCCTACCCGCTTCTCGTCTTCGCCTGCTTGATGTACCGGTCGAGATCCTCCCGGTCGATGAGCGAGAGGATCTCGATCGTGTTCTGCCGCTCGGTGCGCCGGTACAGCAGCCGGACGTCGGTCGCGACGCGCACGCGGTAGTACCCCGGAAGCCCCTCCAGCGGCAGCGCCCGCAGGCTCGGGTGGCGGTGATCCTGCGCCAGCAGCGCCGCCTGCTTGAAGGCGGCGCGCTGGACGCGCCGATCCCAGCCGTCCAGCGAATCGTAGAACTCGCGCGTGTACACAGGCATGAGCCAGGTGGCGGGAGCCTCCTCCGGCTCGCCCTCGGCCTCGGCCGCGTCGCCGGCGGCGGCGCTCGCCGGCGCCGCCGAGGCCGCGCCGCGCAGCCGCGCCAGCTCCC
>DASTGH010000142.1:0-2807 GCA_035719345.1 Anaeromyxobacteraceae bacterium
CGGCCGCCGAACCCTCGCGTCCCCGCCCCTGGCCGCCAGACGGCGGCCAGGGGTCCACCCCGTCCTCGACCTCTCGCCGCCGCCCCAAGCTCCTCACCCGCTTCACCCCCGCCGCGCTCGCCTCCGCGACCGTCGCCCTCGGCCTCCGCTCCGCCACCGCCGCCGGCGCGCTGGCCGCCGTCCTGGCGCTCGCCGCCGCAGCGCTCGCGGTCGCGCGCTACCGGCGGCGGGGGCCGGATCGCTCCGCCTGCCTCGCCTGCCCCGAGCAGGCGCTCCAGGCCACCTGCAGCGGGCTGCGGCCCATCGCCCGGCGCGAGGCGGCCTTCCGGCGCGCGGCGGCGCGCCTCCTCCGCGCGTGACCGGACCGGCGAGGCCCGTCAGGCTCGCGCGGCGATGGGCGGCTTGCGCGGCGCCCACGGCCGCGCCGCCTCGAGCTGCGAGGCGAGCCGCAAGAGGAGGCCCTCTTCCCCCGGCCTCGCCGCGAGCTGCACGCCGATGGGGAGCCCCGCCGCGCTCCACGCCAGCGGCACGCTCGCCGCCGGCTGGCCGGTCAGGTTCATGAGCTGCGTGTTGGGCGTCGCCTCGATCGCGTTCTCGACCGCGGCGTCGACGAGGAGGTCGAGCAGCCGCCGCACCGGGACGCGCTCCAGCACGTCGATCCCGATCCGCTCCAGGCGCCGCAGCGACAGCTCGCCCAGCTTCACCGGCGGACGCGCGGCGGTGGCGGTGAGGAGGACGTCGTGCTCGGCCATGAACCGCGCCATCGCGTTCCGCGCCGCCTGGATGGCGAACTGCGCGCGCGACATCTCCAGGCCCGAGATCGCGCGCCCGACGAGCACGAGTGCGCGCGTGGCGGGCTCGAGCAGCGCCGCCGAGGCGCGCCGCCCCGCGTGCCGCGCCGCCTGCTCGATCTCGGCGCTCACGTTCGCGGCCACGACGGTGAGGTAGGCGCGGACCAGCTCCTCGCGCGCGACCGGCGGCTCGGCGGCGCGGACGTGGTGCCCGAGGTCGGCGAGCAGGCGCGCCGCCTCCTCGACGGCAGCGCGGCAGTCGGGGTGCGCCGCGCGGCCGAGGAGCGGGCGGATGGTGAAGGCGATGCGCAGCCGCCCCGGCGGCGCCCCCACCTCGTCGCGATACGGGCGGGGCGGGGGCGCCACCAGGAAGGGATCCCCCGGCTCCGGCCCGGCGAGGAGGTCGAGCAGCGCGGCCGCGTCCCGCACCGAGCGCGTCACGGCGCCCTCGGTGACGAGCCCGCTCCAGCCCTCGCCCAGCGGCGCCAGCGAGATGCGGCCGCGAGAGGGCTTCAGGCCGAACACGCCGCAATGGGCGGCGGGGATGCGGATCGAGCCGCCCCCGTCGTTGGCGTGCGCGAACGGCACGATGCGCGCCGCCACCGCGGCCGCCGAACCCCCCGAGGACCCCCCCGGCGTGCGGTCGAGGTCCCACGGGTTCCGGCACGGGCCGTGGAGCACCGACTCGGTGGTGGCCACGATCCCGAACTCCGGGACGTTGGTGCGGCCGAGCGGCACGAGCCCGCCGCCGCGGGCCCGGCGGACGTAGGCGCTGTCGGCCGGCGCGCGGAAGCCCGCGAGGAGACGGCTGCCGAAGCTGAGGGGCTGGCCTTCCATCGCGCCGAGGATGTCCTTGAGGAGGAAGGGCACCCCGGAGAGCGGCCCCTCCGGGAGCGGCGCCCGCGCGGCGGCGCGGGCCAGGTCGTCGAAGCGGTAGACCACCGCGTTGAGGGCGGGATCGCGCGCGTCGATGCGCTCGATGGCGGCCTCGACCAGCTCGGCGGCGGACACGTCGCGGCGGCGGACGAGGTCGCCGAGCGCGATGCCGTCGAGGTCGTCGTACTCGGGGAAGCGCATTGCAGAGGGGCGTAAGGCGGCGGGTGGTCGCGCGCCGGGTCGCGCGGTCGCGGACGTCTCCCGCGTGGGTCGGCCTACGCCGTGTACCCCATCACCCAGTACGCCAGCCTCCCCGCCAGCTCGTGCAGCATCTCCGACGTCTGGGCCAGCTCCCCCGCGCGCGGAAGCCAGGCCTGGACGCCCGACTCCGCTCCGGCGCGCCGGTCCACCGGAAGCGCATCGGGCACGAGGCCCTCGCGCCGGAAGCAGCCGAGCGCGCGCGGCAGGTGGGCCGCGCTCGTGACGAGCAGCACGCGGGCGGCGGCGCGCTGCCGCAGGATGCGGACCGCGGCCACCGCGTTCTCGTGCGTGTTGCGGCTCTCGTCCTCGACGAGGAGCCGCGCCGGGTCGATGCCCCAGCGCGCGAGCAGGCGCGCCGCCAGCGCCGCCTCCCCCGCCTCGCCCGGAGGCCGCGTCACCGGCCCGCCGGAGAGGAGCGCGACCCGCGCCCGGCCCTCGCGCAGGAGCTCGAACGCGGCGGTGATGCGGTCGGCCGCGGCCATGAGCTCCGTGTGCCCGCTGGCGCGCGAGGCCGCGGCGTCCACCGCCCCGGAGAGCACGACCACCACGTCGTAGGCGACGTCCGGGCGGGCCGTCTCGACCGCGCCGCCCTCGATCGCGGCGGCGAGCCGGTTCGCGACGACGGGCGTCGAGGCCGCCCACAGGAGCACGAGCGCGAGCGCGGCGGCGGTGACCCGGGCGCGCGGCCGCCGCGTCGCCAGCGCCAGCGCCAGCAGGGCCAGCACCCAGGTGAGCGGGCCGGCGGCGAGGTCGACGATCTTCGAGAGGGCGATGAACACGCCGCGCGACTATCGCGCGACGCCGGCCACCGGGCGCGGCCCCTCGCGGGCCTCCCTCCCGCGCGGTGCGCGCCGGGCGATCGCGGCCGCGGCCGCGCCC
>DASTGH010000143.1:0-9730 GCA_035719345.1 Anaeromyxobacteraceae bacterium
AGCGCCCACGCCGCGGCGAGCCCGAGCGCGAGCCCGGCGAGCGCGCCGCCCCATCCCCGCGCCCACACCGGCCAGGGGAACTGGAGCCCGCCCTTGGAGAGGAAGACGTGGGGAGCGAGGCGCAGCGGCGCGGAGGCCTCGGGGAGCAGCTCGGTCACCGCCAGGTAGACGGCGAGGAGCTGGATGATGAGCGGGACGTTGCGCAGCACCTCGACCCAGGCCGTGCACAGCCAGCGCACCGGCGCGCTGTGGGAGAGGCGGCCGATCCCGACGGCCGTGCCGAGGACGGTGGAGAGGACGATCCCGGCGAGCGCGACGCGGACGGTGTTGCCGAGGCCGGCCGCGAACGCGCGCAGGTAGCTGTCGGTGGGGACGTAGGGGACGAGCCCCTCGCCGATGTCGAAGCCAGCCGGCTCGGAGAGGAAGCCGAACCCGGAGCGGATCTGGCGGGCCGCGAGGTGCTGGCGGGTGTTGTGCCAGAGCCACGCGCCCGCCGCGACGACCGCGACGAGCAGCGCGAGCTGGACGAGCCGGGCGCGGCCGGCGCGCGTGGACCAGGAGAGCGGGGAGCCGGACACCTGCGGCGGGCGGCGCGGGCGTCAGCGGACCGGCGGCGCGTACATGAGGCCGCCCTTGGACCAGAGCGCGTTCGCGCCGCGCGGCAGCCCCACCGGCGTCTTCGGCCCGAGGTTCCTCTCGAAGCTCTCGCCGTAGTTCCCGACCTGCTGGATCACGCGGTACGACCAGTCCTTGTCGAGGCCGAGGAGCTTGCCCGTGTCCTCGCCCGTCCCGAGGAGCCGCTGCTGCGCCGGGTCCTTCGACTCCTTGCGCATGGCCTCGGCATTGGCGTGGCCGAGCCCGAGCTCCTCCGCCTCGAGCATGAGGAAGCCGACCCAGCGCACGATCTGGAAGAACTCCTCGTCGCCGCGGCGCACCGCCGGGCCGAGCGGCTCCTTGGAGATCACCTCGGGCAGGATGGTGAAGTCGTCCGGCTTCGGCGCCTTGGTGCGCGCGCCCGCCAGGTCGGACATGTCGGTCGTGTAGGCCTGGCAGCGGCCGGCGAAGAAGGCGGCCTGGATGGCCTCGGCCGTGTCGAAGACGACCGACTTGTACTTGATGCCCTGCGCCGCGGCCCACTCCGCCACGTTCTTCTCGCTGGTCGTCCCCGACTGCACGCAGATCTGGGCGCCGCCGAGCTTGCGGGCGCTGTCCACCTTCAGCTTCTTCGGGACCATGAAGCCCTGCCCGTCGAAGTAGTTGATGCCGGTGAAGACGATGCCGAGCGAGGCGTCGCGCGTCAGGGTCCAGGTGGTGTTGCGCGAGAGGACGTCGATCTCGCCGGACTGGAGCGCGGCGAAGCGCTGCTGCGAGTTGAGCGGGACGAAGCGCACCTTGCCGGCGTCGCCGAGGACGGCGGCGGCCACGGCGCGGCACAGGTCGACGTCGAGGCCGCGCCAGACGCCCTGGCTGTCGGCCGCGGAGAAGCCGGGGGCGGAGGTGTTGACACCGCAGACCACCTGGCCGCGCGACTTCACGGCGTCGAGGGTCTTGCCGGCGCGCGCCGTGCCGGGGAGCGCGAGGACGAGGAGGGCGGACAGCGCGGCCAGCGGGAGCGCGACGCGTGGAGAGGTCATGGCGCCCTCCCTTACTTCCAGGCCCGCCGGTCGTCCACCCTCTTCGCGCCCTGGGGGATGGCGCCGGGCGCCACCGCCTCCACCTCGCCGCGCACCTTCACCTGCTCGCGCAGGGCCTCCGCCAGCCGGGAGGTGACCGCGCGGTCGGCGCCGGCGGTGAGCTCCACCGCGTAGCCGAGCAGGTCCTGGTGGCCCTCGCGCGTCACGACCGCCTGCCAGCGCGCCACCTCGGGGAAGCGCTTCATGACCTGGTCGATCTCGCCGCCTCGCACGAACATGCCCTTCACCTTCACGCCGTCGCCGACCCGGCCGAGGAGGCCCGCCAGCTTGGGCGCGCTCCGCCCGCAGGGACAGGGCGCCGGCGGAGCCAGCGCCGCGATGTCGCCGGTCGCGAAGCGGACAAGGGGATACGCCTCGTCGAAGATGGTCGCCACCACCTCGCCCGGCTGGCCCGGCTCGGCGGGGCGGCGCGTCTCGAGGTCGAGCACCTCCACCACGCACTGCGGGTGGAGATGCCAGCCGCCCTTCTCCGGACACTCGTAGGCGAGGCAGCCGAGGTCGGCCGTGCCGTAGCCCTGCAGCACCCGGACGCCGAACTCCCGCTCCAGCTCGCTGCGCAGCGACTCCGGCAGCATCTCGGCGAGGACGAACGCCACCTCGAGGCGGAGCGGCGCGCCGGTCTCGCGGCCGCGGGTGAGGAGCGCGTGCAGGAAGCTGGGCGTGCCGAGGTAGGCGGTGGCGCCGAGGTGGTGGGCGACCCGCGCCTGCAGCTCGGTCTGGCCGACGCCGGCGGGGATCACCACGCAGCCGAGGGCCCGGGCGGCGGCGTCCAGCATGAAGCCGAGCGGGGTGAGGTGGTAGGAGGCGGCCACGTGGGCGACCTCGCCGGCGCGGAAGCCGGCCGCGGCCAGGCCGTGCCGGAAGCGCCAGAAGTCGTCGCCCTCGCCCTGCGGGTCGTAGATGGGACCGGGCGAGGCGAAGATGCGCGCCAGGCGCTCGCGCGGGACGCCGAGCAGGTCGCCGAACGGCGGGGAGGAGGCCTGCAGCTCGGGGAGGTCGTCCTTGCGCAGCACCGGGATGCGGGGGAGGTCGTCGAGGCCGCGCACCTCGCGCGCCGCGACACCGGCGCCGGCGAGGCGCTCCTGGAAGGCGGAGGAGCGCGCAGCCGCGTGCTGGACGATCGTCGATACCGCCCGGCCGAGGCGGGCGGCGCGGGCGTCGGGCGGCTCGCACTCGACGGCGCGGTCGAGGATGCGGGATGCGCGGAGCGGGGTCGTCACGAGATCCACCTCTTCCTGCGCCGGTACGATTTGAGGTTCTTGAAGCTGCGGCGCTCCTCGCCCGCGCCGCCGCCCAGGTAGAACTCCTTCACGTCCTCGTTGGAGGCGATCTTCGCGGGGTCCCCGTCGAGCACGATCCGGCCGCCCTCCATGATGTAGGCGTGGTGCGCGACCGAGAGCGCCAGGCGCGCGTTCTGCTCGACGAGGAGGAAGGTCGTCCGCTCCTCCCGGTTGATGCGGGAGAGGATGCGGAAGATCTCGGCCACGAGCAGCGGCGCGAGGCCGAGCGAGGGCTCGTCGAGGAGGATGAGCTTCGGCCTGGCCATGAGCGCGCGGCTGATGGCCAGCATCTGCTGCTCGCCGCCGGAGAGATAGCCGGCGAGCTTCTTCCGCCGCTCCTTCAGCCGCGGGAAGTAGTCGAAGCAGAGCGCGTGGTCGCGGCGCAGCCCGGCGCGGTCGCGCCGCGTGTAGCCGCCCATGACGATGTTCTCGTCGACGGTGAGGTCCTCGAAGACGCGGCGCCCTTCCATGACCTGGAAGATGCCGCGCCGGACCACCTCCTCGGGCGGGAGGCGGTCGATGCGCTCGCCCTGGAACTCGATGGCGCCGTCGGTGACCTCGCCGTCCTCGGCGGCGAGCAGCCCGCTCACCGCCTTGAGGGTCGTCGACTTCCCGGCGCCGTTCGACCCGAGGAGCGCGACGATCTGGCCCTCGGGGACGGAGAGGGAGAGGCCCTTCAGCACCAGGATGACGTCGTCGTAGACGACCTCGACGTTCTTGACGTGGAGCACGGCCCTCTCCCGGAGCGGGATGCCTACAGCCCCAGCCAGTCCTTCTTGCGGGGCTGGTCGAAGTCGCCGACCTTGACGAGCTTGCCGCCCTGCACCTGGTAGAGGCTCACCTTGGTCGACCCCCGGTGATCGTCGGGCGCGTAGGTGACGGGCGCGGCCAGGCCGCCCAGGTCGAGGTCCTTGAGCGTCTCGAGTGCCGAGCGGATGCCCTCGCCGGTGAGCGCATTCGCCTTGTCGGCGCGCTTCAGGCCCTCCGCCCACACCATGACGTACGACCAGCCGCGCACGTAGTTCGTGTCGTGGGTGTCGCCGGCGTGGTTCTTCTTGTGGAAGTCGACCACCTTCTGCATGCCCGGCACCTGCTCACCGAACGGCGGGTTCAGCATCGCGCCGACGACGCCCTCGGCCGCGTCGCGCGCGACGGCGATCAGGTTCTCGCCCAGCCCCCAGGTGTTCGTGCCCCACTTCGTGGCCAGGCCGAGCTTCTTCGCGTCGCGCAGCACGACCGAGAAGTTCGTGACCGTGACCTGCGTGAAGGCGTAGTCGGCGCCCTTCTGCTTCATGTCGAGGAGCTGGCTGGTGGCGTCCTGCACGATGCCCGGCAGGATCTCCTCGGCCACGAGGTCGACGCCGACCTCCTTGCAGTAGCGGCGGCCCGCCTCGATGGGCGCCTTGCCGTAGGCGTTGTCGCCGTAGAAGAAGGCGACCTTCGGGTTCCGGCTCTTGTCCTTCCAGTCCTGCTTCACCCAGGAGAGCCAGCTGCGCAGCACGTCCGAGTAGGAGGGGCCGACGAAGAAGTTGTAGGGCGTCTTCGACGGGTCGGTGAGGTGCGCCGAGAACGAGGCGGAGAAGTAGGGGACCTTGTCGCCGGCGACGACGGCCTTCAGCGCCTCGGTGTCGCCCGTCCCCCAGCCCTGGATCATGACGACCTTCTCGGTGCCGGTGAGCCGCTTGTAGAGTGCGTTCGCCTCCGGGATCTTGTACCCGTAGTCCGCGTCGACGAGCCGGATCTTCTTGCCGTTGATGCCGCCGTTCTCGTTCACCCAGGCCACGCCGTCGCGCACGCCCTGCGCGAACGGCTTGCCCACGTCGGCGGTGATGCCGGTGAGGTCGAAGATGCCGCCGACCTTGATCTCCTGGGCGGGGGCGAGGGCGGGGAGGACGAGCGCGGCGAGGGCGAGGAGCGATCGCTTCATCGGTTCACCTCTCAGTACGAGAAGGGGTAGAGCTTCCAGTAGGACTTGATGAGGCGCCACCGGGCGGCGAGGCCGTCCGGCTCGAAGACGAGGAACAGCACGATCACGAGCCCGAAGAGGCCCGTCCGCAGGGGGGCGAAGATGGTGGTGAGGTGGGGGAACTGCTCCGAGAGCGCGCCGGTGGCGATCCGGAGCAACTCCGGCAGGAACGTCATGAAGGCGGCGCCGAAGAGGGCGCCCTGCACGCTGCCCAGCCCGCCGATGATGACCATGGCGAGCTGATCGATGGCGAGCGAGATGGGGAAGTTCTCCGGGCTGATGATGCCGGCCTGGTAGGAGAGCAGCGACCCGGCCACCCCCACGTAGAAGGACGACACGCCGAAGGCGAGGAGCTTGTAGCGGAAGACGCGCACCCCCATGACCTCCGCCGAGATGTCCTGATCGCGGATGGCGATGAAGGCCTTTCCCACCCGTGTGCGGAAGAGGTTGCGGGCGAAGAGCGTGAGGAACGCGGCCACGGGCACGATGACGTAGAAGAGGCGCGCGTCGCCGGAGAGCACCACCGGGCCGAGGCTGGCCGGGGGGATGGACGTCCCGTTCACGCCACCGGTCATCCAGTCCCAGTGGCTGGCGGTGAACTCGACGATGAAGTGGGCGGCCAGCGTCGCCATCGCCAGGTAGAGCCCCTTGAGCCGCAGCGACGGCACGCCGAAGACCATGCCCACGACCGCCGCCACCAGGCCGGAGAGCGGGATGGTCATGAGGAAGGGCAGCCCGAGCTTGTTCGCCATGGCGCCGGTGGCGTAGGCGCCCACCGCCATGAAGGCGGCGTTGCCGAGCGAGATCTGGCCGGTGAAGCCGGTGAGGATGTTGAGGCCCATCGCCGCGATGGAGGCGATGGCGATCCGGTTCACGACGTCGAGCCAGTAGCTCGAGGCGAACGCCGGCAGGAAGGCGAGCGCCGCCAGGAACGCGATGGTCGCGATCCGCGGCAGCGGCGTCTCGAAGATGGCCATGTCGTCGGCGTAGCTCGTCCTGAAGTCGCCGCAGCGCATGATGGTGATCTCCGACGTGCTAGACCCGCTCGATCTTCACCTTTCCGAACAGCCCGTACGGCCGCACCATCAGGATCAGCACCAGCGCGACGAAGGGCGCGACCTCCTTCACGCCACCGCCGAACACCGGGTCGAGGTAGCCGCCGGAGAGGTTCTCCAGCACCCCGATGATCAATCCCCCCACGATGGCCCCGAGCACGCTGTCGAGGCCGCCCAGGATGACGACCGGCACGACCTTGAGGCCGAACACGGCCAGCGACCCGTCCACCGACCCCCGCACCGCGCCGAGCAGGATGCCGCCCACCGCCGAGACGACGGCCGCGATGCTCCAGGAGAGCGCGAAGATCCTGCGCACCGAGATGCCCATGGAGAGCGCCACCTGCTGCGAGAAGGCGGTGGCGCGCATGGCGATGCCGGCGCGCGCCAGCTTGAAGAAGAGGGCGAACGCGACGAGCAGCACCGTCACGCCGCCCACGCTCCACAGGTAGCCCTGCGAGACGGGGAACGGGCCGAGCTGGACCGGGGCGGTGGGGAACACCGACGGGAAGGGCCGGGTGTCGGTGCCCCAGATCCCCTGCACCACGGCGCGGAGCACCGCGGAGAGCCCGAGGGTGAGCATGATCACGGAGATGACCGGCTCCCCGATCATGGGGCGGAGCGCGACGCGCTCGAGGAGCAGCCCGAGCGCGACCGAGAAGGCGAGCGTGAGGAGGAACGCCGCCCAGAACGGCACCGGCGCCGACGAGGTCATGGCCGCCAGGCAGACGTAGGCGCCCAGCATGAGGAACTCGCCCTGTGCGAAGTTGAGGATCGACGAAGACTTGTAGATGACGACGAACCCGAGCGCGACGAGCGCGTAGATCGAGCCGACGACGATCCCGTTCACCACCAGCTGGAGGAAGAAGTCCATGCCGGCTATGCCACCTTCCGGGGCGGCTCGCTGCCGGTCTGGAGCCGGCGCACGGGCAGGCGCGCCTGCACGTGGGCGGTCTTCCCGTCCTGGAACTTGATGGTGGCGTCGATGTCGACGGCCTCGCGCTCGCCGTAGACGGCGGCGATGACGTCGCCGTAGCGCTGCTCGACGACGTTCCGCTTCACCTTGCGCGTGCGGGTGAGCTCGTCGTCGTCGGCGTCGAGCTCCTTGTAGAGGAGCACGAACTTCTGCACGCGAGCGGCCGCCGGCAGCGTCTCGTTGACCTTCGCCACCTCCTTCTCCACCAGGTCGTAGACCTGCGGCCGGGAGGAGAGGTCGGTGTAGGTCGTGTAGCCGATCTTCTGCTTCTCGGCCCACTTGCCCACGATCCCCATGTCGATGCAGAGGAGCGCCGCCAGGTAGGGCCGGTCCTTGCCGACGACGACCGCCTCCTTCACGTACGGCGAGAACTTGAGGCGGTTCTCGATGAACTGGGGCGAGAACTGCGTGCCGTCGGCGAGCCGCATCACGTCCTTGAGGCGGTCGATGACGACGAGCTGCCCCTCGTCGAGGTGGCCGGCGTCGCCGGAGTGCAGCCAGCCCTCGCCGTCGACCGCCTCGCGCGTCGCCGCCTCGTTCTTGTAGTAGCCCATGAAGACGGAGGGGCTGCGCGACAGGATCTCGCCGGCGTCGGAGATGCGCACCTCGGTCCCGGGGATGGCCTCGCCCACCGTGTGGAAGCGGATCTGCCCCTCGCGGTGGATGCAGGAGATGCCGGCGATCTCGGTCTGCCCGTAGATCTGCTTCAGCGGCACGCCCATGCCGTGGAAGAAGCGGAAGACGTCCGGCCCGAGCGCGGCACCGCCGGTGGAGGCGGTGCGCAGGCGCGAGAGCCCGAGCCGGTCCTTGAGCGCCCGGAAGAGGAGGACGTGCCCGAGCCAGTGCAGGAAGCGCCACAGCGGCGGCACCGGCTTGCCGGCGAAGCGGAGGTCCGCCACCCGGTAGCCGATGGGCATCATCCGCTCGTACATGAAGCGCTTGAACGGCGTCGTGTCCATGATGCGGACCTGGACCGACGAGACCATGTTCTCCCAGACGCGCGGCGGGGCGAACATGACGTGGGGCCCGATCTCGCGGACGTTCTCCATCACCGTCTCGGGCTCCTCCGGGAAGTTCACGGTGAAGCCGATGGCGAGCGCCGAGGAGAGGCACATCATCTGCTCGCCGATCCAGGCGAGCGGCAGGAACGACACGAACTCGTCGTCCGGCCGCTTCGGGTCGACCTCGTGCAGCGCACGCGCCATCGAGAGCAGGTTCCGGAAGGAGAGCATGGCGCCCTTCGGGAACCCGGTCGTGCCCGAGGTGTAGGAGACGATGGCGAGGTCCTCGCCCCTCCCCTTCGCCACCTCCTCGTCGAAGAGCTCCGGGCGGTGCGCCAGCACCTCGCGCCCGCGCTCGCGCACCGCCTCGAAGGAGACGAGCGCCGGGTGGCGGTAGGCGCGCAGCCCGCGCGGATCGGTGTAGACCACCGCCCGCACCTTGGGCAGGCGGTCCATCATGTCGAGGATCTTGTCCACCTGCTCCTGGTCCTCGGCCACGACGATCTCGGCGTCGCAGTGGTCGATGACGTAGGCGACCTCGGTGAGCGTCGAGTCCTGGTAGACGCCGACGGAGGCGCCGCCCAGCGCCTGCGCCGCCAGCTCGGACATGACCCACTCCGGCCGGTTGCCGCCGACGATGGCCACCTTGTCGCCGCGCTTCATCCCGAGCGCGTGGAAGCCGAGCGCCAGCTCGCGGACGGCGTCGTGGTACTGCGCCCAGGTGACGGGCTGCCAGATGCCGAACTCCTTCTCGCGCAGCGCCGTGCGTTCCGGGTGCTGGCGCGCGTTGCGCGCCAGGAGCTTCGGGAAGGTGTCGTCGTCGCGGCGCAGCTCGCGAGGGCTCAAGGCTCGCTCCGGTCGAAGAGGCCCTGCGGCTCGCCCAGGTAGGCGGCCTGCACCGCCGGGTTCCCCCGCACCTCGTCCGGCACGCCGTCGCCGATGCGCTCGCCGAAGTTCAGCACGGTGACCCGGTGGGAGAGGTCCATCACCACGCCCATGTCGTGCTCGATCATGATCACGGTGGTCTTCCGCTCCTCGTTCACGTCGAGGACGAAGCGGGCCATGTCCTCCTTCTCCTCCGCGTTCATGCCGGCCATGGGCTCGTCGAGGAGGAGCAGCCGGGGCTCGAGCGCCAGCGCGCGCGCCAGCTCCACCCGCTTCTGCAGGCCGTAGGAGAGCGTGCCCACCGGCTTCTTGCGCACGTGCTGGATCTCGAGGAAGTCGATGAGGTCCTCGACCATGGCGCGGTGGGCCACCTCCTCGCGCTGCCCGGGCCCCCAGTACAGGCCACCCTCGAGCACGCCCGCCTTCTGGTGCACGTGGCGGCCGACGAGCAGGTTGTCGAGCACCGTCATGTGCTTGAAGAGCGCGATGTTCTGGAACGTGCGCGCGATGCCGAGGCGCGTGCGGGCCGACGGCGCGAGCGGGACGATGTTCCGCCCCTCGAGCAGGATCTGCCCCTTCTGCGGCCGGTACACGCCCGAGATGCAGTTCAGCATGCTCGTCTTGCCGGCGCCGTTCGGGCCGATGATGGCGTGGATCGATCCCGCCTCGACGGAGAAGCTCACGTCGAAGAGCGCGGTGAGCCCGCGGAAGTGCAGCTGGACGTTGCGGACCTCGAGAAGGGCCATCCCTCTCCTGGCGCCGCGCTGGCCGCGTGTGAGCCTCGATCCGACGTGCCCGGACACATTAGCAGGGGTGCCCTCAGGAGCGACAAGGGGGGACACCTGGGCAGGGACGTCCCACTTCACGTCCAGGAAA
>DASTGH010000144.1:0-8784 GCA_035719345.1 Anaeromyxobacteraceae bacterium
ACATCCACGGCCTCATGGCGGCGACGCTCGCCTCGCTCTCCGCCGGCGCCCAGGTGGTGTGCACGCCTGGCTTCAACGCGCTCCGGTTCTTCCACTGGCTCGACGAGGTGAAGCCCACCTGGTACACGGCGGTCCCGACGATGCACCAGGCGATCCTGGCGCGCGCCGCGCGCCACGCGGACGCCCTGGCCCGGCTGCGCCTGCGCCTCGTGCGGTCGTCGTCGGCGTCGCTCCCGGCGCAGGTCATGGCGGAGCTGGAGCGGGTCTTCCGTGCGCCGGTCATCGAGGCCTACGGGATGACCGAGGCGGCGCACCAGATGGCGTCGAACCCGCTCCCGCCGCGGTCGCGCCGGCCGGGCTCGGTGGGCGTGGCTGCCGGCCCCGAGATGGCGATCATGGACGAGGCCGGCCGGCTCCTCGCGCCCGGCGAGACCGGCGAGGTCGTCATCCGCGGCCCGAACGTCACGGCCGGCTACGAGGCGAACCCGGAGGCCAACGCGAAGGCGTTCACGAACGGCTGGTTCCGCACCGGCGACCAGGGCGTGATGGACGGCGAGGGGTACCTGAGCCTCACCGGGCGCCTGAAGGAGATCATCAACCGCGGCGGCGAGAAGATCTCGCCGCTGGAGATCGACGCCGTCCTCATGGAACACCCCGCCGTCCAGCAGGTGGTCACCTTCGCCATGCCGCACGCCCGGCTCGGCGAGGAGATCGCCGCCGCCATCGTGCTGCGCGAGGGGAAGGCCGCCACCGAGCGCGAGCTGCGCGACTTCGCCGCCGGGCGCCTCGCCGACTTCAAGGTGCCGCGCCGGGTCCTCATCCTGCCCGAGATCCCCAAGGGCGCCACCGGCAAGCTGCAGCGCATCGGGCTCGCGAAGAAGCTCGGCCTGGGAGAGGAGGCCTGACCGTGGCGAGGTGGCTGCGCTTCGAGCGGGGCGGCGCGCCCGTGCTCGGCGCCCTGGAGGGCGGCCTCGTCCACGTGCACGAGGGCGACCTCCTCGGCTCGCCCCGCCCCACCGGCGAGACCGTCCCGCTCGAGGGGCTGCGGCTCCTCGAGCCGGTGCGGCCAGGGAAGCTCATCGGCCTCGTCACGAACTTCAAGGAGGGCGCGGCCAAGGCGGGCCAGGCGCTGCCCGCGGAGCCGCTCTGGTTCATCAAGGCCTCGACCGCGTACCTCGCGCCGGGCGCGCCCATCTGCCTGCCGGGCGGCGACGTGGGCAAGGTCGTCTACGAGGGCGAGCTGGGCGTCGTCATCGGCCGCACGGCGCGGAACGTCCCCGAGGACGAGGTCGACCGCCACGTCCTCGGCTACACCTGCGTGAACGACGTCACCGCCTTCGACGTCCTCTTTCGCGACCCCGCCTTCGCGCAGTGGTCTCGCGCCAAGAGCTTCGACACGTTCGGCCCCTTCGGACCGGTCATCGCCACCGGGCTCGACCCCGACCGGCTGGTGGTGCGCACGCTGGTGAAGGGGAAGGTCCGGCAGGAGTACCCGATCGCCGACGCCGTCTTCTCGCCGCGGCGCCTCGTGGCGCTCCTCTCGCGCGAGCTGACGCTCGAGGCGGGCGACCTCATCGCCTGCGGGACCTCGGTCGGCGTGGGCGTGCTGCGGCCGGGCGCGACGGTCGAGGTGGCCATCGACGGGATCGGCACGCTCTCGAACCCGGTCGTGGGCGCGGAGGGCGAGGCGTGAAGGTCTGCGTCGTCGGCGCGGGCGCCATCGGCGGGCTGGTGGCAGTGAAGCTGGCCGCCGCCGGCGAGGAGGTCACGGTCGTCGCGCGCGGGCCGCACCTCGCCGCCATCCGCGAGCGGGGCCTCGTGCTGCGCGAGGAGGGCCGCGAGCAGGTGGCGCGGGTCCGCGCCGTCGAGCGCGTGCCCGAGGCCGGCCCGCAGGACGTCATCGTGCTCGGGATGAAGGCGCACCAGGTCGCGGCGGTGGCAGCCGACGTCGGTGCGCTGCTCGGCCCGGACACGGCCGTGGTCACCGCCCAGAACGGCATCCCCTGGTGGTACTTCCACAGGCACGGCGGCCCGCTCCAGGGGACGCGGCTGGAGAGCGTCGACCCGGGCGGCGTCATCGCCGCGGCGCTGCCGGTGGAGCGGATCGTCGGCTCCATCATCTACCCGGCGGCGGAGATCGCGGAGCCGGGCGTCGTCCAGCACGTCGAGGGGAACCGCATCACGGTCGGCGAGCCCGACGGCACGGAGACGGAGCGGGTGAAGGCCATCGCCGAGCTCCTGCGGCGCGGCGGCTTCAAGGCGCGCATCGCCTCCGACCTGCGCTCCGAGATCTGGGTGAAGCTGTGGGGCAACTGCACCTTCAACCCGGTGAGCGCGCTCACCCACGCGACCCTGGACGAGCTCTGCACCTTCCCGCCGAGCCGCGCGCTGTGCATGGAGATGATGCGCGAGGCGCAGGCCATCGGGGAGAAGCTCGGGGCGAGGTTCGGCGTCTCCCTGGAGAAGCGGATCGCTGGCGCCGCCGCGGTGGGAGCCCACAAGACCTCCACGCTCCAGGACGTGGAGAGCGGCCGGCCCATCGAGCTCGAGGCGCTGCTCGGCTCGGTGCTGGAGCTGGGCCGGCTCACCGGCGTCCCCACGCCCCATCTCTCCGCGGTGTACGGCTGCGCCAGCCTGCTCGCCCGGACGCTCGGGCGCGAGCAGGGACGGATCCGGATCGAGAAGGTGCCGCGGATGGTGTAGGCTCGATGGATCCCCACCCGGAGGACGTCATGGCGAACGAGGCCTTCACGCAGGTGCTGCAGAGGTTCCCGCTGCCCGTCTCCGTCGTGACGGTGGGGCGCGGCGGCGCCGAGAACGCGCTCACCGTGTCGTGGATCTGCCCCGTCTCGTTCGATCCGCCGCAGATCATGTTCGCGGCCGACCGGCTCCACTACAGCGTCGACTTCCTCCGCAGCACGAAGAACTTCGCCGTGAACCTGCTGCGCGACGGGCAGAAGCGCTACGCCGCCCACTTCGCGCGCCAGACCATGGCGCACGAGGACAAGCTCAAGGTCGTCCCGACGCGCGAGGCGGTCACGGGCGCCGCCATCCTCACCGAGGCGCTCTCCTACCTCGACTGCGAGGTGACCGCGCTCCACGAGGCGGGCGACCACGTCATCGTGGTCGGCAGGGTGCTGGAGGCGGGCGTGCTCAACGACGGCGAGCCGCTCACCACCGCCGCCGGGCTCCGCTACACGAAGACGGCGCCCTAGCGGCACCGGGCGCGGCGCGGGCGATGGACGCGAAGGGGCTGGCGCACCACCGCCGGCTGCTGCAGCGGCTCCGCTCGGAGCTGACGGCGGCGGGCCCGGCACGCATCGAGCCGAACCGGACCGACCCCACCTCCAGCGGCGTGGCCGACGAGGACGCCCAGGCGCTCTCGGAGATGATGCAGGTGCTCGCCTCGCAGCGGAACCGCGGCCAGGCCGAGCTGATCGCGCGCATCGACCGCGCGCTCGGCAAGCTCGCCTCGGCGCCGGACGACTTCGGGCTGTGCCAGGACTGCGAGGAAGAGATCCCCGCGCGCCGCCTGGCGGTGATGCCCTACGCCAGCCGCTGCGCGGCCTGTCAGGCCAGGGTCGAGCCGAAGAGCGGCGCGACGCGGAAGAGCCTCACCGACTACCGCTGACCGCTGCCCTTCGACTACGCTTCGCTACGCTCAGGACAGGCCGGCGGGTCGTCGGGGTAGAGGCGGTCGAGGTCGTGATCGGCGAGGAGCGGGTCGTCCTTGCCCCCGGCCGCCCACTCCACCGCCGCGGGGAGCGAGAGGAGCGCGCGCCAGTACGCGCCCGCCTCGCCCGCCGGCTCGACGCCGTAGGTCTGGAAGCGGAACGCGACCGGCGCGTAGTAGGCGTCGGCGACGGTGAAGCGGCCGAAGAGGAGCGGCCCGGCAGCGCCGAAGCGGCGGCGCGTCTCGGTCCAGATGGCCTCGACGCGGGCGATGTCGGCGACGAGGTCGGGGCTGCGGCGCCGCTGCGGGCGGCGCGCGCGCACGTCCATCGACATCTGCGAGCGGAGCGCCGTGAACCCGCCGTGCATCTCGGCGCAGATGCAGCGCGCCCAGGCGCGCGCGGCCCGATCGGCCGGCCACAGCCCCTCGTGCCGCTCCGCCAGGTACTCGGCGATGGCGAGCGAGTCCCAGACGACGACGCCGTCGTGCTCCAGCACCGGGACGCGCCCCGCCGGCAGCGCGGCCATCCGCCTCGCCTTGCCCGCGTCCTCGGCGAGCGAAACGCCGTGCTCGGTGAACGGGATCCCCGCCTGCCGCATCAGGATCCACGGCCGCGCGGACCAGGAGGAGTAGTTCTTCTCGCCGATGTGGAGCGTGTAGGGCATGGCGCGTTCCTAATCGGGGGTAGACACGAGCGCCGGTGCCCGGGGCGCGCTAGTCACCGCGCATGCGCATCCTCCACACCATGCTCCGCGTCGGCGACCTGGAAAGGTCCCTCGCCTTCTACACCGGCGTGCTCGGGATGAAGCTGCTCCGCAAGCACGACTACCCCGACGGCAAGTTCACGCTCGCCTTCGTCGGCTACGGCCCCGAGGCGGAGGGCGCCGTGCTCGAGCTCACGCACAACTGGGACACGAGGAGCTACGACCTCGGCGGCGGCTTCGGCCACGTGGCGCTGGAGGTCCCCGACGCCTACGCGGCCTGCGCCGAGATCAAGGCGAAGGGCGGGCAGGTCGTGCGCGAGGCCGGGCCCATGAAGCACGGCCGGACCGTCATCGCCTTCGTGCAGGATCCGGACGGCTACAAGATCGAGCTGATCCAGAGGGGGACGCAGGGGTAGCGCGCAGCTGCTGCGGCGCTCTCCCTCACGCCACGACCTCAGCTCTTGGCCGGCGCCTTCCACACCTGGTGGAACATCTTCATGGCCGCCTGCCAGGACTTCGTGTCGGCCTCCTTGTCGTAACCGAGCCCCTTCATCCCGACCTTGTCCGCCCCCGGGTTCGTGAAGCCGTGCTTGGCCTTGGGGTAGACGGTCACGTGCACGTCGGCGCCGGCCTCCCGCAGCTGCTTGGCGAAGGCCTCGGCCTGGTCCGGCGGCACCATGGGGTCCGCGCCACCGGTGGCGATGAAGATGTGCGTCTTCAGCTTCGAGCCCTCGGGCGGCGGATTCTTCGGCATGGCGCCGTGGAAGGTGGCGACCGCGTCGAGGTCCTCGCCCGCGTCCACCATCCCGAGCGCCACCGCGCCGCCGAAGCAGTAGCCGACGGCGCCGATCTCGTCGCCGTTGACCATGGGGTGCTCCTTCAGACGCGCCACCGCCGCGTCGAAGCGCGCCTTCATGGTGGCGGGGTCGGCCGACGCCTCCTTCATGAACGCCCCCGCGTCCTCCGGGTGCGTCGTCACCTTGCCCTTGCCGTACATGTCGAGCGCGAACCCGACGAAGCCCGCCTTGGCGAGGCGCTTCGCCTGGTTGCGGGCGTGCTCGTTGTGGCCCCACCACTCGTGGATGACGACGACGCCGGGGCGCTTCCCCTTCACGGCGTCGTCCCAGGCGAAGAAGCCCTGGAGCGTGGTGTCGCCCTGCTTGTACTCCACGGGCTCGGTCTTGATCGCGGCGCGCGCCGGGCCGGCGAGGGCGAGCGCGGCGAACGCGGCGAACGCGGCGAGGGTCATCGTGCGGTGCATGCCGGGTGGCCTCCTTGCGAGCGCGTTCCTTTGCGCGCCCCGGCCGTTCCATGCAACGCGGAGTGACGCTACCCCCCAGCGTGGTCGCCGAGGTGGCGCAGGCCCGGCCCTTCCCGGCCCGTCCGCGCCACGTACTCGGCGTAGCCCCCGCCGTACGTCACCGGCCCTTCTGCCCCGAGCTCGAGCACCCGGTTCGTGAGCGCCCGCAGGAAGCGGCGGTCGTGGGAGACGAGCAGCATCGTCCCCTCGTACCGCGCCAGCGCCCGGACGAGCATGTCCTTCGTCCCGACGTCCAGGTGGTTCGTGGGCTCGTCGAGCACGAGCAGGTTCGGGGTCTCGTACAGGATGCGGGCGAGCACGAGGCGGGCCCGCTCGCCGCCGGAGAGCACGCGGCAGCGCTTCTCCACGTCGTCGCCGGAGAAGCCGAAGCAGCCGGCGAGCGCCCGGAGCGATCCGACCGACGCCCGCGGGAACGCGTCCTGGAGCGTGTCCCAGACGGTGGCGTCGGGGCGGAGCAGCTCCATCGCGTGCTGGGCGTAGTACCCCATCCTCACGCTCGCGCCGAGCGTCACCGTCCCCCCGTCCGGCCTCGCCTCGCCGGCGACCATCTTGAGCAGGGTGGACTTGCCCGCGCCGTTCGCCCCCAGCACGCACCAGCGCTCGCCGCGGCGCACGAGGAGGTCGAGCCCGGCGTGGACCACGTGCTCGCCGTAGGCCTTGCGCACGCCGGCGAGCCGCACCACGTCCTCGCCCGAGCGCGCCGGCGGCCGGAACTCGAACTCGACCGTCTTGCGGGTCTTCGGCGGCTCCACCTTCTCGATCTTGTCGAGCTTCTTCACCCGCGACTGGACCTGGGCTGCGTGCGAGGCGCGCGCCTTGAAGCGCTCGATGAACGCCAGCTCCTTCTTCAGCATCGCCTGCTGCCGGTCGAAGGCCGCCTGCTGGTGCTGGTCGGCGACGGCGCGCTCGCGTTCGTAGAGGTCGTAATCCCCCGAGTAGGTGGTGAGCTCGCCGCCGTCGATCTCGACGATCTTCCCCACCACCCGGTTCATGAACTCGCGGTCGTGCGAGGTCATCACCAGCGCCCCGTCGTAGGCCTGCAGGAACTCCTCCAGCCAGATGATCGACTCGAGGTCGAGGTGGTTCGACGGCTCGTCGAGGAGCATCGCGTCCGGCCGGAGGAGCAGGATGCGCGCCAGCGCCACGCGCATCTTCCAGCCGCCGGAGAGCGCGCCCACGTCGCCGTCCATCATGGCCGGGGTGAAGCCGAGCCCGGCCAGGATCTCGCGGGCCCGCGCCTCGAGCGCGTACCCGCCCAGCTCCTCGAAGCGCGCCTGCACCTGGCCGAAGCGCTCCACCAGCGTCTCCAGCTCGTCGGCCCGCGCCGGGTCGGCCAGCGCGTGCTCGAGGCCGTGCAGCTCGGCGGCGACCTTCGACACCGGGCCGGCCCCGTCCATCGTCTCCTCGACGGCGGTGCGCCCCGCCATCTCGCCCGCCGACTGCGAGAAGTGGCCGACCGTCACGCCCCGGTCGATGGAGACCTGCCCCTCGTCGGGCTCCTCCTCGCGCGTCACGAGGCGGAAGAGCGTCGACTTGCCGGCGCCGTTCGGGCCGACGAGCCCGACCTTCTCGCCGCGCTGGATGACGGCCGACGCCTCCACGAAGAGGAGCTGCCGGCCGTGCTGCTTGGAGATGCCGTCGAGGCGGATCACGGGCCGCGGGTTGTAGCACGGACCCGCACCACCTTCTCCAGCAGGGCGTCGAGCGCCCGGCCCGGGTCCTGGCACAGCCCGGCGTGCACGGGGCCGGCCTGGACCATGGTGCTCCGCGGCGCGGCCAGGAAGCGGAAGCGCTCGGCGAGCGGGAGCCGCCCGATGGGTCCGGCGCCCTCCCCGCCGGCGCAGACCCGCGGGACCGCTGCCAGGTGCTCCTCGGCGAGCGCGAGGTCGACGTCCGGACAGAGCGCCAGGAGCCGCTCACGGTCCAGCTCCACCCGCGCCGCGAGGAAGTCGCGCTCGCGGCAGTAGAGCAGCACGCCCGCGTTCACGAACTCCTCGCGGTCCACGCGCGGCACGACGCGCAGGACGGCGTACTCAAACGAGCTCGGCGCGGGCACGCTCCGCCTCCTCCTCGAACGCGGCCGAGGCCGCGAGCCGGGCGGCCAGGTGATCGACGTACGCGGCGCGGTGCGCGGGCGCGTCGGCGAAGCGCGGCTCCCCCGCGAGCCACGCCTCGGGCACCGCCTCGACCGCCGCCCGCAGCGCCTCGCCTCCGAGCCGCGGCCGCAGCCGCGCCCCCGCCCTCGCCACGCCGTCGGCGAAGGGGAGGAGCACGTGCTCGCGGACGCGGGGGAACGGGCTCCGCACCAGCGCGGCGGCGCCCTCCCAGGCGTGGTGGAACCAGAGCGCCGCGCCGTGGTCGATGAGCCAGAGCTGCCGGTGCCAGACGAGGAGGTTGGTGTTGCGCACGGTGCGGTCGATGTTGTGCGTGAAGGCGTCGAACCAGACGACCGCGGAGGCTTCCTCCGCCGCCGGAGGCGGCCCGACCACCGGGTCGAAGCCGGCGCTCCCCGGCAGGAAGTCGAGCCCGAGGTTCACGCCCACGCTCGCCCGGAGCAGCTCCCGGATCTCCGGGTCGGCCTCGTTGCGCCCGAGCGCGGCGTCGACGTCGACGAGGACGATCTCCGGCACGCGCAGCCCCGCCGCCCGCGCCAGCTCCCCCGCGATCGCCTCCGCCACCAGCGCCTTCGGGCCCTGGCCGGCGCCGCGGAACTTGAGCACGTACAGGCCGTCGTCGTCCGCCTCGACGATGGCCGGCAGCGAGCCCCCCTCGCGGAGGGGCGTCACGTACCGGGTGGCGCGGACGGCCCGCATCGGCGCGCCGCGGCTACCCGAGCGCCGCCGGGGCGTGCACCTGCTCCGGCGCCGGCGCGCCGTCGAGCGCCGCCCGCGCCCCGGCCAGCTCGCGACGCATCGCCCAGGCGAGGTCGGAGATGGGCCGCTCGAGGCGGGCCAGCTCGCGGCGGAGCGCGCGCTTCGCGCGCAGCTCCCCGTGCAGCGCGTCGAGCGCCCCGGCGCGGCCCTGCGCCGGGCCGTCGTCGTAGGTCCGGACCAGCTCCTCGATGCGGACCACCGACGCGGCGATCT
>DASTGH010000145.1:0-10026 GCA_035719345.1 Anaeromyxobacteraceae bacterium
GGCAGACGTCCCGCCCGGGCCGGGCGCCGGGGTCGAGCCCGGCGCCGTCTGCCCGCGGGCCGCCGGCGGCAGGAGGAACAGCGCAGCGCACAGCACGGCGGTTGCCCGGGACATGGCGATCGGACCCCTGTCGCAGAGCGCCGCTCGAGCGCGCTCCATTGCTGGAAAATCGGCGTCTTTAAGCACGCGCTGCGCGCGACGGTCAAGGAGTCTCGGACGCGCCCTGGCGAAGCTCCACCAGCACGCCGCGGCTGCCCTTCGGGTGCACGAACGCGACCTTGGCACCTCCGGCGCCCGGCCGCGGCACCTCGTCGAGCAGCGGCGCACCGCCCGCCTTCAGCGCCCGCATCGCCTCGGCGATGTCCGCCACCTCGAGGCAGATGTGGTGCAGCCCCTCACCCCGCCGCTCCAGCGCCTTGGCCATGGGGCTGTCGGGCCCGCTCGGCGAGACGAGCTCGATCCGGCCCGCGCCGTGCCCGAAGATCGCGACGCGCACCTTCTCGGTGGGCACCTCCTCGACCTCGGAGAGCGTGAGCCCGTACACGTCGCGGTAGAGCCGGATCGCGGCTTCGAGATCGGCGACGAGGATGGCGACGTGGTCGAGTCCGGACATGCGGCGGCCTCCAGGCGGGAGAGGCGCACATCTGACCCGCTCACCCCACGGGCGTCAACCTCCGCGCGCCGCGTTCGCCTGGTCCGCGCGGGGGACGGGAGCGGCATCGGCCGACAGGATCTCGATCGCGCCGAGGAGCCCGACGGTGTCGACCTGCGTCCCGCGCCCGAGCGCGATGTGCGTGGGGTCGGCCACCGCCTGTCCGAAGGTGGGATCGAGCGCGATCCACTCGTCGCCCGCCTTCACCTCGACCCAGGCGTGCCAGTACATCGCCGGCACCCCGTCCTCGTAGCTCGCGAACACGAGGCCGTGCACCTGGCGGGTCGGCACGCCCGCGGCGCGCGCCAGCGCCGTGAAGAGCAGCGCGTGCTCCGTGCAGTCGCCCTTGCCCAGGGTGAGCACCTCGCTGGCGCGGTCGCGGGACACGCCGTACGCCTTCTCCAGCCGCCGGTACACCTCGCGCTCGATCTTCACGGCGGCGCCGTAGACGCCGGGCTCCGATCCCACGACCTCCCGCGCCAGGGCGCGGATGCGCGGGTGATCGGCGTCGACGTCGGGCGTCGAGCGCAGGAACTCGTCCGCCGACGGAGTCCCGCCCCCGCGCGCCCGCGGCGGGTCGCGCTTCGGGTCGGCCGCCGCCGGGTGGCGCGCCACGACGGTGAGCGCCACCGCGCCGTCCCCGCCGTCGGACCACGTCTGCCGCGGATCCACCGCCTGGAACTCGGCGGGCAGCCCCCGGATCCGGTAGCGGATGGAACCCGGCACCGTCCGGGGGAGCGAGCCCCCGAGCTTGACGCGGGTGAGCGCGAAGAGGTCGACGCGGTCGAGGCGCCGCGCGGTCTCCTCCGGCTCGGCGCGAGCGATGACGGCGTCCCCGAGCCGCAGCTCGACGATGCGTCCGTCGCGCGCCACGGCCACGCGCGAGGGCGCCCGATCTCCCTCCTCCTTCTCCTCCACGATCGCCACCTCGGCGGACACGCCGGCGGCCGCGACCCGCTCCCGTCCCACGAAGCGGTCCTCGACCTGCTTCACCCGCAGCGCCTCGAGGTCGAGCTGCTCGCCCTTGAGCGACGTCCCGGTGAGCGCGGCGAGGCGGGCGCCGTCGGCCTGCTCCGCCGTGTCGTGCAGCGGCGGGAGCTTGCGCTCCTCGCGCTGCCCCTCCGCGACGAGCAGGACGGTGCACCCCTCCGCCGTGCACGTGCCCTCGACGGTCCGGTTGCCGCCGTCGCCGTCGCGGCGGCTGGAGAAGGCGAGCAGCCTCCCACCCGGCCTCGCCTCGTACACCTTCTCGTCCGCCTGCGAACGCTCCACGCTCCGGGTGCCGACCGTCGCCGAGAGCACGGTCTTCGAGCGGGCCACGAGGACGCGCCGCCCGTCGCGCTTCTCGATGCCCACCCAGGACTGGGAGTACCCGGCCTTCTTCCCGAGCAGGTACAGGCCGAACCACTCCGTGCTGGTCGGTCGCGCGATCGTCGTGACGTCTGGCGCGTGGGCCGGCGCCGCGAGGGCGAGGGCGAGGAGGAGGGCGGTCGTCATGCCAGGGTGCTCCTTAACACCAAACTCGCCTTGTGCGACCGGCGACGGTTGAATGCGCTCATGAGCGTCGTGTGGATCGCGCTGCTCGCCGCATCGGTGCTGGCGGCGGCCGTGAACGGCAAGATGGGCGACCTGACCGGCGCGGTGGCGGCGTCGGCCCAGTCGGCCGTCACCCTCGCCATCGGGCTCGTGGGGGTCCTCAGCCTGTGGCTCGGGCTCGTGCGCGTGGCCGAGGCGGCCGGGGTGCTGCGGGGGATCGCCCGGGCGGCGCGGCCCGTGCTGCGGCGCCTCTTCCCCGAGGTCCCGCCCGACCACCCGGCCATGGCTTCCATCGTCATGAACGTCGCCGCGAACCTGCTCGGCCTCGGCAACGCCGCGACGCCCTTCGGGCTCGAGGCGATGCGGCGCCTCGAGGAGCTGAACCCCCGGCCGGGCACCGCCACCGACGCGCAGGCGCTCTTCTGCGCGATCAACACCGCATCGCTCCAGATCATCCCCGCGACGGTGATCGCGCTCCGGGCGGGGGCCGGCGCCCGCGATCCGGCGGACGTGATCGCGCCCGTCATCCTGGCGAGCGCGTGTTCCGTCGCCGTGGCGGTCGCCGCCGCGAAGGGCCTCGCCCGGTGGCGCAGAGGGGGGCGCGGATGGTGACGTGGGCGGCGCTCCAGCGCGCCTCGGCGTGGGTCCTGCCCCTCATCATCGCGGGGATCCCGGCGTTCGCGCTGGCGCGCCGGGTGAAGGTCTACCCGGTGTTCCTCGAGGGGGCGCGCGAAGGATTCGAGGTGGCGGTCCGGATCATCCCGCCGCTCGTCGCCATCATGGTCGCGCTCGGCGCGTTCAGGGCGTCCGGCGCGCTGGAGCTCCTCGCCCGCGCGCTGTCGCCCGTCACCGCGGCGCTCGGCGTCCCCACCTCGGTGCTCCCCCTCGTCATCGTGCGGCCGCTCTCGGGCGGCGCCGCGCTGGGCGTCGTCGGCGAGGTGCTGCGGGCGGAGGGCCCCGACTCCTACGCCGGCCGGCTGGCGTCCGTGATGGCGGGCTCGACCGAGACCACGCTCTACGTCCTCGCCGTGTACATGGGCGCGGCCGGCATCTCCCGGCACCGCCACGCGCTCGCCGCGGGGCTCCTCGCGGACCTGGCCGGCTTCGCCGCGTCGGTCCTCGTCGTGCGCGCGCTCTTCCAGGGTTGACGGCCCGTTCCGAAGGCGGGCGCCCTCAGTCCCGCACCGGCGCGTAGAACGACACGCCCCGCACGTTCTCGTTCACCTGCAGCGGGTGCTGCAGCTGCGGGAAGGCCCGCTGCTCGCAGTCCATCCGCTCGCAGAGCCGGCACGTGAGCCCGATGGGGACCACCGCCTCGCGCGTCGCGAGGTCCACCCCGTCGGCGTAGACGAGCTTCCTCGCGTGCGACACCTCGCACCCGAGCGCCAGCGCGTGCACCGTCCGCGGCGCGTGGTGACCGCCGCCCTCCTTGCGCACCGTCCGCGCCACCCAGAAGTGGCGGGTGCCGTCCGGCATCTGCGACAGCTGCGTCTGGATCATTCCCGGCGTGAGGAAGGCCGCGAACACGTTCCACCGCGGGCACGCGCCGCTGAAGCGCGCGAAGCGCAGCCCGGAGGCGCTGAAGTGCTTCGAGATGTTCCCGGCGATGTCGATGCGCACCATGTGGAACGGCACCCCCTCGGCGCCGGGGCGGCGCAGGGTGGTGAGGCGGTGCGCGACCTGCTCGAGGCTGGCGCGGAAGCGGTGCCCGAGCAGCTCCAGGTCGTAGCGCTCGAGCCGCGCCGCCTCGAGGAAGGCGTCGTACGGCATGAGCACCGCCGCCGCGAAGTAGTTGGCGAGCGCCACCCGCGCCAGCGCCCTCGAGTCGGCGCTGGTGAGCCCCGGGTCGCGCGTGGAGCGGTCGAGCGCCGCGGCCTGGGTGAGCAGGCCCGCCTGGAACGCGAGCTGGAAGTTGCGGCTCCCTCGCCGCAGCACCTCCGAGAGCGCCAGCTCCTTGCGCTCCGGATCGTACCGGCGCAGCGCGCCCTGCATCGCGCCGGCCCGCTCGATCCGGACCCGGACGCCGTGCTCGCGCAGGAGCCAGGCGGCGAGGTCGTCCTGCAGGCTCGCCCCGTCGAGACGGGCGTCGCGCCACAGCCGCGCCGCGCCCTCCTCCAGCTCGGGGAAGTGGTTCATGCTGCGCTGGACGAGGTCCGAGACCTCCTCGGTGGGGAGCCGCGGGCCCACCGCCGAGACCTCGCCCTCCGACAGCTTGGCGGTGAGCGTCTCCAGCGCCTCGCGCGCGCCGCGGTAGGCGCGGTAGAGCGTCACCACCGCACGCGCCGCCTGCGGCGCCGTCGCCGCCAGCTCGCGCACCTCCGCCGCGGCGAGGTCGTGCGGCTCGAAGACCGGATCGCCGAAGATCTCGAGCAGGTCGGCCACCGCCCTCGCGTCGGCGTCGGACGAGAACTGCTTCAGGTCGAGGTGGAACAGCTCCGCCAGCTTGATGAGGAGCGGCGCCGGCAGGGGCCGCCGGCCGTGCTCGATGAGGTTCAGGTAGCTCGGCGAGATGCCGAGCCGTTCCGCCAGCTGGGTCTGGGTGAGCCCCTGGCGCCGGCGGACCGTCCTCAGCTTGGGCCCCAAAGGTGTCAGCTCGCGCATCGCAAACCGGCCTCCTTTCGCGATCTTGAGTCGCGGCGCGTCAATTGACAAGGTTCACAGCTTTACAGTCGTGCCTTGACAGAGCGGCGACACGTTATCTACGCGGAACGCCTCAGGGTCTAGCCGTTGATGCAAATCAACTTACTTTGACGTGCAACTCGCGAAAAGGAGCGCTTCATGGCCAGCCCCGCCGACGGCCCCGCCCCGTTCCACCCGGACCCGCGCCGCTGGGAGGGCATCACCCGGCCTTACGGGCGCGGGGAGGTGGAGAAGCTCCGCGGCACGGTGAAGATCGAGCACACGCTGGCGCAGATGGGCGCGCGCCGCCTGTGGGACCTCCTCCACGGCGAACCCTACGTCCACGCGCTCGGCGCGCTCACCGGCAACCAGGCCGTGCAGATGGTGAAGGCGGGGCTGAAGGCGATCTACCTCTCCGGCTGGCAGGTGGCGGCCGACGCCAACACGGCCGGCCAGACCTACCCCGACCAGTCGCTCTATCCGGCCGACTCGGTCCCGAACGTCGTCCGGCGCATCAACCGCGCCTTCCAGCGCGCCGACCAGATCGCGCACGGCGAGGGCCGGGACGGCACGCACTGGTTCGCCCCCATCGTCGCGGACGCCGAGGCCGGCTTCGGCGGCCCGCTCAACGCCTACGAGCTCATGAAGGCGATGATCGAGGCGGGCGCCGCCGCCGTGCACTTCGAGGACCAGGTGGCGAGCGAGAAGAAGTGCGGCCACCTCGGCGGCAAGGTGCTCGTGCCCACCTCCCAGTTCGTCCGCACGCTCGTCGCCGCGCGCCTCGCCGCCGACGTCATGGGCGTCCCGACGCTCGTCATCGGCCGCACCGACGCCGACTCCGCCAAGCTCATCATGAGCGACGTCGACGCGTACGACGCGCCCTTCATCGACCGCTCGAAGCCCCGCACGCCGGAGGGCTTCTACTACCTCCGGGGCGGCGTCGACTGCGCCATCCACCGCGCGCTCGCCTACGCGCCCTACGCCGACCTGCTCTGGTGCGAGACCTCGAAGCCGGACCTCGAGGAGGCGCGCGAGTTCGCCGAGGGCGTGCACGCGAGGTTCCCCGGCAAGATGCTCGCCTACAACTGCTCGCCCTCCTTCAACTGGCGGAAGAACCTGGACGAGCCGACCATCGCCAGGTTCCAGCGCGAGCTCGGGGCCATGGGCTACAAGTTCCAGTTCGTCACGCTGGCCGGGTTCCACGCGCTGAACCACGGGATGTTCTCGCTGGCGCGCGAGTATCGCGACCGCGGCATGGCCGCCTACTCCGAGCTGCAGCAGGCGGAGTTCGCGGCGGAGCGGACCGGGTACACGGCCACCCGCCACCAGCAGGAGGTGGGGACAGGGTACTTCGACCACGTCCTCGAGACCATCACCGGCGGCGCGGCCTCCACCAGGGCGCTCGCCGACTCGACCGAGGCGGCGCAGTTCACCGCTAGTGACCGGCTGGCCGCCGCCAAGAAGACGATGGACGACGACCACGAGGCGCTGGCGCGCGTCACCGGCAAGGTGAAGGCAGCGAGGGACCTGCCGGCGCTCACCGGTGCGCTCGAGGAGCTCTCCGCCTTCCTCGCCACGCACTTCGAGCGGGAGGAGCGCGACGAGGGCGTCTTCGGCATCCTCGCCGGGCGCGGCACCTCGGAGCAGGTCGACGCGCTCCTCGCCGAGCACCGGTCCATCCTCCAGGAGGTGAGGGCGCTCGGCGCCGACGCCGCCGCGCTCGCGCCGGCCCAGGTGGCGGAGCGCGCCGGTCGCCTGGCGGCCAGGCTCCGCGAGCACGAGGCGCGGGAGCACGCCCTCGCCGAGAAGGCGCTGGGGCAGGTGGCGGCAGCCTGAGGCCCGGGCGCCGGCTCCAGCGACCAGCGGGCGAGCGGGCGGGCCATCGGGCTACATTGGCGGACGCATGAGCCGCGCCGCCGCGCTCACCCTCACCGTGCTCGCCGCCGCGGCCGCCGCCGCGGCGTGCGGGGGCTCCTCGCATCCGCTCGGCTCCGTCGCGCAGGACCCCGGCCCCGTGCCGCCGCCGCCGGACGGCGGCGGGCCGGTGCTGAACCTGGACGGCGGGATCGCGATCCTGCACCCCGACGGCGGCGTCCCGGCGAGCGACGGCGGCGTCCCGGCCACCTGCGCGACGACGATCGCGGCGAGCGATGCGCCGGCGGCGGACGTGGTGCTGCACCTCGCGGCCGGCGCGCGGGTGGGCTCGACGCTCGGCTTCACCGTCCCCGCCGGCACGGCCTCCCTCACCATCGTCGAGCAGGCGGTGAGCGCTCCCGCGGCGATCACGTTCCAGGGGTTCGCGATCGAGAACACCGCGGTGCCGCTCCTCGTCACCGGCCCGGGCGGCCCGACCGACGTCTGGTTCGACGACCGGCAGCAGCCGGCGTCGAGCCCCGAGGCGGCGCTCGCCTTCTTCGCGTCCTCCGCCCCGGCGACCGGGACGCTCACCATCCCCAACACGACGGCGGCCCTGAACCGCGGCGTCCTGCCGCAGGGATCGTGGTCGCTCGTGGTCGGCGACCTCGCCTACGAGTGCACGGTGCTGAGCACGAACCCGTGCGGGACCACCGGGAACACGGCCAGCACCTACGACGTCACGGTGATCATGAAGCCCGCGGTCTCCGGCGCCATCCCGGCGAGCGGTGCGCTCGACGTCACCTTCCACGTGGTGGGGACGCAGACGGCGAGCACGGCCGCGCCCTTGCCCACGTCGGCGGCCGCCGCCGCGGCCGACGCGGACGTCCAGCGCATGGTCAGCACGCTGAAGGTCATCTACGCGGGTGCGGGCGTCACCGTCCGCGAGCACTTCACGGACGTCCCCGCGGACGTGCGGGCGCGGTACTCGGGGCTCGTCGACGTCGACTCGGCCGGCGCCTGCGCGCCGCTGGCCCAGCTCCTCGCCACGTCCGGCGACGGGACGTCCCTCCACATCTTCCTCGTGAACGGATTCACGGCGGCCGGGCTCCCGCCCGGCACGCAGATCGCGGGCGTGGACGGCACCATCCCCGGGCCGGCCACGCTGGGCGGCACCGTCGCGAGCGGCGCGGCGGTGGCGACCGACGCCCTGCGCTTCGGCGCGGCGGCGGGCCGGTGCAGCGGAGCGCCGGACTACGCCCGCTGCGGCGACGACCTCACCGCCATGGTCGTCGCCCACGAGATGGGCCACTTCCTCGGCCTGTACCACGTGACCGAGCTCACCGGCCTCGACTTCGATCCCCTCTCCGACACGCCCGCGTGCCCCTGCACCACCTGCCGGCTCGCCAGCGCCACGGACGGCGCGTGCAACCGGAACGGCACCGGCCACGCCATGACGACGGGCGAGTGCACGGTGAGCACGGCCTGCGGCGGCGGGGACAACCTCATGTTCTGGTTCGCGCCCGGCGCGCTCGGCCCGCTCACCGCCGAGCAGCAGCGCGTCGTCCGTGCGAACCCGCAGATCCGGTGACCCGCCCTCGCCGGGACGCTGCGTGGCACCGGGCGCCGCAGCGGCGTGGGGGACACCTTTGACATAGATTCTCCGGATCACCATGCGACCGACCGCCCCGCTCCTCGCCACCACAGCCTCCGCCCTCGCCGCCGTCCTGGCAGCGTCCGCCTGTGGCGACAACTCTTCCTCGCAACCGGATGCAGGCGTCCCGGACGGCGGGACGACCATCCTGACCTGCGATCAGAGTCAGAAGCCGATCGGACCCACCACGGCTCCGCCGACCTGCCCCACGGCTGCCCCGTGCACGACCTCTCAACACCTCTCGGCCGGTGCGACGGTGGGCGCGACGCTCACCTTCGACGTCCCGGCGAATACGGCGTCGATCACGATCGTCGAGCAGGCGGTGCGCGCACCCGACGCCCTCACGTTCCAGGGGATCCCGGTCGAGAACACGGCCGTGCCCCTCCTCGTCACCGCTCCCGGCGGAGAGGTCTGGTACGACGACCGGCTGCAGCCCGCGTCGAACCCGGAGGGTGCCCTCGTCTTCTTCGCCTCGTCGTCGCCGGCCACCGGCAGCCTGACCGTCCCCAACACCACGCCCGGGCTGAACCGCGGGGTGCTGCCGGCGGGCACCTGGTCCGTCGTCGTGGGCGACTTCGCCTACGAGTGCACGGTGCTGAGCCCGAACCCGTGCGGTAGCACCGGCAACACTTCCAGCACCTACGACGTGACCGTCATCACCAAGCCGGCCGCGAGCGGCGCCATCCCCACCACCGGGACGCTCGACGTGACGTTCCACGTCGTGGGGACGCAGACCGCGGATCCGGCTCATCCGCTGCCCACCACGGCGACCGACGTGGCGAAGGATCCGGACATCCAGCGCATGGTGACGACGCTGAGGGCGATCTACCAGGACGGCGGCAGCGGCATCGTCATCCGAGAGCACTTCGCCGACGTCTCCGCCGACGTGAGGAGCCAGTACTCGGGGCTCATCGACGTCGACTCGACCGGCGCCTGCGCGCCGCTGCCCCAGCTCCTCAAGAACTCCGGCGACGGGACCTCGATCCACATCTTCCTCGTGAACGGCTTCACGGCGGCCGGCCTGCCGGCCGGGTCCAAGGTGGCGGGCGTCGACGGCACCATCCCCGGCCCGGCCACGGTGGGCGGCACGGTCGCGAGCGGCGCCGCCGTCGGCACGGACGGCCTGCGCTTCGGCACGGCGCAGAGCCGCTGCAACGGCCTGCCGGACTACACCGGCTGCGGCGACGACCTGACCGCGATGATCGTCGCCCACGAGATGGGCCACTTCCTCGGCCTGTACCACGTGACCGAGCTCGCGGGATTCGACTTCGACACCCTCTCCGACACGCCCCAGTGCCCCTGCGCGACCTGCCGCCTCAGCACCGCGATCGACGGCGCCTGCAACCGGAACGGCACCGGCCACGCCGTGACGAACGCGGAGTGCTCGGGCGCGCGCCCCGGCTGCGGCGGCGGCAACAACCTCATGTTCTGGTTCACGCCCGACACGCTGGGGCCGCTCACCGCCGAGCAGCAGCGCGTCGTGCGGGCGAACCCGCAGCTCGTCTCCCCGTGAGGTTCCCGTGACCGCCACCCTCACCACCGCCGCCCTCGCGCTCGCCCTGGCCATGGGCCCGGGCCGGAACGCCCCGCGTCCGGCGAACCCCGATGCTCCGCCCGCGACACCGCCCGCCACGGACGCCGAGCTCCGCCAGCAGGTCGACGCCTACCTCGGCTCCTTCGACACGCCCATCCCGCTGGAGCGCTGGAAGGC
>DASTGH010000146.1:0-20151 GCA_035719345.1 Anaeromyxobacteraceae bacterium
CCGCCGCGCACGATCTCGTGCGCCAGCGCCTGCGTGTCGTCGTCGAGGAGCACGACGTGATCGGAGTCCCAGCGCACCGGGCGCGAGACGTGGAGGAGCACGTCGACGAAGGGGAGGACCGAGGAGAGCTTGTCGGCGACCGACTCGGTGGGGTGGAAGTGCCCGGTGTCGTAGGTGATCATCACCTTCCGCGTGGCGGCATAGGCGAGGTACAGCTCGTGCGATCCGACCGTGAAGCTCTCGAGCCCGAGCCCGAAGAGCTTGCCCTCCACCGCGTCGCGGTGGTGCTCGCGCGGCAGCGGCCGCGCCAGCACCTCGTCGAGCGCCTCGATGAGCCGGCGCCGCGGGCCGTAGCGGTCGTAGGGGAGGTCCTTCGAGCCGTCGGGGATCCAGATGTCCATGATGGACGGCGTGCCGAGCGCCTGGCCGAAGGCGGCCGAGACGAGCCGGCTCGCCTGGCAGTGGGCGATCCAGAAGCGGCGGGTGCCCGCGTCGGCGCTGGAGAGCGTGCCCGCGTCGCTCCGCGGGTGCGAGAAGCAGGTGGGGTTGAAGTCGAGGCCGATGCCGCGCGCCCTCGCCCAGTCGATCCAGCGCTGGTAGTGCTCGGGCCGGATCTGGTCGCGCTCGACCGGCCGGCCAGCCTCGAGATAGCTCGCGTGCAGGTTGAAGCGCTTCGGTCCCGGGATCTGCGCCATCGCCACGTCGGCGTCGGCGCGCAGCTCGTCCGCCGTGCGCGCCCGGCCCGGGTACGCACCCGTGGCCGCGATGCCGCCGGAGAGCTCGCCGGCTCCGGCCTCGAAGCCGCGCACGTCGTCGCCCTGCCAGCAGTGGATGGAGATGGGGATGCGGTCGAGCCGCTGCAGCGCGGCCTCGACGTCGACCCCGAAGCCGGCGTAGGCCTCGCGCGCGAGGGCGTACGCCGTCTCGATCGAGGGGTTCTTCTTCACGTTCGAGCCCTCCTCGAGCGGCATAGATGACGGGTGCGGCCCGGGCGCGCCCTACAAATCTCGCCTCGCGTGCCCCCCGCCGTGTCCCCCGCCCGCCCGACTGACGTGCAGGCTTGATCGCGATCAATATTCACCGTGCGCGCATGGAGGTGGCTCCGCCGCGGCGCGTCAGGCGCGGCGCCTCCGCCGGACTTCTCGGCGCCGTCACGGGACCAGGTGCAGATGCGCCGAGAAGGCTCGAGCTCTCGAGGGGCGCGCCGGCCCGCGCCGTGGCGGGCCGGCCGCGCCGCCGCGATCGTGGCGCTCGCCGCCGCCGCACTCTCCGGATGTGGTCCCTCGCTCGTGGACGCGCGGCACCTCCCCGTGCACGTCCCGGCCTGCACCTCCGCCAGCGAGCCCATCGCGTGTGCCGGCGCCGCGGCCTGCGTGGCGGAGGACGACCGGCACTGCGGCGAGACCTGCACCGACTGTCTCGCCAGCACGATCCAGCACGGGAGCGCCTCCTGCGACCGGAGCAGCCCCGCGCTCGACCAGCACGTCTGCGCCGTGAACTGCGAGCCGGGATTCGTGCGCGACCCGGGCGGCCCGGGCTGCGTCTGCGACGTCGGCCAGGTGGCGTGCGCGGGCGCCTGCGTGGTCGAGTCGGCCACCTCGTGCGGCTCGACCTGCCAGGCGTGCTCCGCGCCCGCCGGCGCGACCGCCACCTGCACCGACCACCACTGCGACTACCTCTGCCCAGGCGGCACGGTGCAGTGCACGAGCACCAGCGGCCAGCCCGACTGCTGCACGCCGGCGTGCGCGGCGCCCCAGGTCGAGTGCGGCGGCGCCTGCGTCGCCGAGGACACGACCCGCTGCGGCGCCGGCTGCGCCGACTGCACGGGTCCCGGCAACGTCATCCCGGCCCACGCCTCCGCCGCCTGCCTCGGGTCGCCAGGGCGGGGAACCTGCTCGTTCGCCTGCGACCCCGGGTTCCTCAAGTCCGGCGGAGCGTGCGTCCAGGTCGCCTCGGGGCCGGGCACCGTCGCGCTGGGGGCCACCCACACCTGTGTCGTCACGACCGCCGGCGGGGTCATGTGCTGGGGCAACAACGCAGCCGGTCAGCTGGGCGTGGGCGACACGCAGAACCGGCTCGCCCCGGTGAGCGTGCCGCTGGCCGGAGGCGCCCTCGCGCTGGCCCTCGCCGCCGGCACGAGTCACACCTGCGCGGTGACCACCGCCGGCGCCGTCCAGTGCTGGGGCTCGAACGCGACGGCGCAGCTGGCACAGCCGGTCGCGACCACCCCGTCGTCGTCGGTTCCCGTCGCCGTCCCCGGACTCACCGGCGTGGCCTTGCTCGCCGCAGGCGCGGGCCACACCTGCGCCCTGCTCCAGGACGGCCGGGTGAGCTGCTGGGGCGCGAACGACAAGGCCCAGGCCGGCGCCAACCCGGCGACGACGGCACTCGTGACGGCGCCCACCGCCGTCAACCTGGCCGGCGCCATGAGCGCCATCGCCACCCAGGTCGATCACACCTGCGTCATCAAGGCCGGCGACGGCCACGTGCTGTGCTGGGGCGCGAACGTGTTCGGCCAGACCGGACAGTCCCCGAGCCCCACGCCCTCCGTGCCCGGCGCCGCCGTGAGCAGCCTCGTCGCCTCGGCGATCGCGGTGGGAGGCACCCACACCTGCGCCGTCGGCTCGCTCAACAACGCAGCCGGCGTCTACTGCTGGGGCGATCGCGCTTCCGGGAAGCTGGGCGACGGCCTCACCACACCGAACGTCAACGTGCCGCAGCTCGCCTCCCGGCTCACCCCGGTCGCCGGTACCGCCGATCGCCTCCTCACCGGCCTCTCCCACACGTGCGCGGCGCAGGCCGCCAGCGGGACGGCCACCTGCGCCGGCGACGACCGCTTCCTGCAGGCGGGGGCGGCCCCGCCCCTGTCCACCGTGCTGCAGGGACCGCCGATCGCGCTCGGCGCCATCGACGCGCTGGTGGGCGGCGGCGACCGGGGCTGTGCGCTGTCCGCGGGGGCGCTCATGTGCTGGGGCGCGAATGACCATGGGCAGCTCGGGGACGGGACGACCCAGGAGACCGCGACGCCCGTGGCGCCGCGGGGGTTCTGAGCCGCGGAACATGCCCTCACCCCGGCCCTCTCCCGGCTGACGCCGGGCGAGGGGGATCAGCCGCCGACCTCCGAGATCCGCCACGCCATTCGGTAGTCCGCCGGCGGACGGACCCCCTCTCCCGGGCTGCGGGCGCATGCGCGCCCCCAGCCCTACTCCGCACCGGTTCATCCGCCATTCGGCGGCTGAACCACGCGGGAGAGGGATGGGGTGAGGGCCCGACCCTCAGTGCACCGCGTGCCCCGGCCTCGCGACCCGCGTGACCACCTCGACGAGCTGGTCGATGTCGAACGGCTTCGGGACGCGATCCTCCGCCCGGACCGCGCCGTCGTCCGTCGCCGACATCACCACCACGGGAATGGCCGCCAGCTCGGGATCCCGGAGCTGCTCCGTGCGGAACTGCCAGCCGTTCATGACGGGCATGACGAGGTCGAGGAGGATGAGCGCGGGCTGGAGGTGGTCCGTGCGCAGCTGGCGGAGCGCTTCCTCGCCGTTGCCCGCGCCCACGGCCGTGAACCCCTCGCTGGCGAGCACCTGGAGCACCATCTCGCGGATGACCGCGTCGTCCTCGACGACCATCACCGTCCGGTCTGCCATGGCCACGCCTCCGTCCCGCCTCCGGAGCGCGAAGGTACGCCGGCAGTACGACATGTCGAGATATCGGCCCGGTGCCTCGCCAGGGTGCTCACCGCATCGGGACGCGACCGGCGGGGTCCCTGCGCGGGCTCGGCCTCCGGTCAGGGCCGCCGCGGAGCGACGGCGGCGCGGCGCGCCAGCGCATCGTCGATGGCCCGGATGAGCCGGCGTGCGTTCGCCAGCGACTCGTGGGCTCGACGCTCGGCGCGATGCGCGGCTCGCTCGGCGCGGACGGCCCCTTCGAGCAGCGCCTCGAGCCGTGACCTCGCCCCGTGCGCGGCCGCGGCGGCCCTCCGGCGGATGTGCGGCGAGCGGTTGTTCGCAGGCGTTTCCACGTGCGACAGAGGGACCCGTCGGACGCGTGTGACGGCCACGACCTGCGTGGGGTCGACCCTGCGCCGACGGGCTGCCGCTCGATCCCGCCGCTACGGGCCCTGGCCCGGGTCGAACATGGGCCGGACCTCCGCCTCGCCCTCGAAGCCGGGCCAGTGCTTCCGGTGCAGCTCCATGAACTCGGTCGCGACGCGGACCGCGTCCGCCTTCGAGGCGGCCTTCAGGATGGCCCAGCCCCCGATGACCTCCTTCGCCTCGATGAACGGGCCGTCCGTGACGGTGAGCTTGCCGCCTGCCAGGCGCAGGCGGACGCCGTCCTTGCTCGGCAGGAGCCCGCCCGTGTCGACGAGGGTGCCGTCCGCCATGGCCCTCTCGACGAACTTGCCCATGGCCTCCATGAGCGCCCTGGGCGGCGGGGCCGCGCGGTACGACTCCGAGCTTCGGATGAACGTCAGGTATTTCATGGCTCCTCCCTGCGGGTTCGATCACGCGACGAACGAGGTCGGCGCGGATCGACACGCGTGGAGCCGCGCCCGGCGCTCACCGCCGGACCGGGATCGTCACCTCCACGCCCCCGATCAGCGTGGCCGAGGGGACGAGCGTCGGGCGGAGGTAGGGGGTATCGACGTTCGTCACCTCGAACGCGAGCGCGTGGTCGGCCGGCGCCTGCCAGAGATTGCCGAACGTCGGGATGCGCACCCGCGTGAAGCCGATCGGGCGGGTCGCCGAGCCGGTGTCCAACATGAACGTCCCCCGGGTCACGAGCGCCTTCGAGCCGTCGGGCGCGACGTCGAGCACGCGGACGTCGAGCTGGACGCGGTGGGCGGCCGTGAGGGCCCAGAGCGAGACGGCGGGCTCGCCCGCCACGAGCAGCGGCCCCGCAGGCGAGAAGCGCGAAACCGGAACGGTGTAGACCGCCACATCGCCGGGGATCTCGTCGGACGGCGGCGCCGGCGGGCAGGGGAAGAGCTGTCCGCAGCTCGACAGGACGATGGGGTCCCAGGCGAACCCGCTCGCCACGTTCGCGGGGAGGAACGTGATGGCCTTCACGCCGTCGAACCGGGCCGTGGCGATCGCGTTCGAGAGGTCCGCGTACGTCGGGACGCGGAGGACGTCGGCGGCGCTGAAGGGCGTCGCCGCAGGACGCGTGATCGCTGCCTGCACGTCGAGCGCGGGCTGCGCGCCGGTGCCCTTGAGGTACCAGCCGAGCCACGCCACCGCCTGGTCGACGACGTACGCGAGCTCGCCCGGCTTGTTGGCGGAGCGCGGGTGCCCCAGGTCGCCGAGGTAGAGCGCGATGGGATAGGCCGGGTCGATCGCCCGGAGAGCGTCGTACATGCGGAGCAGCTCGGCCGCCGGGAAGAGGTCGTCGGTGAACGCCTGCACGGCGAGGATGGGGAGCTGCGGCGTGCCCGCGGCGGCGTTCGCCCGGACCCGCGCCCAGAACGGCTCCTGCCAGTACGCGGAGCGATGGCCCTGAAGGCCGTCGACGATCTCGGTGCCGGCGGGCGTCGCGGCGTACGGGAGCTCGTTCGCCGCCATCGTGGCGTTCCAGCGGGCGAGATACTCCGGGAGGTTCGGGTAGGGGCGATCGGCGCGCACGCGGAGGCCGCCGAGGAAGAGGGCCTGCACGTACGAGAGCTTCTCCGCGCCCGCGACCTCGTGCGCCTGCTGCGGGCGGCCGTTCGGCACGAGCGCGTTGAGGAGGTCGGTCCAGGTGGCGATCGCGATGATCGTGCGGATGACGACGTGCTTCCCGGCAGGGCTGTCGAAGGCCGGCACGAGCGCCGCCAGCCACGCGTGCGCGCCGCCGTAGGACGGGCCGAAGACGGCGACGGCGCCCGGCGCCGCCCCGACGCGCGCGTCGTCGACGACCTGGCCGATGAGGCTGCGGAGGTCCGCGCCCTCGACGTCGACGTCCGCGAGGTTGGCCTGTCCCCAGGAGCCGCCGAATCCGCGGGCGCTGTAGCGCAGGACGGCGTAACCCTCGCCGGTGAGCCGTGCGTCGTACCTCGCCATCGCGTCGCGGTTCTGACCCCATCCGTGCATGGCGACGACGAGCGGGTGGGGTCCCGCGCTGCGCGGGACGCGGACCGTCGTCTCGAGGAGTGTCCCGTCGAGCCCGCTCGGGAGATGACCTGCGCAGGTGATGGCCGTGCTCGCGTCGGCCGGGCTGTCGCACGAGAGCCCCGCCGGTGTGACGCCCGCCCCGGTGAAGACGCCGGTCGCCGTCCGGTCGGGGCCGAAGGTGCGCGCTGGCGGCGGAGAGGCGGCCTCGTGCTGGGCCGCTGCCGGCGCGGCCGCCGCGACCGCGAAGAGCGCCAGGCACGTCGCGAGAGCGCGCGCGGTGGGTCCGACCGTCATGTCGCGGTTCTCCTCCCGCCCCCGAGCGCTGGGAACGTGCGCATGCCCGGTGCCGTGACGACGCCCGCGCCGGGGGCCGCGACCCGCCCTGGCTCGCTCGACGACGAGCAGCGGCGACCCGGCGCTACGCGCTAGGGTGTCGGCATGACCCAGGCTGCCGTCGCGGACCGCGCCGCGATCGTCGCGCGCGAGCTCTCCCTCCCGCCCGCCGCCGTGGCCCGCACGCTCGAGCTGCTCGACGGCGGCGCCACCGTCCCCTTCGTGGCGCGATATCGCAAGGAGGCCACCGGTGGCCTCGACGACGGCGCCATCCAGCGCATCCACGATCACGCCGCCCGGGTGGACGCTCGCGAGGCCCGCCGCGCCACCATCCTCGAATCCCTGCGCGAGCAGGGCGTCCTCACCCCCGAGCTGGAGCGCGCCATCGGCGCCGCTGCGACGGCGACGGAGCTGGAGGACCTCTACCTGCCCTTCAAGCCCAGGCGCCGGACGCGGGCGCAGGCGGCGAGGGAGAGGGGGCTCGGCCCGCTCGCCGACCTCATCCTCGGCCAGGCGCCGGGCGGCCAGGTGCCGGGCCGAGACGCGCTCGGCGCACGCTACGTGGATGCTGCCAGGGGCCTGCCCGACCTCGATGCGGTGTTCCAGGGTGCGCGCGACATCGTGGCGGAGCAGGTGGCCGAGCGCGCCGACGTGCGGGCCGAGGTGCGCCGGCTCTACGAGGCCAGGGGTGAGCTGACGGTGGATGCGGCCCGTGGAAAGTCGGCGGCGCCGGAGCTCGCGCACTACCGCGATCACGTCGGCCGTCGCGAGCGCGCGCTGAAGGCCCCATCGCACCGGGTGCTCGCGGCTGAGCGGGGCGAGGCCGAAGGGGTCCTGCGCGTGCGGATCGCGGTGCCCGATGCCGAGGTGGCGGGTGCGGTGCGGGCGCGCGTGGTCCGCAAGGGGTCGGCGCCCGTCCTCGCCCGCGAGCTCGACCTGGCGCTGGCCGACGCCCAGGAGCGGCTGCTCCTGCCCTCGCTCGAGAACGAGTTCCGGCGCGAGCTCAAGGAGCGCGCCGACGCCGAGGCGATCCGCGTCTTCGCGCAGAACCTCGAGGCGCTGCTGCTGGCGGCGCCGCTCGGGTCGGCTCCGGTCCTCGCCATCGACCCCGGCCTGCGGACCGGATGCAAGGTGGCGGCGCTCAGCGCGGAGGGGGAGGTAAGAGCGGTCGCCACCGTCTACCCGCACACGGGACAGGAACGGGCCGCCGCGGCGACGCTCGCCGAGCTCATCCGGGCCCACGCGCCCGCCGCGATCGCGATCGGCAACGGGACGGCGGGGCGCGAGACCGAGACCTTCGTCCGCAAGCTGGTGGGCCCGTCGGGCGCGATCAAGGTCGTGATGGTGAGCGAGGCCGGAGCGTCGGTCTATTCCGCCTCCGAGCTGGCGCGCGACGAGCTGCCGGAGCTGGACGTCAGCGTGCGGGGCGCCGTGTCGATCGGGCGGCGCTTGCAGGACCCGCTGGCGGAGCTGGTGAAGATCGACCCCAAGAGCATCGGCGTCGGGCAATACCAGCACGACGTCGACCAGGCGGCGCTCGCCGCGGCGCTCGACCGCGTCGTCGAGCGCGCCGTGAACATGGTGGGCGTGAACCTGAACACGGCCTCGCCCACGTTGCTGCGCTACGTGGCGGGCCTGGGCGCCGCGCTGGCGAGGGCCATCGTCGCGCACCGGGCGAGCCATGGACCGTTCCGGTCGCGCGCCGCGCTGCAAGAGGTGCCGCGGCTCGGCCAGAAGGCGTTCGAGCAGTGCGCGGGCTTCCTGCGCGTGCAGCACGGCAGCGAGCCGCTCGACGCGAGCGCCGTCCACCCCGAGCGCTACGGCATCGTCGCCCGGATGGCGAAGGACCTGGGCGTGGCGCGAGGGGAGCTGGTCGGAAACGCCGCGCTGGCGCAGCGGATCGACGTCCCGTCCTACGTCGACGAGCAGGCCGGCGTCGGCGTGCCGACGCTGCGGGACATCGTGCAGGAGCTGGCGAAGCCCGGGCGAGACCCGCGAGCGGAGTTCCGCGAGGCCGGCTTCGACGCCGGCGTGACCGAGCTCGTGCACGTGAAGGAAGGGATGACGCTGAACGGGATCGTCACCAACGTGGCAGCGTTCGGCGCGTTCGTGGACGTGGGCGTCCACCAGGACGGGCTCGTGCACGTCAGCGAGCTCGCCCACCGCTTCGTGAAGGACCCCGCCGAGGTGGTGAAGGTCGGTGACCGGGTGCGGGTGAAGGTCCTGTCGGTCGACCTCGGTCGCAGGCGGATGGCCCTGTCGATCAAGGCGCTCCAGGCGAGCCCGCCAGGCGCTGCCCGCCCAGGGCCGTCTCCGGAGCGGGAGTCCTTCAACAGCCCGCGCCGCCGCTGATCGGCGACGCCGGCCTCACTGCAGCGTGAGCGGGATGTTCACCGTCGCGTTGGCCGGATCGTCGGAGTCCAGGGCGAGCGTCGCGTTCTTCGGTACGATCTGGCCGGCGACCAGGCCGACCTCGAGGTCGCAGCTCTGCTGCGCCCCGAGCGCCACCCCGGGGTAGCACCTGAACAGCCCTTGATTCGTGACCACGGTCTGGAAGGCGGAGGCGTCCGGGCCCGTGATCGCGATGCCCGTCACGTGGAGCGTCCCCGCGCCGGCGTTGGTCACGTGCACGGGGGCCGGCGCGCTCGTCGAGATGAAGGTGAGCGACGCGGGGGCGACCTGGATGACCGGCCCCAGCAGCCCGGTCCCTTTCAGCGAGACCGACGCCGTGCCGGCGTTGGAGGTGAGCGCCACCGAGCCCGTGCGCGGTCCAGCGCCCTGCGGCGTGAAGGTCACGCCGATGCGGACGAACGCGCTCTTGTTCGGCGGGATCGTCGTCGCGAGCGCATTGTCGACGTTCGCCTGGTCGAGCACGAAGTCCGCGGCGTTCGCGCCGCCGACCGTGACCGCGGTGACCGTCAGGTCGGTCTTCCTGCTGGCGTTGTAGACGAGGATGCCGTCGGGGCGGCTCTGGCCCACCGCCGTGCCACCCTGGACCGCGCCCTGGATGGCGTCGAAGTCGATGCCGTGCTGGACGATGTCGATCGCCTGACCCACCGACGTCGACCCGTCGGTGATGAACCAGGCGGCGGCGTCGGTGCTCGGCTGGGGGAGCCCCGTGCCCCCCGAGCCCGTTCCCTTCGTGCCGTCCACCGGGACGGTGCCCGCGTCCGGCGTCGTGGTGCCGGCGTCGGGCGTGGTCGTGCCTGCGTCCGGCGTGACGGAGGTGCCGCCGGTGCCCGCACCTCCGCACGCGAGGAGAGCGACGAGCACGGCCGCCGCCAGGGCGAGGGCGATGGGGGTCCCCAGCTCCACGGCTCGCGCACGCGGGCGGTCGATGGCCATGAATGCCGTGTGGATGCTCGCGCCGTGCTTCATGACACGCTCCTCGCGCTCGTCGTGAGTGGGCCTGGGGGCATCGCGCCCCCAGGCCTCGGGGCCCCGCCTCACCGCCCTACTTGAACACGATGCTGCAGGTCGTCCCGTTGGGGCAGACGCCCGACCCGCCCTCGCTCGAGAGCACCGTGACCTTCGTCAGGCTCGTGCCGGCGGGCGGGAAGACCGCCTTGCCGGTGACGAACGAGTACGGGCACGGCAGGCCCGCCACCGGCGGTCCGGCGACCATGTTCGTGTTCGCGGGCAGCATCGTGGAGCCATTGCTGGCGAAAGCCTGGACGGTCAGGACCGCGGCGCAGGTCTGGTCGGACGAGGTCGCCGTCACGTTGAGGACCCCGCGGCTCACCCGGTACGACGCGCCGGTGACGACCACGGTGTCCGCCCCCACGGCGAAGGGCGAGACGATGACGAGCGTGGTGGCGAGCGACGATTGACGCGTGATGGTGTCGGTCACCAGTACCTGGAAGCTCATCCCGGTGTTGGCCGTGACGTTGGGTGCCTTGAAGGTCGCGCACGCGGCGCTCGCCGCGCTGGCTCCCGGACACACGGCGGGTGTGTCGAGTGCCACCGGCGGGCCCGACAGCTGGGACCAGACGAAGGTCAGCGGATTGCCCGTCGGATTGCTGTGGCTCGCGGCGGCGTTGAGCCAGACCTGGGAGTTCTGCTTCACCGTCTGGTTCGTGGGCGTGATGATCGCGGTGGGAGCCGTGGCGGTGGGGCATGTGATGGGCGCGGGCGCGGGCGGCGTCAGGCCGGGGATGCTGTTGGTCAGCGGGAACGGCGTGAGCTGTCCGACGACGTTGAGCGGATCGCCGCGCCACGGGCCCTCGCCCTGCGCCAGGAAGGGGAAGTCCTGGAAGTTGTTCGGCACCAGGAGCAGCGTCGGATCGCCGTAGACGGTGTTCTCGGGTGTGATGAACTCGGACACCGGGAGGGTGAACGACATGGCGGTGAGCCCGTTCGCGGCGACCACCGGGCCGGGAGGATCCGTGGCGAACGGCGTGTACCTCACCCTCCACTGCCGGGTGATGGGGAAGAGGCCGGCCTGGTCCACGTCGCGGAAGCGGCCCCAGGGCACCCCGCCCTTCTGGTTGGGGATGCTGCCCAGCATCATGATCTCGCTCTCCGCGCCCGAGCACGGATCGACGACGACCGCGAAGAGGTCCACCTGCCGCGTGGGATCGGTGAAGAAGCCGCGGGCCTTGATGCGCGTGGTGCTCTCCTGGGGCACGGGGACCGGGGCGGTGATGGGGGTGCCGCCCGTGCCGAGGATGGTCAGCTCCTCCTCGAGGTAGGCCGGGACGGAGAAGGGCGAGGTGTAGATGCCGACGTTGGCGACGATGTTCCAGGCCGACACGTACTGGCGCGGCAGCGGGGTACCGACCAGGCCGACGCTCCCGGTGATCCCGGTCGTGTCGAGCTGGAGCGTGCCCGACCACTCGATGGCATCGCCCACCTGGAACGGCGCCTGGTTGGTCGCGTCGCTGGTGGATGCGCCGGTGGCGGGGTCCCTCACCGGCGTGGCGAGGGCGTTGATGACCCCGACCACCGTCGGCGGCGAGTTGGCGAAGCATCCCGCCGAAGGCGGCGTCAAGACGGTCCCGGAAGCGCCTGGATTACAGACCGTGAAGTTGCCGAGGGGCATCTTCGGCGCGGCCGGGTCGAGCGGTCGGTTCCGCTGCGGACACAGCGGATCGGTCTCCGCGGGCGGCGCCACGCCGGGCAGCACCGCCGCCGGCGGGATGGCGCGCGGGATGCACATGGGGTAGCCGGTCTTGGCGTGGATGGTCGGGTTGTCGGTGTCCGACGTGAAGCGCGGATCGGGCGACATCACCCGGCCGTAGCGCCCGACCGGATCGTTGATCTGGATGAGCGTGTCGCGCGGCCCGGCGGCGCCCGGCGCCCCGCCGACGTGCAGCGTCCCGGTGGCGTAGTCGATGTAGTTGATGATGCCCGATCCGAGGTTGAGCGCGTGCTGGGCCATGTACACGAGGCCGGCCACGTGGTCGGGATCCGCCGTGCCGTTGCCGATGCGGTTCCCCATGATCGTGACCTCGTTGGTGGTGAGCGGCTTCGTGACCGCGCCGGTGGCGGGATCGACGAAGCTGTCGGTCAGGGCGAGCCCGGTCTGCCCGTTCCCAGCGGTCGCGCATGCGCCCACGGGGAGCGCCTGGCCGGCGAGCTTGGTGGTGAGGCCCCAGGGGCATGGAGCGTACGCCCAGACCTCCTGCCAGCTGATGTTGCTGGCGGACATGATGACGATGGTGTTCCTGGGGATGGTGACCTTGACGCCGTTGACGGTGACCGTGCCGCCCGAGAGGACGTCGGCCGGGTTGTCGAGCGTCATCGTCTGAATGAAGCCGGTGATGGTGAAGGCCGAGGTCGCGGGCGGCTGCGGGTAGAGCGCCGCGCTCGCCGAGCCCGACCACAGGAATGGAGCCAACATCGTCAAGAGCGCGAACGCCTTCGTCCTGGACCGCATCGTCGTTCCCCCTGCCATCTTCATCGCGTGCATCGAGACATCCGTTCGACCTGCCAACTCGCTGTGGGCTCGCATCTCACGTGCTCCTCGCCGGGACGCGGTCTACGGCGCCAGGTTCTCGGCGAACGTCGGCAATGGCGCGCTGACCCCGTCCCTCGCCCTCGTCCCGTTCCGGCCCACCGCGGGGAGCTCCCTCACCAGGCCCGAGGCGAGGCAGTTCGGGCAATTCGGGTCCGCCGGGAGGCCCGGGAGGAAGAGCTGCGGGTGGTCGAAGGGCGCCCGCTGGAAGCGGACCCGCACGTCGGTGAGCGCCTTCATGAAGGCCACGAGATTGGCCTTCTCGGCGTCGCTCAACCCCAGCTCGAAGAACTGGAGGAATTGCTGCGCGCAGCTGAGAAGCCCGGTGGCCGGGTCGATGCCGCACTCGATCCTGCCCATCTCGGGGTCGAGGTTCTGGATGTTGTACTCGGGGAAGTTCCCGCCCCTGTCGTAGAACTCGACCACGTCCACCAGGGTCAGATCGCCTCCGTTGTGCATGTAAGGGGCGGTCAGCTCGATGTTGCGGAGCCCGGGCGTCTTGAAGGCGCCGTCCACCGCCACCGGGCCCGGCCCCAATGGCAGGTTGCACGCCTCCGGCTGGTTGTTGCAGACGACGTTGACCGGGTTGGTCGGGTCGTTCGGGTTGGCGCTCGCGGCCAGCGCCGTCACCATCTGGCCGAAGCGCACGAACGACAGCGGCAGGTCGAGCGGGCCGATGGTGACGCCGATGCCGCCATCGTCGCACTGATCTGCACCGGCCGTCGTCTTGCAGCGCCTGACGGCGGTGTTGTACGACCCGACGTCGTACGTGGAGAACGAGCGGTCGCCCATCTGCATGAACTCCGTCTTCCCGTCGATGAGCTTCACGTTCCGGACCGACGCATTGGTGAGCTCGGGCCCGCCGTGGCAATTGATGCACAGGCCGGCGCCCTGGAACGTGAGCCATCCCTGCAGCTGCCTCGGACCCCACAGGCACGGCGTGTTCACGTCGTCGCAGCCGGCAGGCAGGCGGATGCTGGGGTCGATCGGGTTCCTGAGGTCCGGCGTGGCGTTGCTGAGATCGAAGGCCTGGTCGAACGGGCTGTCGTCGGCGCGCAGCGTGGCCTCGTACATCTGGATGGCGAGGCCCCAGAACAGCGAGAAGTTGAACTCCATCTGCGTGAACTGATTGGTCGTGAGGGCCTTCAGGGGCTTCGAGATCTTGAGGCCGACCGTACCGTCCGCATCCTTCGCGCCGGTGAACTCGACCATGAGGTTCGAGCCCCACCACCTCGACTGGAACGCGGCCTGGATGAGCGCCACGTAGCTCCTGTTGATCCCCGGCGACGGATAGTTGCTCTTCACGCCCGCGGACTTGTTGTTGCCGAGGACGCTGTCGTCGAGGGCGACCGCCTGCTGCGACAGCGCGACGGACAGTGCCAGCATCTTCTTCCCGAGCTTGGCGAAGCTGCGGTTCTGGGCAGACATCTCCATGTCGCTCAGCGCCGGACCCACCGCCTGCGACGCCAGCGAGGCATCCTCCAGCCTCAGCGGGCCGAACGGATTCGGCACGAGCGTCCCGTTCGCCCGCGTGGCGTTGTTCAGCGCCACCTTCTGCAGCTTGGCGGTGCCTCCGCTCCCCGAGGTCACGAGGACGCGAGCGTACGGGTCGAGGTCGCCGATGGGGTTCACGCCGTTGAACTCGTTGCGGGCGCGCGAGTCCCAGAAGTTCCGGAAGTTGAAGACGGCATTGACCACGCTCGGCGTGTTCCGGGGCTCCACGTTGCGCCAGCGGCTGTCGGCGCCGAAGATCGCGCCGTTTCCCGTGGGATCCACGCTCCGCGTGTCGCAGATGTTCCTGATGAAGGTCTGGTCGGCCTCGCAGGGGGCGGGGGTGACGTCGCCGAACAGGGTGTTGACGACGCCCTGCGAGGACACGACGGCCTGCGTGTCGGAGGCGATGCCGGAGGAGCGGTCGCCGGGGACGACGAACCTGGTGAGGGGGAAGTCCGACGCGCGCAGCTGGTAGTTTGGCGTGAACGCCGCCGCGACGCCGGTGGTCTGCTGGGGCGGCATCGCCCCGAAGACGGCCTGCGGCGGGATCGCCCTCAGCCCCGGGTCCACCTGGTTCAGGGTGCGGCTGTCCGCGCCGGCGTTGAAGTGGCAGCTTGCGCAGGCCTGGCCGTCGCTCCCGGCCGCCTGGTCCCAGAACAGCGCCTTGCCGAGCGCGATGGCCGCCGCCCGGGCCGTGGCGGTGATCCTGCCCTGGCCGTCGGCGTTCAGGAACTGGTTGAGGTTCGCGGGCTCCGGCGTGGGAACCGTCTTCAGGGAAGCCGGCTTGTTCTCTATCACCTGCGCCCGGGCCCGGGGCGCCCCCACGACCGCCACGCACAACGCCGCCATCGGCGGCAGCGCCGCCATCAGGATCGATCTCACGAACATGCCCTCCGTCGAAGCGACTGCCCCCAGCCAGGAGCGCAGCGCCGCGATGCCGGATCGCAGTGACCGTTCACCTGGCCGATGCATCGACGCTATGGGCGCGAGCGAGCGGCGGCCATCGACTCAACGGGGGGTAAAGGGCGTGCTTCACTGCACGTTGGAGGGATGACCCGCTCCCGCCGCTTGGAGGCGCACACCGGTGCTCCGTTGATCGGGGTCACGGACCCGTGGTCCGTGACCGAGCGCAATCGAGGGGCGAAAGCCCAGGAACGCCGGATGATCGCGCTCCACGGCGCCGCCTCGTCACGAACGGATTGCCTCGTCCCTGGACTCCACGACGTCGCGGAGATCACAAACGCACGCAATCCGGTTCGTTTCACCCGTCGAGCGTCGTCCGGACGCGGCAGGTGCGAGACCCATCGGTGAACGGCACCGGGCCGTCCCGCATTGCGCTCGATCAATCGTCAGCCGGCCGCCGTCGCGGACGCAGAGGACACGCCGCGGTCCCGGGGTGGCGGTCAGCTCGAGAACGTCCTGAACCCGGCGGCCTCGCCCCGGGCCAGGCACTCGGCCGCAGGCCGGATCGAGCCCGACGTGCTGCAGGAGTCGAGGCTGGCGGCGGCCACGCAGACGGCGAGGCGGAGGCATCTCTCGATGGCCCAGCCCTCGTGCAGGCCATAGAGGACGCCCGCGGCGAAGGCGTCGCCTGCGCCGTTGGTGCTCTTCACGGCCTCGGGCGGGACCCGCACCGACGGCTGCCGCCACGTGCGCCCGTCGGCCGCTGCCGCGACGCAGCCCTCCGGAAAGTGCACGACGCACAGCTGCCGGACGCCTCGCGCGATGATGGTGCGCGCCGCCTTCTCGATGCGGTCCACGTCGAGGTGCCCGCGCGCGTGGAGATCGAGGTCGGCCAGGGCCCCGCCCTCCAGCTCGTTCGCGATGAGCGTATCGAGGAGCGGCAAGCAGGGGCCGCCGAGCTCGCGTTGCAGCTCGGGGGCGATGGTCACCAGCTCCATGTTGGTCCGGAGGCCGACGGCGCGCGCCCGGGCGAGGATCTCCGTGAAGCCGTTGCCGCCCGGGAGGGCGCGGTCGAGCGCGGCGTGCAGGCCGGGGGCGCCCAGGTGGAGGATGCGAGCGGACGTGGACGCGAAGTCGAAGTCGTCGACCGAGAGGAGCGCGTTCGCGCCGGGCTGGTGGAAGAACGTGCGTCGGCCGGTATGAGCCTCGATCATGACGTCGGTGTACGAGGTGGAGGCCCCGGAGCGGACGGCGAGGGCGCGGGCGCCGATGCCGGCCTTCCTGCAGATCTCCTGCACCTGGGCGCCGCGGGGATCATCCCCGATGACGCCGATCAGCTCGACCGGGAACGGCGAGGCCAGCCGGGCCAGGTCGACGGCCATGTTGAAGGCCGGGCCACCCGAGTCGTCGGACTCCTCCTGGACGAGGGCGAGCTCGTCGACGGGCGGGTAACGGTCGATCACCTTGTTGTGATCGATGATGACCGTCCCGCCGCTCACCACGCCGCGCCTGCCGGATGACCCCTCGGTGCCCATGGCCTCGCCCCCGGCCAGCGTATATCCAGGCGAGGAGGAGGTGCACGCGATGAAGAGGCGCCGCATCGGCCGCACCTCGCTCGAGGTATCGGCGCTCGGCTTCGGCGGGAACGCGCTCGGGAACCTGTACGCGGTCGTGGACGAGCAGGCGGCGAGGGACGCCGTGCTCGCGGCCCGCGAGACCGGCGTCACCTACTTCGACACGGCCCCCATGTACGGCCACGGCCTCTCCGAGCGGCGCATCGGAGACGCGCTGCGCGCCCTGCCGCGCGACGAGTTCGTGCTCTCCACCAAGGTGGGCCGGCTGCTCGTGCCGTACGGCCGCGTGCCGCCGCCCCGGCCGTCCGTGGCCGAGGGCGGCATCTTCACGGGGGAGCTGCCGTTCCTGCCCACCTTCGACTTCTCGTACGACGCGACGATGCGCTCGTTCGAGGACTCGCTGCAGCGGCTGGGGATGAACCGCGTGGACGTGCTGCTCATCCACGACTGCGATCGCTGGAGCCAGGGCGATCGCTACGAGGAAGCGCTGCGGACCGTCGAGCGCGGCGCGCTGAAGGCGCTCGAGCGGCTCAGGGCGACCGGGGCGATCGCGGCCTTCGGGGCGGGCGTGAACGAGGCCGAGGCGTGCCAGCGCCTCATGGACCTCGGATCGTTCGACTGCTTCATGCTGGCAGGGCGCTACACGCTCCTGGAGCAGGGCGCGCTCGACGGCCTCCTGCCGCGCTGCGTCCGCGAAGGCGTCTCGATCATCCTGGCGGCGCCGTACAACTCCGGGATCCTGGTCACCGGCGCGGCCGAGGGCGCCCGCTACAACTACACGCCCGCGCCGGCGGAGGTCCTGGCACGCGTGGCGCGGATCGAGGCGGTCGCCCGCGCGCACGCGGTCCCGCTCGCCGCCGCGGCGCTGCAGTTCGTGCTCGCGCACCCGGCGGTGGTCTCGGTCATCCCCGGGTCGCGGTCGCGCGCCGAGGCAGAGCAGAACGCCCGCTGGGCGAGCCTGGCGATCCCGGCGGCGTTCTGGGCGGAGCTCAGGGAGCAGGGACTGCTCCGCGTGGATGCTCCGGTCCCGCCCGCGTAGCTCGCCGAGGCGGACCGACCCGGCACATCCGCGGTCACCCGGCCGCGTCCGTTGCCGGCGGGGGCGGTGGCGCGGAGGCCGAAGCCTTCCCCTGCTCGCCGAAGACGATGGCGACGAGGACGCCCGAGGCGGTGATGGCCGCGCCCACGTACGTGAGCGCGCTCGCCGGCGCCCGGTGCTCGAAGAGCGCGTCGACGAGGAGCGCGATCACCGGCTCGACGAGGACGAGCGTCGTCACCGTGGCGAGGCTCACGTGGCGCACGAGGTAGAAGTAGGCGCCGAACGTGATCACGGACCCGAACACGGCGAGGTAGAGCAAGGCCGCGGTCGGCGCGAGCGGCAGCGGCGAGGGGAGCGGCTGGCGCTCCACGGTGGCCCACAGGAGCCACAGCGCTGCGGCGGTCGCGGGGAAGAACACGGCCATGTTCGCGACCGGGTTCGAGCGGGAGGCGTGCCGCTTCACGAGGACGGTGAACGTCGAGGCGCACGCGACCGAGCCGAGGATGAGCGCGACCGCAATGCCCTGACCCGCCGAGACCGACATCCTGTCCCGGAAGATGACCGCGATGCCGGTGAGGCCGGCGAGCGCGCCCGCGATGGCGCTCGGGCGGAGGCGCTCCGTGCCGGTGAGGCGGGCGATCGCCGCCGTGACGAGGGGCATGGTGCCGAAGAGCACCGCTGCGACGCCGCCGGCGACCTCCTCCTCGGCCCGGTAGACGAGCGCGTACCCACCCGCGTTGAGGACGCCGCACACGGCCAGCCAGCGCATGGCGCGGCGATCCGGCCGGGGCCTGCCGAAGCCGAGCCGGAGAATGGGCGCGAGGATCGCGGTGGCGACGGTGAAGCGCACGGCCGCGGACAGGAACGACGGATAGCCGCCCGGGCCGATGCAGACGCGGATCGCGTACCAGGTCGTTCCCCAGACGAGGGCGCAGACGGCGTAGGCGAGGACGGCCACGCCGTGCCACGTATCAGCGGCGCGACCTCGCGGCCAGGAGTGCCTCCATGGCGGGTGCACCTCCGGGCGCCCGGTCGGTGCGTCGCCCGGCGCGGGCATCGGGCCGCACCGCATCTTCGGTGCGCCGCCAACGTTCTATGGGTGTGCAACGCGATTTCGTTGAGTGATCCCGCATGGATTCAGGGGAATCCGGTGGCGTGCCGTGTGCAATCGGGTCCGGTCAAGGAGAACGAGACATGGCCTTCGACCCCGCCATCACCGTAGCCCGCCTGGTCACGGAGCACCCCTCCGCGGCGCGGGTCTTCCAGAAGCATGGCATCGACTACTGCTGCCACGGGAACGTGAGCCTCACCCAGGCCTGCCTCGACGCGGGGCTCGACCGCGGCGCGGTCCTGGCCGAGCTGGACGCGGCGCTCGCCGCGGCGGGGCCGCAGGGTGAGGAGGACGCCCGCGCGCTCTCGACCGCGGCGCTGGTGGCCCGCATCATCGACCGCCACCACGCGTACCTGCGCCGGTCGCTGCCGTACATCGCGCCCATCATGGCCAAGGTGGCGCACGTCCACGGGCCGAAGGACGAGCACCTGCACGAGCTCGAGGAGGTCTTCACCGCGCTCCACGACGCGCTCCTGCCGCACCTCGACGAGGAGGAGCAGGTCCTGTTCCCGCTGCTCATGGCGGGGCGATCCGACCCGGCGCGCGCCGCGGGCGAGCTGGCGCGCATGCTGGCCGATCACCTCGAGGTGGGCGACCTGCTGGCGCGCATCCGCCAGCTCACCGGCGGGTTCGCCACGCCGGAGTGGGCGTGCAACACCTATCGCGTCCTCATGGCCGAGCTGGACGCGCTCGAGGCGGATATCCTCCGGCACGTGCACCTCGAGAACCACGTGCTCGCCCCGAGGTTCGAGGCGGTCGCCGACCGCCCCGCCTGCTCCGCCTGAGAGGGATTCCCATGGACGACGCGCTCTACCGGCAGATCGTGGAGGGGAGCCCCGAGGCCATCATCCTGGGGGACGCCCAGGGCATCGTCCGGCTGTGGAACGCCGGCGCGGCGGCGATCTTCGGGTTCTCGGCCGAGGAGGCCATCGGGCGCTCCATGGACCTCATCATCCCGGAGCGCCTGCGGGGCCGCCACTGGGACGGCTACCACAAGACGATGGCGACCGGCGTCAGCCGGTACGGACACGGCGACCTCCTGGCGGTCCCCGCCATCACCAAGGACGGGCGCACCATCTCCATCGAGTTCACCATCCAGATGCTGAAGGGCCCGGCGGGCGAGATCGTCGGCCCGCTCGCGACCATCCGCGACGTCACGAAGCGCTTCCAGCGCGAGAAGGAGATGGCGCGACGGCTGAAGGAGCTGGAGGCGGCGAAGCGGGGGTGATCCCGCCTTCCCGGAGGAGGCCGGACCTCGTCGTCCGCCTCACCCCTGTCGGAGCCCGCGTCGCCGGAGCGCGACGAGCCAGCGCTCGACGTCTGCTCCGTTCCGGGGCTCCTCCGGGAGCGCCGAGCGCGCGAGCGCTGCATCGAGCACCTCGAAGGCACGGCCGACCTCAGCCTTCCAACGCGCCGACACCTCGTCCGGGAGGCCCGCCTTCTCGCCGCGGCGCTTCGCCTCGACCAGCTCCGCCGCGGCACTGCTCTGGCAACAGGCGCTGCAAGACCTGCAAGCCAGCCGTCCCTGGCAACTCCTGCGCTTCACACCCTTGCTGCTGCTGCAATTGCTCGCGGCTATCATCATCGTGCTGGTGCTGGCGCGGCCAGCCGTCTTTGCCAGCAGCCCCATCAGCGGCGATAGCATCATCATC
>DASTGH010000147.1:0-4883 GCA_035719345.1 Anaeromyxobacteraceae bacterium
GGTCCTCCCCGTCCCCGAAACGACGACGCCCGGCATCGCCGGGCGTCCACTCGACCAGCTCGATCGGGCCGGAGCTGTCCTCAGCGGCCGGCGACGTGCTCGCCCGCGCCGCGCTCCCCGCCCCCGGGGGACGCGCGCGGCGGCGCGGCGCGCGCCCCGCCCACGGCGCCCAGCCTGCGAAGGACCCCGTCCCAGCAGCCGTCCGCGTCGTTGTGGTGCGGCGCCAGCTCGCGGTAGGCGACCGGTCGCTGGCGGTGGACGCGTGCCCCGCAGCTCTCGCACTCGTAGGCGAACCAGGGCATGGCGCGCTCCTCGCGTCAGTCGTGGGTACCGCCGCGCCCGCCGTGGGCGCAGCCGCAATCGTGGCCGAGGACGGCGACGTAGCAATCGGGGCAGATCCCGTTGGTCGCGAGGTGGAAGACGACGCTCGCCCCGGGCGAGCGTCGCCCGCCGCCGTACTGGCGTGCGTAGTCGCCCGCCGGCACCCAGCGGTCGGGCGTCACCCGCACACGGCGGCACCAGCTGCATACGTGCGGTGGGCCCTCCCGCGCGTCGGAGCTCTCCGCGCCCGCTCGCCCGACGTCCCGCGCCAGGCCGAGCGGCGGGCGCTCGGCACAGCGGTCGGGCTGCACGGCCCGCGGCGGCTCGCCGCCACGCTCTTCGCGCGGGTCGCGCGCGACGAGGCCGGACAGCGCATCGAGGAGCTCCGGCTTCTCCGCGAGCAGCTCCTCCAGGTACCGCCGGGCCGCGTCCTGGGGTGATCCACGCGGCGCCTCGGACGGCTCGTCGAGCGCCAGGGCCGCGTTGTTCGAGGTCGAGCTCGACATGGTGAGGTCCTCCGGTTGCGCGTGACCCCGAAGCGCCCCGGGTGGCCGGTGGTCGACCACCCGGGGCAGCCGCGGGGACCTCGCTACATGTCCTCGCAGAGCGGGACCTTGGTGAGGGCTTCCTGGGCCGCCGCGCCGATGGCGGACGGGTCGTTGTAGAAGATGACGGACTTGAGGTCATCGGCGACGCCGATGCCGGTGGTGAGCGACAGCCCCGTGACGTAGGTGCGGAATGCGTACTGCGTCTGCCCGGAGAACGGATCGACCGTGAGCTTGAACTGGACCGCCGTGCCGCCGACCGGGCCCATGTAGATGTAGTCGCCGTGGGACGCGCTGCCGCTCGGCTGGACGATGTTGGCCGAGCTGAAGCCGAAGTCGGGGAGCGCGTTCCCGCAGCCGCCCTGCCGGTTGTTCTGGAACGCGTCGAGCAGCGACTTCGACCCGTTGTTCTTCCAGATGCACTGCGGCCAGGCCACGTTCGAGGTGCCGCCGGGCACGCCGCCGAAGGCGTTCACGACGCGCTGCCCGCCGAAGTACGGCTGGTTGTCCGAGCCCCACACGTCGGTGAGGTCGACCTGGAGCGCGTTGTTGCCGATCGCCATGCAGGGCACGGTGCTGGCCGGCGGGACGAAGAAGCTCGGGTTGATGGGCAGGCTCGGGTCACCGGGGTCGCCGAGCGGGTTCAGGCAGGCGAAGACGGTCTGCAGCCGGCGGACGGAGGTGGCGATGGCGAACTGGCCGTCCTTGGAGACGATGGCGTTCGTGAGCTTCTGCCCCTCGGGGATGTGCGAGTAGTAGTTCTGCGGGCCCGAGACCTTGCCCGCCTGCCCGCCGACCACGGGGTTCGTCACGTTGTTGAGCGGGATGGAGAAGAGGCCGCCCTTGATGCCGGCGACGAAGAGGTAGCTCGTCGCGTTCTGCGGGGTGGTGGCCACACCGTGAGAGATGGAGCAGCCGAGCTGGTTCCCGTACGTGTTCGCGGGATTCGGCACGCCGGGCTGGGAAAGCTTGCTGGGATCGCAGGTGGGCGTGATGACGTCACCCTGGCCGGGGATGTCGCCGATGTTCGTGACCCGCCCGCCCTTGATGATGGGGAGGATGACGCACTCGGTGGCGTTGGACGGCGGCAGCCCCCAGGCGGTGGCGACGCCGCCGGCCGGGCCGAGGTCGGTCACCTTGCACAGCGTGGAGCCCTGGTCGAAGACCCAGTTGTGCCCGCCGCCGGTGAGCGGCTGGGCGGGGTCGTTGTGCTCGAACGTCGAGGCGTCGGGGATGAACAGCGAGCCGACGGTCCCGGTGAAGACGCCGGGCGTCCAGTTCTGCAGGACGGGGACGGGCGGCTGGCCGACGACGTAGCCGCCGGCGGGGAACGTCGTGCCGTCGGCGCAGGCGGCGCGGGCCACCGGGCGGTGAGCGACGAGAGCAGCGAGCGCCAGCGCGACGGCACCCGCGCGCGAGACGTGAACGGTCGAGAGACGGACGCGAGACATGAATGCCCTCCGGGAATCCGGACGTGGAGTCGATCGACGGGATGTCGAACGACGCCCACGGAATCTGTGAGGCGCCCGGAGGCACCCACAGTCACACGGCGCGTCGCCAAGACGCGCGCGTCGCCACGCGCCGCTTCACGCGGCGGGCGTCGCCGCTGCGGGCGGCGCGCGGGCGAGGTCGCGGTCCCCGGGCGCGCGCGCCGCGCGTCCCTGCCTGCGCGGACCCTGCCACCGTGTCCCGTGCACGCGGGACGAGTCCGGGGGGCCATTCGACCTCGGGCAAAATCCAGGATCCTCGAAGGGTTGCACGGGCGATCTGGACTTGCCGTACGGGTGTCTGCACCGCACTCTGGCCCCGTGGGCTCCACGGCTCGGGGGCGCGCAGGGGGCGCTGACGATGCCGTGGTACGAATTCCGCTGTGAGTCCTGCAGTGCCGCCGTTCGACGGAAGGTCCCGGTGGCGCACCGAGGGGCCACCCTCGTCCATCGCGTCGACGGGTGTGAGCACGGCCGCCTGCGACGCGTCGCACCGCTGCAGGGGCCGGCCGACGGACCCGTCGCGCCCTGCTCCGCGTCGCGCGAGCACGTGGGCGCCACGCCCGGACGCCCGGCCACGAACGCGCCCGACCTGCACCAGGCGCCGCGCGGCTCGATCCTGCCGTCCGCTTCTCTCCCGGCGACGCCGCCGCCGAGCGATCTGAGCAGGGCGCTCCAGGCCATCTGCACCGTGACGGACGGTGAGGCGGGACGCGAGGTGGCGGCGAGCCTGGTCGGCGTCTTGCCGAGCCTGAGCGAGCGGCTCTCGTTCCTCGAGCTCGCCTCTCCTGGAGACGATGCCGGCGCCCGCGACCTCCGCGACGACCTCGCCGCCGCGGTCGCGAACGCGACGCCGCGGTCGCTGGCACGCGAGCGACGATTGCTCGATCTGCTCCTGCTGGCGCGCTGCCGGGGCCGGCTCGGAGTCTCGGAAGTGGACGCGATGCTCCGGGACGACGACGTCGCCATGCGGCTGCTCGCCTCGGCGCTCCGCTGGGCGCCGCAGGCGGCCGGCGAGGCGGCGCCCGCCCCGCCGCGGCTGGCATGGAACGAGCTCCTCCGCCTCGTGGATCGCACCGCGCTGCGCGAGCGCGTCCAACACCTGGCGGCGCACGCGCCTGCGGCCGCCGACGTGTGGGAGCGCGTGGCCGCCAAGCTCGCCGCGCGCGAGATCGAGGATGCGCCAGGGACCCAGCCCGACGCCGGCGACGCGAAGGCCCCGGCCGCCTGAGCGCCGACCATCAGTTGTAGTACTCGAACCTCTCTCCGGCCACCGCGTACTGTCCGTCGCCGTTGGTGACGACCACGTACACCCTGGCGGCGCCGGCGCGCGCGGGAGGGAGCTCGAGCGTCAGCGTGATGATCCCGCGATCCTCGCGCACGCCGAGGACGGTGGCGGGGACGGAACCGAAGAGGACGAGGCTGGGCTGCAGGTTCCGACCGCGGATCTCGACGCGATCGCCGCCGGTGGCCGGTCCCTTGTTCGGCCACATGTCGTCGATGACGGGCGGGTCCGCCGGCGCGCGCGGTGGCTGGGCCGCCGGCGCCCCGTCGGCGCGCGGCTCCGCGGGCGCGGCCGCACCGGCTGGGGGCTGCGCCGCGACCGGGATCGCCAGAGCCGGGGCGAGCGCGTCGGCCGCCTCCTCCCGGGCCGCGGCCGCCTCGCCGGTCGGGCGCACGTCGGCGGGATCCGCCAGCGCGGGGTCGGAGCCGGCGGGATCCGCGCCCGCCGCGCGCTCCTCGGAGCGCGCGGCCCGTGCGGTGGCCTCGGTGACGGACAGCCCGCCCTGGCACGCGAGGAGCGCGGCCGCCACGGCGAACGCCGCGACGGCGGTGGCGACCGCGCGGAGCTGTTGCCGGCGACGGCGTCTCGATCGCGTCATGCCTCCGATGACACCGGGCGTGCGACGCCGCGGTCGACCCAGGATGAGTTGCCGCGGGGGGGTCGAGGCCGCGCACGTCACGCGCGCGCGTGACCGGGCGACGGGGCGTCCGCCTCCACGGTGGGTGTACCGCTCCGGGACCGTGGCCGCGGGCCACCGGTGCGGTGTCGAGGGGGACGGCAGCCCCCACGAACGCCCCTCCACCGGAACCCCACATGAACACGCCCCGACACACCCTCCTGCGCCTCGCCCCGCTCGCGCTGGCCGCCGCCGCGCTCGCCTGCGGTGGCGCCGCGCCCGCACGATCCTCCGTCTCGGTGACGCTCGCCTCGAGCGTCCCGAGCCCCCAGCTCGCGGGCACGCCCGCCGCGTTCACCGCGAGCGCAGACGGCAATGGCGTCCAGTACCAGTTCTGGTTGCAGATCGGCGCCGGCGCCGCGCCGGCGCTGGCGCAGGACTGGAGCAGCGCCCCGTCCTTCGTCCTCCCCCCGTCCCTGCCCGCCGGCGACTACGTCATCATCGTCCACGCTCGCGATGCCGCGGGCGACGCTCCGGCAGACGCGTCGACCGACTTCGTGCTCCTCCCCGCGCCGTCGCCCGCCGGACCGACGCCGACGCCGACCCCGACCCCGTCCCCGACCCCGACC
>DASTGH010000148.1:0-30619 GCA_035719345.1 Anaeromyxobacteraceae bacterium
TCAAGGCTCTTGCGACTGCGGCGTGGTCGCGCATACTTGCCCGCGGGGCGAGCACATGCTCGGATCGCGGTGAAGACGGGCGGAAGGAGGTCGCGGATGCCCCACAACGAGCGGAAGCTGGACCTGGCTGCCCGCGCCGCGTGGCTCTACTACGTCGCCCGCAACACCCAGGACGAGATCGCGATCAAGCTGAACGTGTCGCGCCAGGCCGCGCAGCGCCTCGTCTCGCTGGCCGTGGCGGAGAACCTCATCAAGCACCGCCTCGACCATCCGCTCGCGGACTGCATCGACCTGGCCGAGCAGCTCACCGCGCGCTTCCAGCTCACCTCCTGCTCGGTCGCGCCGAGCGATCCTCAGCCCAAGGACCCCATCGGCAACCTCGGCGCGTGGGCGGCCGACTCGCTCGAGGGCTACCTCGCCGCGAAGGCCCCCACGGTCGTCGCGCTCTCCGCGGGGCGCGCGCTCCGCGCCATGGCCGGCCAGGTGTCGCCCATGAACCAGCCGCAGCACAAGATCGTGGCGCTGCAGGGGCACACCGCCGCCGACGGACGCGCCAGCCACTACGAGGTGGTGATGTACCTGGCGGACCGGGTGAACGCGCAGGCCTACCTCCTCACCACGCCCGTCGTGGCGCGGAGTGCGGCGGAGCGCGCCTTCCTCCAGGAGCAGGCCTCGTTCCTGGCGGTGCGCGACCTGGTCCGGCAGGCCAAGGTGGCCTTCGTCGGCGTGGGCGAGATCACGTGGAACGGACCGCTGCAGCTCGACGGCTTCTACGGCGACTCGGAGGTGGCGGAGCTGCTCGAGCTGAAGGCGGTCGGCGCCATCCTGGCGTGGGCGTACGACCGGGACGGACGCCTGGTGAAGGGTTCCATCAACGACCGGGTGGCGGGCATGTCGCTCGAGCAGCTCCCGCCCGGGCGCACCATCGGCGTGGCCTGTGGTCCGAACAAGGTCGAGGCCATCTGCGGCGCGCTGCGCGGCAGGCTGCTCTCCGGCCTCGTCACCGACGAGGCGACGGCGCGGACGATCCTCGACCGGGCGTGAAGCGATCATGGCGCGGCGTCACTGGACGGTGTAGCCGCCGTCGAGGAGCAGGTTGTCGCCGTTGATGATGCCGGCGGCGTCGCTGGCCAGGTACAGGACCGCCGCCGCCACCTCCTCCGGCGTGGCGAAGCGACCGCTCGGGATCTTCCGCTTCATGGCCTCCCCCGGCGCGCCCGACCAGACGCGCTTGCCGAGGGCCGTCTCCACCACCGTGGGGGAGACCGCGTTCACGGTGATGCCGTGCTTCCCCCACTCCAGCGCCAGCACCTTGGTCATGCCGAGCAGCGCGAACTTGCTCGTGCAGTAGGAGACGTGGCGATCGATGGCGACCACGCCGGCCTGCGAGGCGATGTTGACGATCCGGCCGGCGCGCTGCGCGATCATGACCTTCCCCACCGCCTGCGACATGAGGAAGGGCCCCCGCACGTTGACCGCCATCACGCGATCGAAGTCGGCCGGCGCGAGCGCCTCGGCGTCCTCGACCACCGAGATGCCGGCATTGTTCACGAGCACGTCGATGCGCGGCCCGAGCTCGAGCGCCGCCGCGACGGCACGGCCGGGCGTGGCGGCGTCGGCGACGTCCGCCACGACGGCGCGGTGCCGCGCCGCGCCGCCCGGCAGGTCCGCGACCGCCTGCTCGACCGTCGCGGTCCGTCCCACCAGCACGAGCCGGGCGCCGCGCGCCGCGAAGAGCGTGGCGATGGCGAGCCCGATGCCACCGCCGCCGCCCGTCACGACGGCCGTCCTGCCGCTCAGGTCGATCGCTCCGCTCCACGCGCCATCCGCCATGGGCCACCTCGTCCGTCCGGTCCCGAGCGCGGAGCCCCCTCGGGGCGGTTGCCTCGCGTCGGAAGAAGGTGTGATCCTGCCTCCCACGTTGAAACGATTCAAGCCGCCTCGGGGCGGGGGCCGCCTCGGCGACGCCGAGCGCGAGGCGGTGACGATCCGGGACGTCGCCCGGCGGGCCGGCGTCGCGGTCGGGACCGTCTCGAACTATCTCAACGGCTCGGCCCCGCTGGCCGAGGCCACGGCGCGCCGCGTGCAGCGGGCCATCGACGGCCTGGGCTACCGCGTCCACCTCGCGGCCCGCAGCCTCCGCTCCCGGCGCACGCAGAGCGTGGGGCTGGTGCTGCCCAACATCTCGAACCCGTTCTACGCCGAGGTGGCGCGCGCCATCGAGCATGCCCTCTGGGACCGCGGATTCCAGACGCTCCTGTGCGACTCGTCGCAGGACGCCGAGCGCGAGCGGATGCACCTCGAGGCGCTGGAGAGCCGGCGGGTGGACGGCATCCTGATGATCCGGACGGCCGACTGGCGCCTGCCGCGCTCCCGCCTCCTCCGTCCGCGGGTGCCCATCGTCTTCGTCGACCGGGGCGTGGCCGGCATGCCGTCGGTCACGAGCGACAACCGCCTCGGCGGGGAGCTGGCCGCGCGCCACCTCGCAGAGCTCGGCCACCGCGCCATCGCCGTGCTGGCGGGGGAGAACGCCGTCGGGAACGTCCGCGAACGGCTGCACGGGTTCAGGGCCGAGCTGGCGCGCCACGGCGTGACCGTCGCCCCCCGCCACGTCGCGACCGGCCCCCAGGCCATCGAGCTGGGCCGCGAGGTGTCGCGCTGGGTGAACGGGCGCCAGCGCCCCACGGCCGTCTTCGCCACCAACGACATCGTGGCCATCGGCGCCTGGCGTCAGCTGGTGGGGATGGGCGTGCGCATCCCGGCGGACCTCTCGCTCATCGGGTTCGACGACATCGAGATGAGCAACCTCAGCCTGCCGCCGCTCACCACCATCCGCCAGGACAAGTCCGCGCTGGGCCGTGAAGCGACCGCCGTCCTGCTGCAGCTGCTCGCGGGTGCGACGCCGCCGTCGCGCCACACCCTCATCCCGCCGGCGCTGGTGGTGCGAGGATCGACCGGACCGCCGCCGCCGTCGCGCGCGTGATGCGCGCGGCCGGGGACGGCGGCGTCGTGAACAGAGGCTCGAGGAGGAACGTCCATGGCGTCCCCCGTGATCCCGCCGCAGAAGCGGATGACGACGATGCTCGGTCACCCCGTCGCCGAGAACCCCATCGACCGGATGTTCGACGCCGTCTATGCCCATCACGGGATACCCTGGCAGTTCTGGAAGTGCGACGTCGCCTCGGAGGCGGCGCTCCCCGCCGCCATCGCCGGCGTGAGAGCCCTGGGGTTCGCCGGTGCGTGCATCACCGTCCCTTACAAGGTGGCCTCCATCCCCCATCTCGACGAGGTCGACGGCGACGTCCGCGCCATCGGCGCCGCGAACTACATGACCATCGAGGGCGGGCGCCTCGTCGGCCACAACAACGACGGCAAGGGCGTCGCCCGGGCGATCGAGAAGAAGGCTCCCATCCGCGGCAGGAGGGTGGTGATGCTCGGGGCCGGCGGGGCCGGACGCGCGATGGCGGTCGAGCTGGCGTGGGCCGGAGCGTCGCACCTCACCATCATCACGCGCAGGGAGTCGCAGGGGAGGGAGGTGGCCTCGCTCGTCACGCGCGCAGCGGGAGTGCCCTCCGACTGGGTTCCCTGGGCGGGCGAGATCCGGATCCCCGACGGCACGCACATCCTGCTGAACGCCACGCACCTCGGCGCCGCTCCGGAGCTGGCCCCCGTGCCCGTCAGCTGGGCGAGCATCTCCCCGTCGACCACGGTCGTGGACGTGATCACGAACCCGCGGATCACGCCCTTCCTGGCGACCGCGCGCGCCCGGGGCTGTCCCATCGTCGACGGCGTGGAGATGCTCGTGCAGCTGGCGATGCAGATCTTCCAGTGCTGGACCGGGATCTCCCCCGCGGAGGACGTGTTCCAGGGTGCCGTGGCGCGGGCCCTCGGGGAGTGACGGGCAGCCCCGCGAGGCACGCCCCGCAGGACCTCGTGCGCCGCGCGAGGCGGACACGGAGATCTCGGGGAGGATGCCGGTGCTCCTGTTCTCGCTCCTCGTCGCCGCCACGTTCCACACGTCTCATGGCGCGAGCGCGCAGGACGAGCTGCCCTCCCGCTTCGAGCTCCGCGTCGGCGGCGACGACACGGTCGTCCTCCGCTGCGTGCTCATCAACGGCCATCTGCTCCGGCGGGAGGAGTGGAAGCTGGTCCGCGAGATCGACGGCCAGGTCGAGTTCCGCGTCGTCGAGGACGGCGGAGTCGCGCGGACGGAGCGCGTGGCCGTCGGCTCGGAGATCGTGTGGCGCTGCCTGTCGCCGGAGGCCTGGACGAAGCACTGCCTCCTGCAGGCCGGCAGCGTCCTGGCCGAGAGCTGCCAGGTGCAGGTCCTCGCGCGGAAGGCCCGATCACCCCGGAGCCGCCTCGGCCCGGTCACACCGCGTCCAGGATGAGCCGGGCCGTCGCCTCGTCGGTGATCAGGCCCGAGATGAGCCTGCCGCGCACCGCGGCCGCGATGGCGGCCACCTTGCTCGCGCCACACGCCACGCCGATGGTGCGGCTGGGCGGGAGCATGTCGAGCGACATCCCGGCCACGCGATCGTTGATCGAGCACGGGATGAGTCGCCCCTGCGCGTCGTACGCCCACGCCAGGATGGCGCCGACCGCGCTCCGCTCCAGGAGCTCGGCGACGTCGGCGTCGGTGTAGAAGCCGTCGCGGTGCAGCGGCCCGTGCCAGATGACCTCGCCGATGCCGACGAAGGCGACCTTGGCCTGCTTCACCAGGGCCTGCACCGCGACGAACGAGCGCTGCCGGCGGACGTACGCGCGCTCCTCGGCGCTCCTGGCGAGGACCGGGGACGAGAGCAGGTAGGCCTGCGCGTTGATGCGATCGGCGAGGTTCATCACGACCTCGTAGTGGCTCGCCCGGCCGTCCTCGCCCATGTGGCCCTGCAGCGACACGATCTTGTGCTGCGGCTGGTTCATCGGCGGGACGCGGCTCACCGTCTCGCGCAGCGCCCGGCCGGAGCTGAGCGCGACGACGGTGGGCGTCCTGGAGGCGAGATAGCTCTCGAGGCATGCCGCCGCGCAATCGCCGACGTTGGCGATGGAATCCTGCGGCTCGGGATCGCTCGGCGCGACGTCGCAATACGTCAGCTCGAACCGGGTGCGGATGCTCTCGGCGAGCTCGACGCAGCTGGCGAGCGGGTGATCGAGACGGTGCCTGATGAGCTTGTGAGCCACCGCCAGCGAGACGAGCCGGTGCGCCGCCTGCCGCGAGACGTTCAGCTTCGTGGCGATCTCGTCCTGCGTGTTGTTCGCGACGTAGTAGAGCCACGCCGCGCGCGCCGCCAGGTCGAGCTTTCGATCTCGCACGCGCATTCGGAAGGTCGCGGCTGCACGTCAGGCGCTCTGCGCCATGCGCCCGCTTCGCTGACGCTCGAATCCGATTTATTGCCCGTCGCGCGGGAATTAGAACACCCGGCCACCGCGATGGCAACGCTCTTGACAGCCGATCGGTGAACGCTCAGGCTGGCCGCACCGGATAACTCGACATCGGTTGAGCAAAGGCTCGCTCCTGGGCCCTCCGAAGGGAGAGGCATCCTTTGTCCGTACCGTTGCTGGAGGCAGACGGCGTCGCGAAGTCTTTCGGCGGCGTGGCGGCCCTGAAGAACGGCCGGCTCACGCTTCAGCCGGGGACCGTCCACGCCCTGTGCGGCGGGAACGGCGCGGGCAAGTCCACGCTGCTCAACATCATCATGGGCCTCCTGCGTCGCGACGCCGGATTGATCCGCGTCAAAGGTGAGCCCGTCGATTTCCACGGACCGGCCCAGGCGCTGGCGCACGGGCTCGCCATCATCACCCAGGAGCTCTCTCCGGTCCGCGGCATGACGGTCGCGGAGAACATCTATCTGCACCGCGAGCCGCGTCGAGCCCGGTTCGTCGTGAACTACCGCAAGCTCTACGACGATGCCGAGGCGCTCCTCCAGCGCCTCCGCTTCCGGGTCGATCCCCGCGCCAGGATGAGCGAGCTCAGCCTCGCCCAGACCCAGCTCGTCGAGATTGCCAAGGCCATCAGCCAGGACAGCGCCATCCTCATCATGGACGAGCCGACCTCCGCCATCGGGGAGGCCGAGACGGACACGCTCTTCGAGGCCATCCGGCACCTCACCGCCGGCGGCACCGGGATCATCTACGTCTCCCACCGGCTGACGGAGATCTTCCGCATCGCCGATCACTACACCGTCCTCCGCGACGGCGCGTTCGTGGAGACGGGCGCGATCCGCGACATCGATCGCGCGCACATGGTGCGGCTCATCGTCGGCCGCGAGATGACGGAGGAGTTCGAGACGCAGGTGCGCGGCGAGGTGCAGGACGCCCCGATGCTGGAGGTGACCCACCTCTCCCGCCCGGGAGAGTTCGAGGACGTCTCGCTCGACGTCCGCAAGGGAGAGATCGTCGGGATCTTCGGGCTCATGGGCTCGGGCCGGAGCGAGTTCCTGCACGCGCTCTACGGCCTGACGCACGCCTCCGGCGGCGAGATCCGCCTGGAGGGAAGGGCCCTCGCGGCCAGGGCGCCCGGCGACGCCATCGCCGCGGGCGTCGCGCTCGTCACCGAGGACCGCAAGGACACCGGCCTGTTCCTCTCGGCCTCGCTGCGGCACAACGTCACCATCGCCTCGCTCCGCGGCCTCTCCCGCCTCGCGGTCGTCAACCGATCGCAGGAGCGGAAGGTGGTGAGCAGGCTGGTCGATCGCTTCCGCATCAAGGCGGCCTCGCAGGAGGTCCCCGTCTCGAGCATGAGCGGCGGCAACCAGCAGAAGGTGGTGCTCGCGCGCTGCGCGACCACGCGCCCGCGGCTCCTGCTCTGCGACGAGCCCACGCGCGGCGTCGACGTCGGGGCGAAGCGCGAGGTCCACGAGTTCCTGGCCGAGTTCGCGCGCGGGGGAGGTTCGGCCATCGTCGTGTCGTCGGAGACGCCCGAGATCCTGGCGATCAGCGATCGCATCGTGGTGTTCCGCAACGGGCGCGTCGCCGCGAGGCTGGACGCCCGGGAAGCCACGCAGGAGCGGCTCCTTCACCTCGCGTCCTGAGCCGGGAAGCCATGGAACAGTCCCTCCACGTCGCCGTGAGCCGGCCCCGGGTGACCCGGGTTCTCTCCCAGTACGGGATCGTCGTCGCGTTCATCGTGCTGTGCCTCGCGCTCACGTTCTCGAACGAGTACTTCCTCACCTGGGGCAACTGGACGAACGTCCTGCGCCAGACCTCCATCAACGGGATCCTCGCCATCGGGATGACGTACGTGATCCTGGCGGGTGGGATCGACCTCTCCGTCGGCTCCATCCTGGCGCTCTCGGGCATGGTGTCGGCGAGCCTGGTCACGGGCACCGGCGCCCACCACCCGCTCGTCGGCATCACGGCCGGGGTGCTGACCGGCACGGTGCTCGGCACCATCAACGGCCTGCTGGTGTCCCGCCTCTCCGTGCCGCCGTTCGTGGCGACGCTGGGCATGCTCAGCGCCGCCCGCGGGATGACCTTCATCTACAGCGACGGGATGCCCATCCCGAACCTGTCCGCCGGCTTCAGGTTCATCGGACAGGGAGACGTGCTCGGGATCCCGATGCCGATCATCCTGCTGCTCGGCATCTTCGCCGCGTTCTACTTCATCCTCGCGTACACGACCTACGGCAGGTACGTGTACGCGGTCGGCGGGAGCGAGAAGAGCGCCAAGACGAGCGGCATCAGCACGCGCGCGGTCATCTTCTCGGTCTACTGCATCTCCGGCGGCCTGGCCGGGCTCGCCGGCCAGATCCTGGCCGCGCGGACGACCTCGGCGCTGCCGCAGGCGGGCATCTCCTACGAGCTCGACGCGATCGCCGCCGTCGTCATCGGCGGCACGAGCCTCTCCATGGGAGGAGTCGGTTCGCTCGTCGGCACGCTGTTCGGCGCGCTCATCATCGGCGTCATCAACAACGGCCTCGACCTCATGGGCGTGTCCTCGTACTACCAGCAGGTCGTGAAGGGCGTGATCATCGTCGCCGCGGTCCTGCTCGACGCCATCGCGCGCAAGCGGCCGGCGTGAGCCGGATCGCGAGCGTCGCTCGCAGCAGCAGATGGAGGAAGTCCAACCGAAGAGCACGCGTAGACACGGAGAGCTCATGAAGACCACGTTGAGGCTGCTGTTCGCGCTCGGCCTGCTGGGCATGACGATGGGCGTCGCGCAGGCTGCGCCGAAGAAGACCTACCGCATCGGCGCGGCGGTCTACGGATTGAAGGCCGAGTTCATGCAGATCTGGACCGGGGCGCTCAAGGAGCACCCGGCCGTGAAGGACGGCACGGTCAAGCTCACCGTCTTCGACGGGAACTACGACGCGCTCACGCAGAACAACCAGTTCGACACGATGATCACGCAGAAGTACGACGGCGTCATCTTCGTCCCCATCGACATCCAGGCGGGCGCCGAGGGCGTGAACAAGGCCTTCGCGGCCGGGATCCCGGTGGTGGGCTCCAACACCCGCGTGAACAGCGACAACCTCCTCTCCTACATCGGCTCGAACGACGTGATCGCGGGCGAGATGGAGGCCGAGGCCGTCATCAAGGGCATCGGCGACAAGGGGAACGTCGTCATCCTCGAGGGCCCCATCGGGCAGTCGGCGCAGATCGAGCGCCGCAAGGGCAACCAGAACGCGCTCGCCAAGCACCCGAACGTCAAGGTCGTCGAGATGAAGACGGCCAACTGGTCGCGCGCCGAGGCGCTGTCGCTCATGGAGAACTGGCTCACCGCTCACCCCGGCCAGATCAACGGCATCATCGGCCAGAACGACGAGATGGCGCTCGGCGCGATCGCCGCCGTCAAGGCGAAGGGCATCGATCCCAAGAGCATGCCCACGGCCGGCATCGACGGCGTGACGGACGCGATCCTGGCCGTGAAGCGCAACGAGATGGTGAGCATCCTCCAGGACGCGCGCGCGCAGGCCCAGGGCGCGCTCGACATCCTCCTGCGCAAGGTCAGCGGCCCCTCCTACCAGCCGAAGTCGGAGATCTGGAAGCAGTACGCCGAGGGCATGCCCTGGAAGGACGGGACGGAGAAGGTCTACAACGTCCCGTGGACGCCCATCACGCTGCAGAACGCCGACAAGCTGCTGGCGACGCGGCAGAAGTAGGGAGCGATGGCACCTGGACCGCCGCGCCCGGACACCGGCGCGGCGGTCTTCCTGCGCGAGGGAGGACCTTCACATGGCGTACGAATTCGACGGTGCATTCGACCTGACCGGAAAGACGGCCCTCGTCACCGGGAGCGCCGCGGGCATCGGGCTCGCGATCGCGAAGCTGTTCGCACAGCGTGGCGCGAACCTCGTCCTCGTCGACGTCAGCCCGGCGGTGACCGACCTGGCGGCGTCGCTGCCCGGCGGCGTGCAGCGCAACCTGCCCATCGCTGCGGACGTGACGGACGGCGCGGCGGTGGACGCCATCGTCGCGTCGGCCGTGAAGCGCTTCGGCGCCATCGACATCCTGGTGAACTGCGCCGGCATCGTCCGCCTCGACAAGGCCGAGGTGGCGACCGAGGACGACTGGGACCGGACCATGGCCGTGAACCTGAAGGCGCCCTTCCTGCTCTCGCAGCGCGTGGGCAGGACCATGATCGCCCGCCGGTCGGGGCGCATCGTCAACATCGCGTCGCAGGCCAGCATCATCGCGCTCGATCGGCACGTGGCGTATTGCACGAGCAAGGCCGCGCTCGTCGGGATGACGAAGGTCCTCGCGGCGGAGTGGGCGCAGCACGGCATCGCCGTGAACGCCGTCTCGCCGACGGTCGTCGAGACCGAGCTCGGGAAGAAGGCCTGGGCGGGCGAGGTCGGCGAGGCGATGAAGAAGAAGATCCCCGTCGGCCGCTTCGGTCAGCCCGAGGAGATCGCGGCGGCGGTGCTGTACCTGGTGTCCGGCGTCGCGGGGATGATCACCGGCGAGAACCTCATCATCGACGGCGGGTACACGATCCAATAGGAGGTGCACGATGCTCAGGCATTGGCGGTGGTCTTCCTCGTGTCGAGTGGTCATCTGCCTCTTGTCGCTGTCGCTCGCCGTCCCGCGAGCCCTCGCCGCCGATCATCCGCTCAAGGGCCAGAAGATCGAGATGGCCATCCTCGGGATCGGAGGGTGGCTGCCGAGCCGGCTCGGGGTGGACATGTCCCCCGCCTTCGCCAAGTACGCGAAGGAGAAGTACGGCTACGACGTCAGCTTCACCTTCGCCGAGGCGCCGTTCTCGGCGCTGTTCCAGAAGGCCGCCTCGACGCTCGCCACGCGGTCGCAGGAGTACAACATCATCATCAGCGACAGCCAGTGGCTGGGCGCGCTGGCCGAGCCGCGCTGGATCGTGAAGGTGAGCGACCTCATCAAGCAGCACCCCGAGTTCAACATCGAGTGGTACGACAAGGCCATCCGCGAGAGCTACCAGGTCTATCCGGACGGCTCGAACGAGCTCTGGGGCCTGCCGGAGGAGGGCGACACGGTGGCGCTCTTCGTCCGCAAGGACCTGTTCCAGAACCCGCAGGAGAAGGCGGCGTTCAAGGCCAGGTACGGCATGGAGCTGCCGCAGACCTTCGAGGACTGGGAGAAGATCTCCTTCACCGAGATGGAGAAGATCTCCGAGTTCTTCACCCGTCCGGACAAGGGGCTCTACGGGACGGAGCTGCAGTACTCGAAGGAATACGACTTCATGTCGATGTTCCTCTACCCCTTCATGTTCTCCATGGGCGGGAACATCTGGGACCCGAAGGACGGCCGCATCTACGGGATCCTGAACAGCGACGCGAACGCCGAGGCGATGGTCTGGAACAAGAAGTTCCTCAAGTACCAGCCGCCCGGCGCCATCAACTACGGCATCGCCGAGAACATTGACGCGTTCACGCAGGGCAAGGTCGCCACCGCGTTCCAGTGGGCCGCGGTCGGCCTGGCGATGATCAACGACAAGAACCGCGACAAGGTCATGGTCGTCCCGCCGCCCGGGATCCGGCAGAAGGACGGCTCGGTGAAGCGCCTCTACTGCATCGGCGGCCAGCCCTGGGTCATCAACGCCTTCAACGACAAGGCGCACATGGCCGTGGCCATCGACTTCCTCAAGTGGTTCTACCTCCCCGAGACGCAGATGGAGTTCGCGCGGCGGGGCGGCAACCCGGCGGTGAAGGCGGTGCTCGAGCAGCCCGGGTTCGATCAGATCCAGCCGTGGTTCAGGGCCTACAAGTACATGCTGAAGGACCGCTCGCGGGACTTCTGGCACGAGGCGAAGTACTCCGAGATGCTGGCCGCGCAGCAGGAGGCCTTCACGGCGTACGCGACGGGTCAGGTCGGCAATCCCAAGGTGGCGCTCGACTGGGCCGCCTGCGAGCAGCAGAAGATCCTGTTCGAGGCCGGGCGGACGAAGATCGCGCCGCCGGCGGCCTGCAAGAACGTCCAGCTGAAGTAGCCTCGACCGGCCGGCGGGTGGGCCACGCTCACCCGCCGGCGCCGCGTACCGACCCGGCCTTCACCAGGGGAGCGCGATGAGAGCACCGGCCGGAGTGCCCACCGAGACCTCCGCTGGCAGCGCGCGCGGCGCGTCCGCCGGGCGCCGGCTGCGGGCGCTCCGCATGCGCTGGATCGACGACTCGCGGTTCTTCCCGCAGATGCTGATCGCGCCGGTGCTCGTCTTCTTCGTCATCTGGAACATCGTCCCGACGTTCTGGATGTTCGGGATGAGCTTCTACAACTACTCGCTCATCACCGGCAGCCCGCCGCGCTTCATCGCGCTCGGCAACTACCTCGACCTGTTCTCCAGCACCTCGGTGTGGCTGGCGCTCAGCAAGACCTTCGTGTTCGTGCTCGGGGCCGTGGGCGTCGAGACCGTGCTCGGCATCGTGCTGGGCTTCCTCTTCTGGGGCAGCACCAGCATGCCGGGGCGTCGCCTGGCGCTCACGCTCCTCTTCTCGCCGATGATCCTCACGCCGGCCGCGACCGGCACGTTCTTCCGGCTCATCTACGAGCCGACGTTCGGCGTCGCGAACCACCTCGTCGGCGCGGTCCTCGGCACGCACGTCAACTTCCTCGGCGACCGTTCCTGGGCGATGGCGTCGGTGCTGCTCGTCGACGTCTGGATGTGGACGCCCTTCATGATCCTCATCACGCTGGCGGCGCTCGGCTCGGTCCCGAAGGCGGAGCTGGAGGCGGCGGAGGTCGACGGGCTGCCCTGGCCGAAGCGGATCCGGCACGTGATCCTGCCGCACGCCAAGTTCATCGTGATGCTGGGGGTGCTGCTCAGGACCATCGACTCGTTCAAGGTGATGGACCTCATCCTGCAGCTCACGCGCGGCGGGCCGGGCAACACCACCGAGGTGGTGGGCCTCATGCTCTTCCGGAAGGCCTTCGAGGGCTTCACCATGGGCTGGTCGGCGGCGCTGGCCGTGATCGCGCTGCTCATCGCGATCGCCTTCACCTCGATCTACCTCTTCATCCTGAACCTGAGCCGGGAAGAGGGGAGGCTCGCCTGATGCGGCGCGACCTGCGGCGCGGCCTCTACCACGTCGTGCTGTGGGTGGTCTCCATCGTCTTCTTCCTGCCCATCGTCTGGATCGTGCTCGCCGCTTTCAAGACGAAGGACGACCTGCTGGCCGTGCCCGTGAAGTGGGCGTTCCAGCCGACGCTCCACAACTTCGCGTCCCTGGTGCAGCGCCACGACTTCTTCTCCTCGCTGCGCAACAGCTTCCTCATCTCGGCGAGCGCGGTGGTGGTCGCGATCGCGGTCGCGTTCCTCGCGGCCTACGCCTTCTCGCGCTTCCGGCCGAGGGCCACCGACTTCCTCATGTTCCTGCTGCTCTCCATCCGGATGGTGCCGGCCGCCGCCGCGGTCGTGCCGGTGTTCCTCATGTACACGGCGCTCGGCTGGAAGGACACGTTCTGGGGCGTGATGCTCTTCTACGCGATGTTCAGCATCCCGTTCTCGGTCTGGATCCTGAAGGGCTTCATCGACGGGATCTCGCCGCGCTACGACGAGACCGGCCTCGTGAACGGCGGCTCGCGCCTGCACGTGATGTTCAGGGTGGTGCTCCCCCAGGTGAGGCCGGGCCTCATCGCCGCCTTCATCTTCAACCTGATCTTCGTGTGGAACGAGTTCCTCTTCAACTTCATCATCGGCGGCAGGAAGACGACCATGATCCCGGTGAGCCTGGTGACCGGCTCGCTGGCGCAGGGCGGCGTCGACTGGGTGTTCGTGGCGTCGCTCGCCAGCGTCTACCTGCTCCCGCCGGTCATCGCCATCTACTTCTTCCAGAAGTACCTGCTGGTCGGCATGACGTTCGGCACGGTGCGAGGGGAGGTCTGATGCCGACCGGCGCCCGCCGCGCGTTCGCGTCGCGCATGCACACGGTGCTGGTGGTGCTCATGCTGGTGAGCTTCGGCCTCATCGCCCAGCAGACGTACAAGGTGCTCTACCAGGTCGGGTTCGTCCTGCTCGTCGCCTCCACCTTCGTGCAGATCGTGTTCGGCAACATCGCGCCCACGACCGGCTTCGCGCGCTCGATGAGGCAGCTGGCGCTGGGGCTCGTCATCATCGCGGCCGTCTTCGGGCTCGGCATCGTCCTCACGCCGGCGCTCGTGAACCTCGGGAGGTAGCGTGACCGCGATCCAGCTGCGCGGCGTCTCCAAGAGGTACGGGCGGAGAGCGATCCTGGAGGAGATCGACCTCACCGTCGGCGAGGGCGAGTTCCTGGTGGTGTTCGGTCCACCGGCCTGCGGGAAGTCGGTCCTCCTGCGGATGATCACCGGGCTGGAGAAGCCGACCGGGGGCGCCATCCTGCTGCGGGGCCGCGACGCGGCGGGGCAGAGCCCGGCCGAGCGGAACATCGGCTACGTCCCGCAGTCGTTCGCGCTCTACCCGCACTACAGCGTGCACGACAACATCGCCTACCCGCTCGCGCTCATGCGGATGGCGCGGCGCGAGATCGAGCCGAAGGTGCAGGAGGTCGCGCAGCAGCTCAAGATCGCGCACCTGCTCGGCAAGCGCCCGGAGCAGCTCAGCGGCGGCGAGAAGCAGCGCGTGGCACTCGCCCGCGGCATCGTGAAGCCGACCGACCTGTTCGTGCTCGACGACCCGCTGACTGGCCTCGACTTCAAGCTCCGCGAGCAGCTCTTCGAGGATCTCAAGGCGATGCAGCGCGCGCTCCGCGCCACCTTCGTCTACATGACGTCCGATCCGCTCGAGGCGCTGGCGCTGGCCGACCGCATCGCGGTCCTCGACGGCGGGCGGGTGCTGGAGACGGGCGAGATCGAGGCGGTCTACCGCGAGCCGGCCCATGTCCGCACGATGGAGCTGCTGGGCGTGCCCCCATCGAACCGGATGCCGGCCGTGGTGCGCCGCCGCGAGGGCGCGCTCCGCTGCGACGCCGGCCTGTTCGAGTTCGCCCTCGACGCGCCCCCGGCAGCCCTGGCCGACGGGCAACGGGTCGAGCTCGCCATCCGCCCGCAGGACATCGTCCTCGGCGCGGACGGCCGCGACGGCCTCCTCTCCTGCCGCGCGCAGGTGCTGCTCGAGGAGGACCTCGGTGCCGAGGTGGTGGTGTTCCTGCGCGCGGGGGAGACGCCGCTCGTCACCGTCCTCCCGTGGTCGGCGAAGCGGGGCGGCCTCACCGACGAGCAGGTCTCGATCGGCGTGCACCCGGCGGCGGTCTCCGTGTTCGCGGCGGATACCGGCGCGAGGCTCGGGCGGGGGGCCTGACGTCATGGCCGAGATCCGACTGGTCGAGCTGCGGAAGGAGTTCAAGGACGTCACGGCGGTCGACGACGTCACGATGACGTTCCGCAGCTCCGCGGTCACCTGCCTCCTCGGCCCGTCCGGCTGCGGCAAGACGACGATGATGCGCATCATCGCCGGCCTCGAGCGCCCCAGCTCCGGCGACGTCTTCTTCGACGACGAGCGCGTCACCGACGTGGTCACCCGCCGGCGCAAGATCGGGATGGTCTTCCAGTACCCGGTCGTCTACTCCGGCATCACGGTGCGGGAGAACGTCGAGCTGCCGCTCCTGCACGAGGGGCTCTCGCCGGCCGAGCGCGCGCGGCGCGTCGACGAGGTGGTCGACATCCTGCGCATGCGCGAGGCGGTCGACACCAGCGTGGCGCAGCTCGACATGGCCACCCGGCAGAAGGTCGCGGTCGCCCGCGAGATCGCGCGCCAGCCACGCTTCATCCTCTTCGACGAGCCCATCACCAACGTCGACGTCGAGACGAAGATCCAGATCCGCCGGGCGCTCAAGGTGCTCACGCGCCAGCGCAAGCAGACGATCATCTACGTGACGCACGACCAGACGGACGCCATGACGCTGGCCGACGAGATCGTCCTCATGAACCGGGGCCGGATCGTGCAGCGCGACGCGCCGCGCATACTCTACGACGAGCCCGCCGACACGTTCGGCGGCTGGTTCCTGGGCAACCCCGGTATGAACTTCTTCGAGCACGAGGTGGCGCGCGCGGACGGCGCGGTGCGCATCGTCTCTCCGCTCTTCGCGGCGCCGGTCCTCGCGCGCGGCGCGGCGCTGGAGGAGCGCGTGGTCGTGGGCATCCGCCCCGAGCACGTCGAGGTGAAGGCCGAGCACACCGCGCGCGCCGTCAAGGCCCGCATCGTCCGCAAGACGATCGGGATCGGCGGGCAGTACCTGCTCGCGGCGCAGATCGACGGGAAGGTCATGAAGGTGAAGGTGCGGCCGGAGGTGGGCGCACGCGTCGGGTGCGAGGCGTGGCTGGAGTGCCCGCTCGACCGCGTCCGGATCTTCGGCAGCGACGGGCGGCGCCGCGAGGTCTCGCTCACCGACGCGCCCGCCTGAGGCCCTTTCTCGAAGCCCTCGCAACGGAGGTCCACATGGCCAAGGTCGTCAGCCTGGGTGTTCACATCGCGGACGTGCTGGGGCGGCCGGTGACGGAGATCCCGCCGGGCCAGAACATCGCGCTCCTCGAGGAGATCCGCATCACCGTCGCCGGAACGGCGGCCGGCACGGCGGTCGACCTCGCCAAGCTCGGGGCGGACGTCTACGCCATGGGCGCGCTCGGCGAGGACGAGCTCGGCAACTTCGTCGTCTCCACCATGCAGCGCTACGGCATCCACACCGAGGGGCTGGTGCGCAAGAAGGGGGTGCAGACCTCGGCCACCATGCTGCCCATCCGGCCGAACGGCGAGCGCCCGGCGCTGCACGTCACCGGCACGAACGGGGAGCTCACCTACGAGGACGTGGACCTCGCCCTCATCGATCGCGCCCAGTATCTCCACATCGGCGGCACGCCGCTCATGGCCAGATTCGACGGCGCGCCCATGACGAAGGTGTTCGAGCATGCGCGCGAGCGGGGCGTCGTGACCACCTACGACATCCTCGCCATCCCGCGCCCCGGCGTGCTGCAGAAGGTCGAGGCGCCGCTCCCCTACGTCGACTACTTCATGCCGGGCCTGGAGGAGGCGGTCATGCTCACCGGGCTCAGCGACCGCAAGGACGTCATCCGCCACTTCGTCGACAAGGGCGCCCGCCACACCGTGTTCAAGATGGGCGCGGAGGGCAGCAGCATCGGCTGGGTCGAGAACGGCGCGGTGAAGGAGATCCGCATCCCCACCTACAAGGTGAACGTCGTCGACTCGACCGGCTGCGGCGACGCCTATTGCGCCGGGTTCATCGTCGGCCTGTCGATGGGCTGGGATCTCGAGCGGGCGGGGCGGCTGGGCAGCGCCGCCGGGGCGCTGGTGGTGCAGGGCCTGGGCTCGGACGCCGGCATCGTCGACCTCGACAGGACGATCGAGTTCATGGAGCGGACGCCGACCCTCCCGATGAACGCGTAGGAGCAGCGCACGAGATGAACTCGCACCGCGCGCTCCTCGGTTTCTGGTTCGGCGCCGGGACGGCCGAGTTCCTCCGGCCGGACGGCCCGGCGCCGCGCTCTCGCGCCCGGAGCTATCTCTTCTCGATGAGCGCCCGCAGCGCCGCCCTGTCCGGCGCGAGGAGCTCCTTCAGGCGCTTCTTGTCGACGTCGGCCACGATGATCTCGCCGACCTCCTGCGTCACCGGGCCGAACAGGCCGAGCGCCTTCATCCCCTCCGCCTGGCGCCGGTTGTCCTCCGTGGGCGTGACGTAGTGGGCCGAGTCGACCTTGTAGCGGTGGAAGAGGAACAGCTGCGCGAGCGTCATGAGGCGCTTCTTGCGCACGCCGGCGTCGAACGTGTTCTGGTCGCGCACCGAGAGGATGCTGCGCCCGCGCCGGTCCTGGATGCTGGCGAAGACCACGTTGAGCTTCTTCTGACCGTCGGTGGAGGCGAGCGAGAGCTCGAGCACGTCGGAGCCCGGCGTGTGCGGCCGGAGCGCCACGCGCAGCTTGCCGGGGATCCCGTGGTGCTGGCGCCAGAGATCGAGCCACTCCTCGAGGAGCTTCGGCGGGACCTCCGTCTGGACGAGGTGCTGGTGCTGGGTCGAGCCCTGCCCCATCGCCTTCGTGGTCGCGGTGCGACCCGAGATGGACATGAGGGCCGCGTCGGCGCGCGGACCGCCGACGAGCGTCTGCGGCGTGCGGTACCCCGACTCGAGCAACCGGAACTTGCGCTGCAGCCGCGCGAGCGCGAGCATCCCCTCCTGGCGCAGCGCCGCGGCGAACTCCTCGGAGGCGAGGCCGTCGATCTGGTGACCGCCGTAGGTGATGAAGTTGAAGACGAAGCCCATGTTCCCCAGCTCCGCGGGGAAGCGCCGCATCTGCTCGTCGTCCATGCCCGTCGTGTCCCAGTTGAAGGACGGCGAGAGGTTGTAGGCGAGCATCTTCTCCGGGTAGACGGCGTGGATGGCCTCGGCGAACCTCCTCGCGTCGGCGAGGTCGGCTGTCTTCGTCTCCATCCACAGCAGATCGGCGAAGGGGGCCGCGGCGAGCGACTTGGCGATGGCGTAGTCGATGCCGGCGCGGACCTGGTAGAAGCCGTCCGGCGTCTTGGGGTGCTCGCAGTCCCACGTCACCTTCACCCCGAGCGTTCGCGCCCTCTCGGCAGCCCGGTACCACGGAGCGCGCGTGGCGAAGGCCAGCCACTGCGCCTTCGTCATGGCCGGGGCATCGCCCTCGTTCTCGCGGAACCCGATCGCCTCCGCCACCGCCTCGGCGTAGGTCGAGACGCCGGCCTCCGTCTGCCACACGTCGACGAACCGGTCGAACACCGGGTCGAGCGCCGCGTCCGCGCTCGCCGACGCCGCCTGGCGGCGCTCCGCGGCAGCCGCGGCGATCTTCGCGGCGAGCCCGGTCCGCTCCAGCCACTCGTCGGCCGCGGCGTACTCCTCGTCCGAGAGCGCGTAGAGCAGGTGTCCGGAGAGCTCCTCCACGCCGGCCCGCTGGAACCGGCGCAGGATGGCGAGGAAGGCCGCCTTGAAGGTGGGGAGGGAGAGGTTGGTCGCGCCGAGGATGAAGGGCTGGTCGCGATCGTCGCTGCGGCCGTCGAGGAGCGTCGCCGATTCGGCGTCGGTGCGGGCGACCAGGATCCCGGGCACGCCCATGATGTCGAGCTGGAAGCGCGCGGCCGAGAGGCGCTTCAGCTGCTCGTCCTCGGAGACGAGCACCTTGCCGCCCTGGTGGCCGCACTTCTTGACGCCCGGCTTCTGGTCCTCGATGTGGTAGCCGGGCACGCCCACCTCGACGAAGCGCCGGATGAGGTTGCGCACGTGCGCGTCCCCGCCGTGGCCGGTGTCGGCGTCGGCGATGATGAAGGGACGGAAGTCGACCTCGGGCGTCGCCTTGCGCTGCTCCTCGGTCATCCGGGCGCGCGCGTGGAACTGGTTCCGGTCGGCGGTGAGCAGCGCGCGGACGATGGGCGCCGCTTCCTCCGGGACCTGGGAGAGCGGATAGCTCGCCAGGTCGGGCCCCGGGTCCTCGTGCGCCGATCCCTTGGCCGAGGTGGCCCACCCGCCGAGGTAGATGCCGTCGATCCCCATCCTCTTCATCGCCACGGCCTGGCCGGGCGAGTAGGGGCCGAAGGTGGTGATGCACCTCTTCTGCGCGAACAGCTCGCGCAGCCGCGCCCAGAACGCCTCGGCCGCCTCGCGCGCCACGGCGTGGTCCGGCCGGATGGTGCCGCGCTGCTCCACCACCTCCCGGGCCGAGTGGACGCGCTGGACGCCCTCGAACCGGGCGCTCGCGAACCAGCGGCGCAACTCGCTCACCTCGCGATCGAAGTCCATCTTCCATCCTCCTCGTCGACGGGCTCGGATGGGACTTATCGCACGCGCCGCACCGCGCCGCGGGGACGAACGTCGCGCCCCTGATGGGCGATGTCGATGCGGCGCCTCGGGCGGCGCCCGGGTGTCCGGGGCAGCGGTCATGGGACCGTCGCCGTCGCCGTGACGCCTGCCGGAGAGACGGGCTCGAGGCCGCGCCCAGCCCATTCCGAGTAGACGATGAACCGGAAAGGGTTCGTCTGGGAATGGATCTCGCGCAACGTCCTGAGCGCGCGCTCGCGGCTCTCCCTCAGCGGCGCGCTCGCCGGATGGCTCGCGAGGCCCAGGTCGGCGACGTGGAGCGCCAGCGCCGCATCGCCGCGGCGCTCGAGGTCCCTCGACACCCGCACGAAGGAGTCGTCGCTCCCTCCACCCAGCGCGTCGAGGACGGACGCCCACTCGCCGCGGGTGAACGCGTCGATCCCGTCGCCGTTCGATTGCCAGTAGCCGGCGTGCTCGGTGTACAGCCGCTGCACGAACGTGTCCCGGGCGACGAGGTAGGGCTGGACCGCCGCGGGTGCCGCCCGGAGCGAATCCGGCAGGAAGTCGTCGTGGAGCACGTCCGCGAGCGGCCGTGCCGCTCGCACGTCGTGCAGGCTGCGCCGGTAGAGTTCGCCCATCGCGTCGCGGAGCCCCGGCATCGCCTCGATGGTGAAGAGCGCCGTGAGCGGCGGGTGGCCATGGATCAGGCGGCGCGGTCGGCGCTCGAGGACCATGTCGATCGCGCCGAGGAACCCCTCGGGCGACCCCTCCGCCACGAAGGGCGCGCCGACGTATGGCATGAAGGCGTCGCCCACGAAGAGGAGGTCGTGCCTTCGATCGTGGATGAAGAGCGCGTCCGCCGTCTCGCCGCTCCGGGCCGGGATCAGCTCGAGCTCGACGCCGCCCTCCGACAGCGTCTCCGGCGCCGTCACGATGCGATCCGGCCTCGCGTCGAGCTTCATCGTGCCGGTCCCGAAGAAGTACTGGAACGGGGCGTGGTAGTCGCGCGAGCGCTGGAGCTCCTCCGCGAAGCCCGAGCGCGCGATCACGGTGCTCCCCGGCTCGCGTACCGCGGCCAGTCCGCCCACGTGGTCCCAGTGACCGTGGGTCAGGATCACGTACCTGATGGGCGCCTGCGTGACCCGCCGCAGCGCCGCGACCGCTTCTCGCGCCGTCTCCTCGGTCGTCCCGGCGTCGATGGCGACGACGAAGGTGCGCCCGACGATGAAGGCGAGGTTCGAGAAGTCGTACCCCTCCGCGACGTACACGCCCTCCGCGGCCTCGACGAGGCGCTTCGCGCCGAACCGGAACCCGCGGGCCGCATCGACGGAGACGTCGCCGAGGACGCGAGGTACGGCAGGGTCGTCGAGCGACGCGAGGCCGGCGTGAACCAGCATCTCCTCGGAACGGCGGCGGTCACCCGAGGTCCGGTAGGCCGCGGCCAGGCCACGGTACATGCCCCGGTCCAGGCCGAGCGGGAGTTCCACCCGGTGAGCCAGGCACCAGTTCAGATCCTCGATCGCCTGCGTCGCCTTGCCGAAGCGCGCCGGCAGGTCGGCGAGGACGAGGCCGCGCGCGAGGCGCCCGAGCAGCGGCTCGGCGGCGGCTCCCTCGTCGAGCTTGCGGATCGCGTCCTCGACCCACGCGACGCGCCGGAGGAGCGACACGTCGCTCGCCACGCGCGCCTGCATCGCGGCCTGCAACGACCGGAAGAGCACGCGGCGCTGCGGCTGCTCCTCGGCGAGGAGGCCGAAGTACGCGTAGCCCTCCCACTCGCGATGGGCCGCGGTGAGCTGCTGCATCGTCAGGAGCACCAGGACGAGGTCTGAGTTCGGGAAGGCGGCGGCCTTCATCAGCGCGGAGAGCGGCCGCTGCTGCGTCGCCGGTGGGGCCCGCTGCGGCGGGACCTGCGCGCACGCAGCGAGCACGACCATGCCCAGCGCCGCCGGCAGCGTCCGCCAGGTGCGGGCGTCCTTCGAGACCCTGCGACTCACGATCCGTTCCATGGCGCGCTCCTCCTTGCGTGTACCTGCACGTATCGTCGAGATACGTGTAGGTACACCCATCTCTCGCGGCAATGCGGTTGACGCGTGCCAGATGGGTGCATATACACTCTGCATGGGACGAGGAGCTCAGGTGGACCTGGAACTGTGCGCCAGCGTCGCGCGGACCTGCACCGCGCACAACCTCCGCAAGGCGACGCGCGCCGTCTCCGGCCTCTTCGACGAGGCCATGCGGCCGACCGGCCTCCGCATCTCTCAGCTCGGCGTCCTCGTCGCCCTGGCGCTGGCGGAGGAGGCCACCGTCTCGAGGCTCGCCGCGCTGCTGGATCTCGACCGGACCACCATGACGAGGAACCTCGCCCCGCTGGAGCGGCAGGGGCTCGTCGCCAGCGGTGCGGGGGACGACGCCCGCAACCGGCATCTCCGCCTCACCGAGAAGGGCAGCGAGAAGCTGGCGAGAGCGCTGACCGTCTGGGGACGGGTCCAGCAGCGCGTGGTCGCGGGGCTCGGCGAGGCGAGGTGGAAGGGCCTGCTCCGGGACCTCGAGGCGGCGGCCTCGATCGCGCGCCCCGTGACGCGGACGTAGGTCGCGCTGGCCGACCTCGCCGCGCGCGTCAGGGGACGTCGCTCGTGTAGAGTCCCGTCTGGAAGCGCGGCGCCGGAGGCACGGGCGGCGCGCCCGGCACGGCCGAGAGGTCGGGCGCGACCGAGAGCACGCGCTGGTCGCTCACCCACTGCGGCGCCGTCCAGCTCTGCCGCGTGAGCCGGGTCGGTGGGCCGCCCGCGAGCGACACCGCCGACCACGAGGCCGTCGCGCCGCTCCCCGACGCATAGGCGAGCTTCGCGCCCGTCGGCGAGAACGACGCGCCGAAGAGGCTGCCGCCGAACCCGAAGCCGAGCGAGGTCGCGTCGTGCGCGAGGGCGACGGCGGAGCCGGTGCCCGCGTCGACCGCCACCAGCTCGCCGCGCCCGACCGCGACGATCCGCCGCCCGTCGGGCGCGGCGGCGAAGGACTCGACGGGCGCGGTCGGGGGGAGGAGGTCCAGCGCCGGGCCGCCCGGCGGCGCGGCGCGCAGGACGCCCACCGGCGCCGGGTCGAACGTGCCCGACACGTCGCCCACGAACACGTACCGGTTCACCGCCGGCAGGTGGATCACGGCCGCGGGCGGAACGGCCGTGGACAGCACGGCGGGCGCGCCGCCCGCGAGCGCCGCGGAGACGAGCCGGCAGACGGGACCGGAGCAGGCGGGGGGACACGTCGCGACGACGTCCTCGCACAGCAGGACGCTCGCCCCGTCGGGCGCGAAGCGGACCCCACCCTGCGCGATGTCGGGAAAGGAGGTGGTGAACCCGGACCCGAAGAACACGCCATTCGTACCGAGGGAGGTCGAGAGGACGGCGGGGAGACCGCCGCCCGTGGAGGCCGCGGTCAACGTGGACGGGAACGTCCCGGTCGTCGTCGGCGCCGTGGAGGGCGAGACCGCCAGGACGAACGCCCGGTCCGGCGAGAGAAGCCACGTCGCCACGTTCGGAGCGATGGGCTCCACCGCGCCGGTGGCGACCACCACGGCCTCGAGCGCGGCCGGCCCCGAGAACGGGGACGGGGTGGCGCGATGGAACGCGCGCGCGCCGTCGGGCGAGAACGCCGGCGGCACCTCGCCCTGGCCGACGGCCACGGGCGCGCCGCCGGCGACGTGCGCGAGCTTCAGGACGCCGTCCTGGAAGAAGAGGTGCGCGGCGTCGGGCGTGAACGTCATGTCGCCGCAGGTGAGCGGGAACGGGCCCCCCACGAAGATCGTGCCGCTGATCGTCGTCACCGTCGTGGCCGTGCCCGCCGCGCCCGCGAGAGCGATGGCGAGGGACCAGTGGGCCGAGACCACGCCGGGCGGCGCCGCCGGAGCGTCGACGGTCGCGCCGGCGAGGAAGGCGATCCGCGAGCCGTCGGCGCTGATCGTCACGGGCGTCGCCGGCGGAGGCGTCGGTCCCGTCACGGTACCGGGCGGCGCGCACCACAGCGCGCCCGCCGCCAGGCGAAGCGGAGCGAGGCCGTCGAAGCCGACCGTGAAGAGGTCGCCGCCCTCGAACGGCGCCGGGATGGGCTGAGCGGCGGCGCCCATGAAGAGGATCCTCCCGCCGGGCGTCACCGCGTGCCAGTGCGCGCCCGCCGCGAGCTGCGTGGCCGTGCCACGGGCGAGGTCCACGACGGAGAGCGCGTAGGTCGGGGCCGACCCGAACGTCGCGCCGGCGACCAGGCCCGTCCCGGCGACCAGGCGGGATCCATCGGGCGAGAGCTGGTACGACGCCACCGCGTCGAGCGATGCCGTGACGGCGCCGGTGAGCGCGCTCGCCACCGTGAGCTGCAGCGGCGGACCCGGCGTGCTGGTGAACGGAGACGGGGTCCCGGCCTCGGCCAGGATGGTCCCGCCGTCGAGGGAGAGGACGAGGCGCGTGACGTGCTGCGCGACCACCTTCGGCGCGCCACCCGCCACGGGGACGAGCTCGAGGGTGCCATCGCGGCCCGTGAAGTCGCGGTAGAGGAGCACCTGCGAGCCGCCCGCCGTGAACGGCGGCGCCGGGTTCGGGTCGAAGACGCCGGGCACCTCGCCGGGCGAGGCCGGCGTGGCGAAGGCGAGCCCGGGCTGGACCGCGAGCTCGACGGTCGTCCCATCGCGCGGCACGGCGGCGACGAGCCGGGTGCCGGACGGCGTGCGGTCGAGCACGAGGAGGTGGTCGCCGTCGGGCGACCACGCCCACCCTGGCGAGTTGCCGGCCAGCGCCGCGCGAGCACCCGTGACCAGCGAGACGGTCTCCACCGCGCCGAAGAACGACGCCACGAGCACCGCCGCCTCGTCCGGCGCGAGCTCCAGCACGTTCGGCTCGGAGATGCCCGTCGCCAGCTGGCGCAGCGCCGCCCCGTCGACGTTCGCGAGGTAGAGCGAGCGGACCCCGGTGGAGGCGTCGGGCGCGGTGAAGACGACGCGCGCGCGGTCGCGCGTCAGCACGTAGGATGCCGCGCGGCTCGCGATCCGGACTGCGCGCGGGATCTCGATCGCGCCGACGGGGAAGAGGTCGCCGTCGACGATGAAGCCGGTCGCGCCCGGCAGCGCGAGGAGCCGGGGCACGTGCTCGACGAAGCGGCCCCGCGAGAGCGTCGCGTCGTACATGCCCGCCGGCACGTCGGCGAGCGCGAAGGAGCCGTCGGCGGCGGTGGAGGTCGAGAGGGCCGAGCCGTCGAGGGCCACCGCGATGCCCGAGGGGTCGGGGTCCGCGAAGATCGAGGCGCTCCCGGCCACCTCCGCGAGCGGCGATCCCGCGCCGCCGGGGACGCTCGCGAGCGTGAGCGCGGGCACCTCGGTCGTCTGCGCGTACGTCACGATCACCCCCGTGGCCGCCGCGGGGCGGAAGCCGCCGAAGGCGGCGCGCACGGTGTAGGTGCCCGCGGGGACGTCGCCGAGCGCGAAGCGCCCGGCGTCGTCGGTGAGCGCCAGGGCCGTCGTCCCCTCGACCACGACGGCGATGCCGGCGTTCCCCGCCGCGCCGCTCCCCAGCCTCGCGGTCCCGGCGATCGCGCCCGCCGGCGTGAAGCGAAGGTCCGGCGCGGTGGTCCGCCCGTTCGCGTCGACGGCGACCGTGACCGAGACGGCGCGCTCCACGGTCGACGGCGCCGAGGCGCCGACGGCGTAGGTGCCCGCGGCGAGCCCGGAGACGGCGTACCGGCCGTCGCCGTCCGTGACGGCGGCGAGGCCGCCGGCGGTCACCGTCACGCCGGCGAGACCCGCCCCGGCGAGCGTGGCGCGGCCGGCGATGGTCGCCCGTCCACCTGCGGATGGGTCGGAGCCGCTGCTGCAGGCGGCGACGAGCGAGGCCGCCGCGAGCGCGAGGCATGTGCGTGGCATCGGGATCTCCCGGGTCGAGAGCACCACCGTAGCGAGGACGCGTACGGAGAGTACTGACGCCCGTCAGACGTGACTCGCGGGCCCCGATGCGTGATGGGGCGACCCGAGCGCCCTCGGCCCGTCGGGGGAGATCCGGCTCCCGGTCCTCGCCGGCCGCGCGCGCGTGCGCCTACGGCGTCGCGGCGACGGAGGCGGGCGCGGCCTCCGGGGGCTGGCGATCCTTGATGAGCCTGCGCAGGAACGGGATCAGCAGCACGAGCACGATGCCGACGACGGTGCTGCTCCAGCCGAGCTGGCTGAAGAGCTTCGAGTAGGCCGGATCGGTCGCCAGCGCGCTCCCTCCGGCGGTGTCCGGCACCATGCCCGAGAAGTCGCCCGCGAACAGCGAGGCCAGGCCGGTGACGAGCATCCAGCTGCCCATCATGATCCCCTGGTACCGGCGCGGCGCCAGCTTGCCGATCATCGCGTAGCCGATGGGGGAGATGAGCAGCTCCCCGACGCTCTGCAGCACGTAGCTGGTGAACAGCCAGACGAACGCGACGCGGCCGCTCTCGTCCGCGAGCCCGATGCCCGCCGGCAGCGCCAGGAAGCCGAGTCCCATGAGGATGAGCGCCGCGGCGAACTGCTGGGGGATGTCGATCGCCCACCCCCTCGCCCGCAGTCGCGTGAACAGCGCCGCCAGCAACGGCCCGCCCACGACGATCACGACGGTGTTGATGTTCTGGACCCACTGCGGCGCGATGCGGACGCCCCACACCTGGAGGTGGACGTTGTTGACCGCGAACAGCTGCAGCCCGTTCGGCGCCATCTGGTAGAGCGACCAGAACACCAGGGACCCGAGCGTGAGGACGAGGTAGGCCCACATGTTGTTCTTCTCGAGCCGGTCGCGGTGCTTCACCGTCAGGTAGACGAGCGCAGCGGCCACGAGCGCGGAGATGGCCTTGACCAACGTCTCGGTGGGCCCGGGATGGTGGAGGAGGAACCAGAGGACCGGCACCAGGCCCACCAGGATGGCGATCCCGCCGGCGAACCGCCACCGGTACGCCAGCGGGGTGGCCTCCAGCAGCGGCGTGTTGAGATCGGCCAGCGCCCGCCAGTTCGCGGCCGCGAGCACGATGGCGAGGAAGTTGCCGACCGTCGCGAAGATGAACAGCCGGCTGTAGCTCTCGGTGAGCTGGTAGTGGCCCGCGACCGCGAAGCCGATGAAGAACCCGAGGTTCATGCCGGCGTAGTTCCAGAGGAAGGCGCTCTCGCGCCGCGTATCCTCCGGCCGGAAGCGCTGCGTCAGCATCATGTTGATGCAGGTGACGTTGAGGCCGCTGCCGGTCAGGAACAGCGCCAGTCCAAGGTAGAACAGCCCGGCCGTCCCGCCGGCGATGGCGCCGCAGCCGAAAACTTGAAGTCCCATGCCGCCGACGAACAGGTTGCGGTTGCTGAGGAAGCGTCCGCCAAGGTATCCGCCGAACAGGTGCAGGCCGTAGTTGAAGGCGCCGAAGACGCCCATCAGCACCGTGGCTTCGCTCACCGTGAAGTGCAGGTGCCGGGTCGAGTAGAGGACCAGCGTCGAGTACAGCACCGCGAAGCCGAGCGTGGCGAAGATCTGGATGAAGAAGAGCGCCGCGGCGCCCTCGGGGACGTGCTGCAGCCGGGTCTTCAGCGTCGACAAGAGGAGGTCCTCGATCGGCAGCCGGTGAGCCGCCAGGTGCGGGCCGGGGCGGGAGCATAGCCCAGACCACTGCGACGGGCGTACCGGCCGCCGCGCCGCCGTGGCGTCGGGCGAGCGCTCGTCGAGGCGCGACATCGAGCCGCACTCGCCACCGGTCGGTCCGGCATTCGGTACGATGGCGACCGCCTCACGCCCGAAGAGCTGGATCCAGGTCTCGACGCCGACCGTCGAGCGCGCGAGAGGTGCAGGGAGCGTCTTCACCCACGGAAGACACGAGGAGGAACGTCCATGAAGCGGTTGGCCAGGATCGCCGCCGTGATCGCGTCACTGCTGCCGTTGGCCGGGGAGGCCGCGCCGAAGCAGAAGACGATCGGGATCATCGTCCCGACGCTCGACGCTCAGTTCTGGAACAGCTACGTGAGCTTCACGAAGGACGCGGCGCAGGCGCTCGGCGTCAAGCTGATCGTGCTGAACGCCAACAACAAGCCCGACCTGCTGCCCAAGTACATCGAGGATCTCGTCTCGAAGGGCGTGGACGGCATGATCGTCGTCCCGTACTGGGCGTCCGACAAGGTCGCGCTGCGCAACACGAAGAACGCGAAGATCCCGCTCATCTTCGCCGACACGTACTCGGACGTGCAGCCGCAGGATGCCAAGTATCCCGACTACATCGCGTTCATCGGGCCGAGCGACGCCGACGCCGGCTACCGCATGGCCAAGGCGCTGATCGCCGCGGTCGAGCCCGACGCGGGCGGCAAGAAGGTCATCGCCGTGGTGGATGGAACACCCGGCACCTCCGTCGCCATCGATCGCGCCAAGGGCCTCGAGAAGGCGCTCTCGGAGCACCCGGAGGTCGTGGTCGCGGGCCGGGTGAGCGGGAACTTCGTGCGCGACGAGTCCCAGACCGCCTTCGCGCCCGTGCTCCACGCGCACCCGGAGATCAAGGGCGTCTGGGCGGCGAACGGCGGGACGGCCACCGGCGTGATGACCGCGATCATGAACGCCGGCAAGGTCCCGGGCAAGGACGTCCTGGTCGTCGGGATGGATCTCAACCCCGAGAACGTCGAAGCGGTCGAGGAAGGCAAGCTCCTCTTCGACATCGGCGGGCACTGGCTGCAGGGCGGCTTCGCCCTCGTCCTCATGTACGACCACCTGAACGGGTTCAAGATCCCGAAGGCGAGGTCGAACATCAAGATCTCGCTGCTGCCGCTGACGAAGGACAAGGTCGCGTCCTTCAAGTCGCTCTATCCGAAGGGCATTCCGTCGTACGACTTCAAGGCGCACTCCAAGGCGTACAGCGGGGCCGGCGCGCCCGACCCGGTCATCGAGCTGAGCTACACGAAGGTCGCGAACCGGTGAGGCCGGCGCCGCGCCGGTCGCGACGGTAGCGCTCGCGGGCGCCGGCCTGCGCGTCCACGCGGGCCGGCGCTCCGCCATGACAGGGTTCGCCATGATCGTCGCCGCGTCACGCATCGACAAGTCGTTCGGACCGACCGCGGCGCTCTCGAGCGCCTCGGTGGCGCTCCGCAGCGGGGAGATCCACGCGCTCGTCGGCGAGAACGGAGCCGGCAAGTCGACGATGCTGAAGGTGATCGCCGGCTACGAGCAGCGTGACGCTGGTGCGGTGACGATCGACGGCCGGCCCTTCGCGCCCAGGTCGCCGGGGGAGGCGGCGGCGAACGGCGTCGTGCTGGTCCTGCAGGAGCTGACCATCAGCCGCGCGCTCGGCGTGGCGGAGAACATCTACATCGACCGCCTCCGCGACTTCGCCAGGCCCTGGGGGCAGCTCCGCCGGAGGCGGCTCCTCGAGGCGGCCCAGGCCGTCCTCGACGAGATCGGGAGCTCGCTCTCGGTGTCGGACAGGCTCGAGTCGCTCGAGCTCGGCGAGCTCAAGATCCTCGAGATCGCGCGGGCCCTGTCCCATCGGCCCAGGGTCCTCCTGCTCGACGAGTCGACCGCCTTCCTCAACACGGCCGAGATCGAGGAGCTGCTGCGCGTCATGCACGTGCTGAAGGAGCGCGGCCTGGTGGTGGGCTTCGTCTCCCATCACCTCGACGAGGTCCAGCGCGTCGCCGACCGGGTGACGATCCTGAAGGACGGCACGTCGGTCGGGGAGTTCGACGTGAAGCAGATCGACCGGAAGACGATGGAGTCGCTGATGGTCGGCCGGGAGGCGCGCCACGTGTTCGCGGCGCCCGCCGGCGGTGGCTCGGGAGAGGTGGCGCTCGAGCTGTGCGGCGTGCGCTTCGCGGAGGCGCGGTCGCCGGAGGGGATCGATCTCCGGCTCCAGGCCGGCGAGATCCTGGGCATCGGCGGCCTGCAGGGGTCCGGAGGACACGGGATCCTCGAGGGGATCGCCGGAGAGCGGAGGGCGCTGGGCGGCTCGATGCGGCTCTTCGGGAACCGCTACGCTCCCGCGCAGCCGCACGACGCCTGGCGAGCGGGGATCGCGTATCTGCCCGGCGACAGGACGAACGAGGGGCTCATCACGGAATTCAGCGTCCTCGAGAACCTGGTCATGACGAGGTACCCGCGCACCGGTCCCATCTTCGACCGGCGGAAGGCCCGGAGCGCGGCGCTGCGTTCGGTCGAGGAGTTCAGGATCAAGACCGACGACGTGGACACGCCGTGCAGCCGCCTGAGCGGCGGCAACATGCAGAAGACGTTGCTCGCCAAGTGCCTGTTCGGCGCGCCGCGCATCCTCCTGCTCAACAATCCCACCCGCGGCGTCGACGTCGGCTCTCGCTTCGAGATCTACGACAAGATCCGCGAGCTGGTCCGCGCCCGTGGGATGTCGGTCATCGTGCTGACCGAGGACCTCATCGAGCTGCTGGGGCTCAGTGACCGCATCATCGTCATGAACAAGGGGCGCGTCCGTGCGGAGGTCAGGCGCGAGGACGCCGTCACCGAGCGGGACGTCGTCAGCCACATGGTGTAGCGAGAAAGCGAGGATCGCGGATGCTGCCGGCCAAGAGCGGCGAGCTCACGGAGGCGACCGGTTCCGCCGGGAAGGTCCGCCCCCCGCGGCCGAGAGCCCGGCGCGCGACCGAGATCATCCCCGTCGTCGTGCTCGTCGCGCTGTGCGCCTTCTTCTCGTTGCTCGAGCCGCGCTTCTTCTCGTTCGGCAACGCCATGATCGTCCTGCAGCAATCGGTGAGCTTGCTCGCGGCTGCCCTGGCGATGACGTTCGTGATCGTCGGCGGATCGATCGATCTCTCCGTCGGGTCCATCCTCGCGCTCTCGGCGCTCGTGTCCGCCGCGTCCGCGCGCCACATCGGCGTGTACGCCTTCCTGCCCGCGGTCGTCGTCGGGACGCTGGCCGGGTTCTTCAACGGCATCGTCTTCGCCTTCGGGCGGGTGCCGTCCTTCATCGCGACCCTGGGCACGATGATCACCTTCCGCGGCATCGTGCTCTACTTCACCAAGGGAGCGCCCATCTCCATCGAGAACGACGACTTCCTCGACGTGTTCTCCGGCCGGACGCTGGGCGTGCCGCACTCGGTCGTGCTCGTCCTCCTGCTCGTCGTCATCTCCTGGTTCATCTACAACGGGACGGTCTTCGGCCGGGAGGTCCGCGCCGTCGGCGGCGGAGAGCGCGTGGCCCGGCTCAGCGGGATCAGGGCCCAAAGTCTCTTCGCCCGAAAATCCGGCAGCGCGGCTCCAATCCGGCGAATATTCCATCAGCACGGCATCGCTGCGCGCCAGCGCGCCGGCCGCTCCGGCCAATACGGCAGGCTCATAACCTTCCACGTCGATCTTGATCAGAGCGATGCGCCGTTCGGCAAAGGCCAATTCGGCGAGCGCGCCGTCGAGATCGATCACCGGCACCTGCCGCGAGCCGAACCCATGATCCACCGCGAGCGAATGCCGGCCCGCATTTGAGCTTTT
>DASTGH010000149.1:0-2082 GCA_035719345.1 Anaeromyxobacteraceae bacterium
GCGCTGCCGCGGCCGGCTACCTCGGCCGTCCGCTGGTACCGCGCACCGCGGCGCGCGCCGCCCGTCGCGGCCTCGGCGGGGGCGGCCCCGGGGCGCGCGGTGCACGCTGCCGTCGCGGCCTACCGCAGGCAGATGCCGGCGACAGCGGAACGCGGCGCGAGCTCATTCACTTATCCCATGATAAGCGCACCATCAGTGAAGTCATTGCCGGCCGTGATGCACGATGACTCTTCTGCTGCGTCCCGCGCCGACTGGACGTTACGGAGTCGCCTCCTAGCGGTAGTCCTCGCGCGAGAGGCCGAGCTGCTTCATCTTCTCGTACAGGTTCCGCTCGGCGATGCCGGCGGCGCGCGCCACCTCGCCCACCTTGCCCCGGTGCTGCTGCAGCAGCCGGACCAGGTACTCGCGCTCGAACCGCTCCACCAGCGCGGCGCGCGCCTCGAGCAGCGGCGCGTCCATGTCGGCGAGCGCGGCGAGCGAGGGCGCGGGCCGGCCCGCCCCGGAGAGGAGCGGCGCCACCGCCGCCCAGCCGATGAGCACGGCGCGCTCGCACAGGTTCCGCAGCTCCCGGACGTTGCCCGGCCAGGGATAGCCGCGCGCGGCGGCGAGCAGCTCCGGCGGCGCCGCGCCGGGCTCGCGCCCGTAGCGCACGGCGAACTCGCGCAGGAAGTGCTCCATGAGCTGCGGCAGGTCGCCGGTGCGCTCGCGCAGCGGCGGCAGTCGGAGCGGGATGACGTTCAGGCGGTAGTAGAGGTCCTCGCGGAAGCGGCCGTCGCGGACCATCGCCTCGAGGTCCTGGTTGGTCGCGGCCACGATGCGCACGTCGATGGGGATGGCGCGGGTGCCGCCCAGGCGCGTGATCTCGCGCTCCTGCAGCGCGCGCAGGAGCTTCGCCTGGACGGCCAGATCGAGCTCGCCCGCCTCGTCGAGGAAGAGCGTCGAGCCGTCGGCCTGCTCGAAGCGGCCGACGCGGCGGGCGGCGGCGCCGGTGAAGGAGCCCTTCTCGTGGCCGAACAGCTCGCTCTCCACCAGCCCCTGGGGGATGGCGGAGGAGTTCACCGCCACGAACGGCCGGTCGCGCCGCGGCGAGCGCCGGTGCAGGGCCCGCGCCACGAGCTCCTTGCCCGTCCCGGTCTCGCCGCGGATGAGGACGGTGGCGTCGGTGGGGGCGATGCCCTCCACCTGGGTGAAGACCGCCTGCATCTCGGCCGAGGAGCCCACCAGCTCGTCGAAGCCGGACACCCGCTCCAGCTCGCCCCGCAGCCGGGCCACCTCGCGCCGCGACCGCTCGCCGGCGACGGCGTGGCGCAGGACCAGCGCCAGCTCGTCCCAGCGCACCGGCTTCGTCAGGTAGTGGAGGGCGCCGCGCCGCATGGCGGCGACCGCGTTCTCGACGGTGGCGTGCCCGGTGACGAGCACGACCGGCAGCGACGGCCGGAGCGCGTGGACCTCGTCCATGAGCGCGATGCCGTCCCGGTCCGGCAGCCGCAGGTCGGTGACGAGCGCCAGCGGGTCCGACTCGGCCAGCCGCGCCACGGCCTCCGCCGCCGAGCCGGCGGTGACGAGGTCGAACCCCTCGAGCGAGAGGTTCGCCTTCGCCACCTTGCGCGTCCCCGGGTCGTCGTCGACGAGGAGGACGAGCTCGAGCGGCGGCATCTAGGCCTCGGCCTCGGCCTCGGCCGGCGCCGTCGCCGGCGCGCGCACCGCCCGGACCGCGAAGCGCAGGGCCGCGACCGTCCCCCCGCCCTCGCGGCGGGAGAGCGCGAAGGCGGCGCGGTGCTGGTCGGCCGCGCGCGCCACGATGACGAGCCCGAGGCCGGTGCCGCGCGCCTTGGTGGTGACGAAGGGGCGGGTCACCTCGTCGAGCTGGTCCTCGGGGATGCCGCAGCCGCGGTCGAGCACCTCGACCACGATCGTGCCCTCGCCGCCGGACGCCTCGTACCGGCTGCGCAGCTCCGGCGCCTCCGCGCCACCCGCGTCGAGCGCGTTGTCGAGGAGGTTCACGACCGCCTCCATGATCATGGCGCGGTCGAGGTCGAGCACGGGCAGCCCCTTCGCCAGGTCGAGGCGCACCGCCTCGGC
>DASTGH010000150.1:0-3957 GCA_035719345.1 Anaeromyxobacteraceae bacterium
CCTGCAGCTTCCCGGCATGGACGGCCTCAGCGTGTGCGCGGAGCTGCGGCGCGACCGGCGCACGCGGGCGGTCCCCGTCATCATGCTCACCGCGCGCGGCGACGTGATGGACCGCATCGTGGGCCTCGAGCTCGGCGCGGACGACTACCTCCCCAAGCCCTACTCGCCGCGCGAGCTGCTGGCGCGCATGCGCGCGGTGGTGCGCCGCGCGCGCGGCCGGGCCGGGCCCTCGCTGGAGGTGGTCCGGGTGGGCGCCCTGACGGTGGACCCCGCCGCTCGCCGCGCCACCTACGCCGGCCGCGAGGTGCCGCTCACCGGCTACGAGTTCGCGCTGCTCAAGGCGCTGGCGGAGCGCGCCGGGCGCGTCCTCTCGCGCGAGCAGCTCATGGAGATGGCGAAGGGGAGCGCGGAAGAGTCCTTCGACCGCTCCGTCGACGTCCACGTGTCTCGCCTGCGGCAGAAGCTGGGCGACGATCCCAAGCGGCCGCGGCTCATCAAGACGGTGCGGGGAGCGGGCTACCTGCTCGCCGCCGACGCGTGAGCGAGGGCCGCCACCACGCCCGGCTCCCCGGCCGCCTCTTCTGGCGCGTCTACCTGAACGGCCTCGTGCTGCTCGCGCTGGTGGCGCTGTCGGTGGCCGCCGTCGCGGCCGTCATCGGGCGGCCGCCGATGAGCCGCTACCCCGAGCGCTTCGCCGCCTACGCCGCGGCGCGCATCGCCGACGTCCGCGCCGACCCGGAGCGCGTCGCCCGCGAGCTGGAGCTGGTGCACGAGGCGTTCGGCGCGGAGGCCACCGTCTACGCCGGCGGCGCGGTGCTGGCGTCGACCGCCTCGCCGCCGCTCCCGCCGCTGGCCGGGGCGGACCTGGAGCGGGTGCGCGCCGGCGCCCTGCGGGTCGGCGGCCGGCACTTCGCCTTCGCCGCCCCGCTCCCCGGCGACCCGCCGGCCTACGTCCTCGTGACCGGCGCCATCCCCGAGCACTCCATCGCCCGCGGCGCGGCCTTCCTGGCGGCGGTGCTGGCGGCGCTGGCCCTCGCCTCCATCCCGCTCGCCCACCACATCGCCGCGCCCCTGGAGCGGCTCGGGCGCGCGGTCCGGGCCTTCGGCGGCGGCGACCTCTCCGCCCGCGCTCGCCTCCGCGAGCGCGGCGAGATCGGCGAGGTGGCGCAGGCCTTCGACCAGATGGCGGAACGCATCGAGGCGCTCATCCGCCGCGAGAAGCGCCTGCTCGCCGACGTCTCGCACGAGCTGCGCACGCCGCTGGCGCGCATCCGGGTGGCGCTGGAGCTGGCGGCGGAGGGCGACGTGGCGCGCTCGCGCCGCTTCCTGGGCGAGATCGCCGCCGACCTCGGCGAGCTGGACCGGCTCGTCGACGACGTGCTCACCGCGGCGCGCCTCGACCTGGCCGAGGGGCGCGGGCCGGGCGCGGACCTGCCGCTCCGGCGCGAGCGCTGCGATGCGGCCGCGCTCGTGGAGCGGGCGGCGGAGCGCTTCCGGTCGGCGCATCCCGATCGGCCGCTGTCGGTGTCGATGGAGGGCGCGCTGCCGGCGCTCGACGCGGACCCGGCGCTCTTGCGCCGCGCGCTCGACAACCTCCTCGACAACGCCGCCAAGCACTCGGGCGAGGGCGCCGCGGTCGAGCTCCGCGCGCGGGCCGGCGGTGACGGGGTGCAGGTCGAGGTCCGCGATCGGGGGGTGGGGGTCGATGCCGAGGACCTGCCCCGGCTCTTCACCCCGTTCTTCCGCACCGACCGGAGCCGCGCGCGCAGCACGGGCGGGGTGGGACTCGGCCTGGCCCTGTCGAAGCGCATCGTGGAGGCGCACGGCGGCCGCATCGCGGCCGAGAGCGCGCCGGGCGAGGGGCTACGCGTCCTGTTCAGCGTCCCGGCGGCGAGAGCCAGGTGACGTCGCGCAGGCGGGGTGCGCCGTGCCGCGCAGGCACGAGGAAGCGCAGCCACGCCGTCGCGAGCAGCATCGCCAGCGCGGCGAGCGCGAAGATCCCGAGGTAGAGGCGGTGCCAGCGCGAATCGGCTGGTCGGTCGTACGGCGTCACGACTCCCCCCCCTTGCAGCCCCGGTGCCACCGCCGGCGCCCGGCCCCCCGCGCGCCAAGTGCCCGAGACATGGGGCGCCGGTTCAGCGCGCCCCCGCATCACGTCCAGCGGGCTGCTCGGAAATCCGACGCTCGCCAGCCACGCTGTCGATGATGGGACACTGAAACGGGACGTGACCCGGTCGTTCGGGGCTCACCACTCCGTGTGACAGCGGCGGCACCGCGCCTTGCGGAAGAGGAAATCGGCGCCGAAGGAGCTCTGCTGTCCACACGCCGGGCACACCAGCTGGAAGAAGTCGTGGGCCGAGGGCCGCCCCAGCGCGAGCGAGGCGGCGAAGAGCGGGATGGCCACGCCGCCGATGGCGAGCGCCGCGACGAGCACCGGCAGCTCGTGGCGGGCGAGCCCGGCCGCCACGCTCGCCGCCATGACGACGCCGAGGACGAGGGTCAGGAAGCGCCCCCAGAGCCAGGCGAGGCGCGATCCCCGGACGAGGCCCGCGATGAGCGCCGCGAACAGCGCGATGGCGAAGGCGAACCGCCACCATCCGACGTTTCCCCCGCGCGCGTAGAACCACGCCAGCGCCGCCTGCAGCGCGACGACCACGCCGAGCGCGGCGACGGCGATCCACACGGTGGCGGGCGGGCGAGGGCGCATGCGCCTCTGTACTACGCCTCGCCGGGGCCATGGTGCAGGGACCTGATCCGTGAATGCGACGGCGGGTCCGGCCGTCCGTGCGGGCGGTCCGCAGTTGCAGCGAGTGGCCGCCGGGCCTACACCCGGACCGGCGGCCCTGCACCATGGCGAGCGCGTTCGAGATCTTCAGCCGGGCCGAGCAGTTCGAGCGCGCCGCCGCCGAGCTCTACGCCGCCATCGCCAGGAGCTATCCTTGGGGCGAGGACGACCGCGCGCTCTTCGAGCGGCTCTCGCAGGAGGAGCTCCAGCACGCGGCGCGCGTGCGGCTCCTTGCCGCACACTACCGGAACGACGCCGCGCTCTTCCACCTGGAGCGCGGAGCGCTCGCCAGCATCGAGGGGGCCGAGCGCAGCATCGAGGAGATGCGATCGGCGGTGGCCTCCGGGCGCTGGCGCGACGACCTGCCGGGCCTCAAGGCGCACCTCGCCGACCTGGAGGAGCGCAGCCACGCCACGCACGCCGAGCTCCTCGCCGACGGCGCCGACGCGCGGGTGCGCGGGTTCTTCCTGGAGCTGGCGCGGCAGGACCGGACGCACCGCGACCTCCTGCTCGGCGCGCACCGCCGGGGCACGGCCAGCGGATAGAGGTCACCCCACCGACTGCAGCCCCGCGGCGATGCCGTTGATGGCGAGGAACAGCACCTCGCGCACGCGATCCTTCTCGGCGCCCTCGGCGCGGCGCAGCCGCGAGAGCAGCTCCATCTGCACGTGCGAGACGACGTCGATGTACGGGTTCCGTCGCTCCGCGGAGAAGGCGAGCGCGGGCCAGGGGCTCATGAGCGCGCGGTCGCCGGTGACGGCCAGGACCCCCTTCACGGTGCGCTCGTGCTCGGCGCGGATGAGATCGAAGAGGCCCCGCGCCTCGGGCGGGGCGAGCCGCGCGTAGTGCTCGGCGACCTCGAGGTCGGCCTGCGTCAGCGCCAGCCGCGCGTTGTCGACGAGCGCCCGGAAGAAGGGCCAGTCGCGGTGGAGGAAGCGCGCCCGCTCCAGGCCCTCGGCGGCGATGACCGCCTCGAGCGCGGTGCCCAGGCCGAACCAGCCGGGCAGCCCGTGCCGGCTCTGGTTCCACGAGAACACCCAGGAGATGGCGCGCAGGTCCTGGAACGAGAGCGCCTGCGTGCGGCTCGCCGGGCGCGAGGCGATGCGCAGCTTCATGATCTCCTCGATCGGCGTCGCCGCCACGGCGTAGCGCGCCAGCCGGTCGGGGTCGGC
>DASTGH010000151.1:0-6936 GCA_035719345.1 Anaeromyxobacteraceae bacterium
ACCACCTTCGAGACCGAGCTGCACGAGGCCGTCCTCGAGGCGGCGCCCGTCGCCATCGCGCTCCTGCGCGGGCCCGCGTTCGTGGTGGAGCGGCTCAACCCCGCGTTCCAGCAGCTCGCGCGCGAGGCCGTGCCCGGGCGATCGCTGGCCGACGCGTGGCCCGAGGCGTGGCCCGAGCTCGGCCCCGCGCTCCGGCGCGTGCTCGAGACCGGCGAGCGGCTGCAGCGCGACGACGCTCCCCTCGAGGTGCGGCCGGCGCCGGGCCGCGCGCGCGGGCGCATGTGGCTGAGCTTCTCCTGCGAGCGGCTCCGCGGCCGGGACGGGCTCCCCGATCACGTGCTCCTCATGGCGCTGGACCGCACCGAGCCGGTGCGGGACCGGGACCGCGCGCGCCTCCTCGCGGAGACGGCGCGCGAGGAGGAGCGCCGCCTCTACGAGCGGCTGCTCGCGGCGGTGCCGGCCGGCATCTGCGTGCTCGACGGCGACACCCTGCGCGTCCGCGTCGCCAACCCCGCCTACCTCCGCTTCCTCGACGAGCCCTGGCGCTCGCGCGGCGTCGAGGGCCGCGTGCTCGCGGACTTCGTGCCCAGGGCCGACGAGTCCGGCCTGACGGCCCTCTTCCGGCGCGTGATGGAGACCGGCGTGCCGCACGTCGACGAGGAATACCGGCACGAGGGGTTCGAGCGCGGGGTCACCTGGTGGCGATGGTCGCTCCTGCCGCTCGACCGCGCCGGCGGCCAGCGCGACCTCGCCATCCTCGCCCTCGAGATCACCGAGCAGGTCCGCGCGCGGCGCGCGGCCGAGGCGGAGGCGGCGGCCAGCGCGCGCGAGCTCCTTCGCCTCCAGGCCATGGTCGAGGCGATGACCGAGGGCGTGCTCATCGCCGACCGCTTCGGGAACGTCGTCCTGGCCAACGACGCGGCGGCGCGGCTCCACCGCTTCGCCAGCCCGGCCGAGTACCAGCGGCACCTCCGCGACTTCGCGGCGGTCTTCCAGCTCTCGCTGCCGGGGCGCCCCGGGTCGCTGCCCCTCGAGGAGTGGCCGCTCGGGCGCCTCATGCGCGGCCTCGGGCCTTTCGACGGGTACGAGGTGGAGGTGGTGCGCCGCGACACGGGTGAGCGGCTCGTCTTCGCCTACGGCGGGACGGTGGTCTACGACGGGCGGGGCGAGCCCGACCTCTACGTGCTCACGGTCCGCGACCTCACCGCCGAGCGGCAGGCGTCGGCGGAGAAGGCCCGGCTGCTCGACGAGGTGCGCCGGCAGTCCGCCTCCCTCGACGGCGTCATCTCCTCGATGGCGAACGGGCTGCTCCTCTTCGACGCCGGCGGGCGCCTCGTCCGCTTCAACGAGGCGGCCCGGCAGATCGCGGGGTACGGGTTCGAGCACCTCGGCATGACGTACGAGGAACGGGCGCGGGACCTCGACATGCAGACCGCCGAGGGGCAGCCCGTCGCGGCGGACGCCCTGCCCGTGGCGCGCGCGCTGCGCGGCGAGACGACGCATGGCATGGTCGTCGGCATCCAGGGGCGGGGCCGCCGCACCTGGATCGCGATCTCCGGCGCCCCGCTGCGCGCACCGGACGGCGCCCTCCTCGGAGCGGTCGCGACCTTCACCGACGTCACGGCGCTCCGCGACCTGCAGGACCAGCAGGAGGACCTGGTCCGGACGCTCTCCCACGACGTGCGGACCCCGCTGGCCGTGATCGTGAACCAGGCGGAGCTGCTCTTCCGCTCGCGGCCGGGGGACGTGGCGGAGCGGCGCCTCGGCTCGATCGCGGCCAGCGCCAAGCGCATCACCGCCATGATCAACGACCTCGTCGAGATCGCGAAGATCCGCGGCGGACACCTCGCCGTGGAGCCGGAGGAGGTGGACTTCGCCGCCTTCGCCGGCGAGCTCCTGGAGCGGCACCAGGGCCCGCTCCCCACCGAGCGCGTGCGCCTCGAGCTCCCGCTCCGGCTGCCGGCCGTCCGCGCCGACCCGCTGCGGCTCGAGCGCATCCTCCTCAACCTCGTCTCGAACGCCCTGAAGTACTCGGCGGGCGAGGTGTCGCTGCGGGCGCGCGCGGACGGCGGGCGCCTCGTGGTCGAGGTCGCCGATCAGGGTCGCGGCATCGCCGCCGAGGACCTCCCGCGCATCTTCGAGCGCTTCTACCGCAGCCCGGCCGCCGGGCGGGTGGAGGGCCTGGGCCTCGGCCTCTACGTCGCGCGCACGCTGGCCGAGGCGCACGGCGGCTCGCTGGGCGCCGCCAGCGAGGGGCCGGGCCGCGGCGCCACCTTCACGCTCGCGCTCCCCATCGCCTGAGGTCCCCCATGCCCGCCTCCCATCCGCCGTCCGTGCTGCTCGTCGAGGACGACCGGGAGCTCCGCGAGGTCATGGCCGAGGCGCTGGAGCTCGAGGGGTTCGCGGTGCGGACGGCGTTCGACGGCCTGGACGCGGTGGAGAAGGCCCGTGAGGCGCCGCCCCCCGACGCGCTGGTCATGGACCTGCTCATGCCGCGGCTCTCGGGCGAGGAGATGCTGGTCCGCCTCCGCCAGGATCCCGCCTGGCGCGACGTGCCGGTGGTGGTGATGACCGGCACGCCGCCCTCGCGCTGGCACGCGGTCCAGGCCTCGGCGGTGCTGGAGAAGCCGGTGAACTACCTCCAGCTCGCACGCGTGCTCCGCCGGCTGTGCGGCACGGCGGGCTGAGCGGCGAGGGGGCGTTCCCGGCGGGGGGCGTATCCCGCGCACCCCATCGCGAGCGCGGGCGCCGGACGGGAGCGCGCCTCAGTCGCCGCGGCGGGTGTCGTGGACCGCGCGGCCGCGCCGCTCCTCGGAGGCCTCGCGGAGGTTCCGCGCGGCGCGGAGCAGCCGGCCCCAGGTGTGCGGAGTGGAGCGCTCCCGCGCCGCCCGCAGCGCAGCGTCGTACGCGAGCCGTGCGAGCTGGACGCGGGTGGTGGGGGGCATGTCCCAACAACGTTGGGGTCCGCTCGGAAACGGGGCAATGCCCCGGGGGTCGATTAGGATCCGGCCCCGTGCCGCGGTCGCCCCTGAGGGTGGTGAGCTACAACGTCCGGTACTTCGGGCACGCGCTCAAGGGGCTCGCCTCCACGCGCGCCAGCCAGCGGAGCATCGCGGCGCGCCTCGCCCTGCTGGAGCCGCTGGCCGACGTGGTGTGTCTCCAGGAGATCGAGACCATCTCCATCCGCTCGCGCGTCGCCTGCCGGGGGCGGAAGCTGGGGGAGACCCAGCTCGAGGGCTTCATGCGGGAGGTCGATGGGGCCTTCGCCGGCGACGCCCGCCGCTCGCCCTACGAGAGCTTCTACTTCCGGGCGCACGTGAACCAGCTGCGCGGGGTGCCCATCTACACGACCGGGCTGGCGGTGCTCGTGCACGGGACGCGGCTCAAGGTGGCGGGGCACAACGTCGCCTCGCCCGAGCACATCACCCACCACCACGTGGAGCGATGGCGCGATCGCAAGCAGACCCGCATCTGCGCGCACCTGCGCGTGCAGACGCCCTCCGGGCAGCCGCTGCACGTGTTCAACACGCACCTGTCCCTCCCCACGCCCTTCGCCCGCGAGTTCTGGGCGGAGAAGCTGCGCATGGGGTGGGGGCCGAACCAGCTGCACGAGGCCCGCACGCTCGCCGCCTTCGTCCGGCGCCACGCGGGCGACGAGCCGTTCGTGGTGTGCGGCGACTTCAACTCCGCACCGGGCTCGCCCGTCTACCGCTTCCTCACCGGGGAGGCGGGCTTCCGCTGCGCCGAGGAGCACTGCGGGCTCACCGACCACGGAGACCCGCGGGCCTTCCCGACGGCGGGCTTCATGCGCCTGCGCATGCACCTCGACCACGTCTTCTTCGGGAACGGCGTGCAGTGGGTCGACCTCGCGGACACCTCGCCCTTCGGCGACCGCCGCGGCCCGTTCGCCGGCCTCTCCGATCACGTCCCGCTCATCGGGCGCTTCCGGCTCTGAGCGGCGGCGCGCTCACCTCGGCACGTGCGGCCGCGACAGGGCGAGCAGCGAGCGCCCGGCGACCTCCACCTGACCCGAGGCGAAGAGCACGTCCTGCTTCGCGTCGCTGGCGCCGGCCGTGTCGACCAGGATACGCCACTCCCGCCCCCATTCGATGGCGGGCAGCGTGTAGCGCACCGCTTCGTGGTGCGCGTTCATGAGGACGAGCAGCGTGTCGCCCACGATGCGCTCGCCCCGCTCGTCGGGCGTGGCGATGGCGTCGCCGGCGAGGAGGTAGGCGAGGGACCGGATGTAGGGCTGTCGCCAGTCCTCGGCCGTCATCTCCTGCCCGTCGGGCCGGAACCAGGCGAGGTCCTTCAGCGACGAGTCGCCGAGGTGCTCGCCGGAGAAGAAGCGGCGCCGCTCCAGGACCGGCTGGTCCTGCCGGAGCCGGATCATGCGGATGGTGAACCCGAGGAGCGCCTGCCGCCGGGCGTCCAGCTTCCAGTCGAGCCAGGACAGCTCGTTGTCCTGACAGTAGGCGTTGTTGTTGCCGCGCTGCGTCTTCCCCATCTCGTCGCCGGCGCAGAGCATGGGCACGCCCTGCGCCAGGAGGAGCGTGGCGAGGAGGTTGCGCTGCTGCCGGTCGCGCAGGTCGTTCACCGCGCGATCGTCCGTCTCGCCCTCCACGCCATGGTTCCACGAGGCGTTGTCGTCGGCGCCGTCGAGGTTCTGCTCGCCGTTCGCCTCGTTGTGCTTGTGGTCGTACGAGACGAGGTCGCGCAGCGTGAAGCCGTCGTGACAGGTGACGAAGTTCACGCTGGCGTAGATCTTCCGGCCCTGTCCCCGGTACAGGTCGGCCGACCCGCTGAGGCGCCACCCCAGCTCGTCGTGGACGATGTCGCCCTTCCAGAAGCGGCGCACCGTGTCGCGGAAGCGGCCGTTCCACTCCGACCAGAACACGGGGAAGTGGCCGACCTCGTAGCCCCCGTTGCCCACGTCCCAGGGCTCGGCGATGAGCTTCACGTTCGCGAGCGTCGGGTCCTGGTGGCAGGCCTGGAGGAAGTTCGAGCGAGGATTGAACTCCCACGGGTCGCGCGCCAGCGTCGTGGCGAGGTCGAAGCGGAAGCCGTCGACGTGGTACTCGGTCACCCAGTGGCGCAGCGAGTCCATGACGAGCTTCAGCGTCTGCGGGTGCGAGACGTTGAGCGTGTTGCCGCAGCCGGTCGAGTCCCAGTAGTAGCGCGGGTCCTCGGGCGACAGCTTGTAGTAGTTGCCGTTCTCGAGCCCCTTGAGCGACAGCGTGGGCCCGAGGTGGTTCCCCTCGCACGTGTGGTTGTAGACCACGTCGAGGATGACCTCGATGCCGGCCTGGTGCAGCGCCTTCACCATCGCCTTGAACTCGTCCACCACCGCGCCCGGCGCGCGTGAGGACGCGTAGCGCTGCTCGGGCGCGAAGTAGCACAGCGTCGAGTAGCCCCAGTAGTTGTGCAGCCCTTTCTCGGTCAGGTAGGCGTCGTCGGTGAACTCGTGCACCGGCAGGAGCTCCACCGCGGTCACGCCGAGGCGCTTCAGGTGCGAGACGGCGGCCGGGTGGGCGAAGCCCGCGTACGTGCCGCGCAGGGGCTCCGGCACCTCCGGGTGGCGCGCCGTGAAGCCCTTCACGTGCAGCTCGTAGATGATCGACCGGTGCCACGGCGTGCGCGGGGGCCGGTCGTCGCCCCAGTCGAAGCCGTCGCCGAGGACCACGCCCTTGGGGACGCCCGCGGCGCTGTCGCGATCGCAGAACGCGTCGTCGCCCTCGCCCAGGCGGTACGCGAAGATGGGCTGCTTGAAGTCGGCCTCTCCCGTCACCGCGCGCGCGTACGGGTCGACGAGGAGCTTGTTCCCGTTGAACCGGATCCCGCTCGCCGGCTCGTACGGGCCCCAGGCGCGGAAGCCGTAGAGCGCGCCGGCCCGCAGGCCCGGCACGAACCCGTGCCACACGCGCGCGGTGCGGTCGGCGAGCGGGAGGCGTGCGATCTCGCGCGCCGGGTCCCGCTCGTCGAAGAGGCAGACCTCCACGCGCTCGGCGCCCTTCGAGTACACCGCGAAGTGGACGCCTTCGGCCTCGAGCGTGGCTCCGAGCGGGTGCGGGCGGCCCGGCCAGACCTTCCATTCCATGGGAGAAAACCTACGCACCGGAGGCTCGCGCGGCGGGGCTCGCGGCGGTAGACCGGCAGGATGCCTGCGGCCGGGATGATCTACGGCGCCTATGGGTACACCGGAGAGCTCGTCGCGCGTCGGTCCGTCGCCCGAGGGCTGCGCCCGGTGCTCGCCGGCCGGCGCGAGGCGCCGCTCCGGGCGCTGGCGACGGAGCTCGGGCTCGAGGCGCGGGCCTTCGCGCTCGATGACCCGGCGGCGGCGGCGAGGGCGCTCGCGGGCGTGGGCGCGTTGCTGCACTGCGCCGGCCCGTTCGCCCACACCTGGCGGAGCATGGTCGACGCCTGCCTCGAGGCGCGCTGCCACTACCTCGACGTGACCGGCGAGGTGGACGTCTTCGAGCGGATGGCGGCGCTCTCCTCCCGCGCCGAGGCGGCCGGCGTCATGCTCCTCCCCGGCGTCGGGTTCGACGTCGTCCCCTCCGACGCGCTCGCGGCGCACGTGGCGGCGAGGCTCCCCGGCGCGACGCGGCTGCGGCTCGCCTTCACCGCGCTGGGCGGCGTGTCGCGCGGGACGGCGCTCACGATGGTGGAGCGACTCGGGTCGAAGGGGCTCGTACGCTGCGGCGGGTCTCTGGTCGCGGTCCGGCCGTTCCGGCGCGCCACCCTGGATCTGGGCGACGGGCGCCCTCGCCCGGCGGTGCAGATCCCGTGGGGCGACCTCGCCACCGCCTGGCGCTCGACCGGCATCCCGGACCTCGAGGTCTACATGGTCGTGCCGCGCGCCGTCGCGCGCTCGCTCTCCCTCGCCGCGCTGGCGGGACCGTTGCTCGGCCTTCCGCCGCTGCGGCGCGCGCTGGC